>NZ_JAASJR010000004.1:0-317857 GCF_019731275.1 Lysinibacillus sp. K60 | reverse complement strand
AGTAGCTCAGTTGGTAGTAGCACCTGACTGTTAATCAGGTTGTCGCAGGTTCGAGTCCTGCCTTCGGAGCCATTTTTATTTTGGGGAAGTACTCAAGAGGCTGAAGAGGCGCCCCTGCTAAGGGTGTAGGTCGGGTAACCGGCGCGAGGGTTCAAATCCCTCCTTCTCCGCCATGGGCCCGTTGGTCAAGTGGTTAAGACACCGCCCTTTCACGGCGGTAACACGGGTTCGAATCCCGTACGGGTCATACTAAGTGCAGTAGATGAATTTACATCTACTGCACTTTTTAATTTATTAGATACTTAGATTAATAACATAGCTATATTAAATGAAAGCCTACACAGATTAATCATTCTGTGTAGGCTTATTTTTTCAAATTAACGATTAAATTTTTCGTCCTTTTCCATATGGGATGCAAAGAGGTGTACCAAAGATTGGATCTGTCGTCATTTGGCAATCAAGGTCAAACACATGACTAACTAAATCAGTTGTCATAATTTCTTCTGGTTTCCCTTGACGATAGACACCACGGTCACGCACTGTAATAATATGATCGGCATAGCGACAAGCAAGATTAATATCATGTAATACCATAATGATAGTTCGCTTTTGTTGTTGGTTCAATTCGTACAGTAAATCTAAAACGTCTATTTGATGAGTTAAATCTAAGTATGTCGTAGGCTCGTCTAAAAGAATGATATCTGTATCTTGAGCAAGCGTCATAGCTATCCACGCACGTTGACGTTGTCCTCCTGATAGCTCATCTACTGGTCTATCTTGTAAATGCTCAGTACCTGTAGCTTTTAAAGCATTTAAAACGATTTCTTCATCCTTTTCAGTCCACTGTTGTCGCCAACTTTGGTAAGGATAGCGACCTTGTTTCACAAGTTGTAGGACAGTTAATCCTTCTGGTGCAACAGGAGATTGGGGAAGAATAGAGAGGTTTTTAGCCACTTGTTTTGTTGATAATTTAAAAATATCCTCACCATCTAATAAAACGGAGCCTTTTTTAGGTTTTAATAATCGAGCAATGGAGCGTAAGAGTGTGGATTTAATTTAATTATTGGCAATAAATTACGACAAGAAAAAGATTATGCGAAACTTAGCAAAATTGCTCCAACAGTGTTTTCTGAAACATTACGTGGCGACTGGAAAGAGAATTTTAAATTATTCGCTAAAGCAGTAAATCAAGAAACAAAAGGTGAAGAAGTACTAAAAGCTTACGAAGATAAGTTACAAGCACTGAAAGAAGAGCTTGGAGAACAAACCAACCAAGAAGTTTCATTTGTACGCTTTATGGCCGATAAATCTCGTATCTATTACACAGATTCATTCTCAGGTGTGATTTTTGATGCTTTAGGATTTAAACGTGTTGCAGCGCAAGCAGATTTATTTAAAGATAATGCAAAACTAGGAAACTTAGCGATTGAAGTTGGGAAAGAAGCAATCCCTCAAATGGATGGGGATGTTATTTTCTACTTCACGTACATGCCAACAGGTGATGATTCAGCACTAGCAACTGAACAAGAGTGGACACAAGACCCACTTTGGAAAAACTTAACAGCTGTCCAAAAAGGCAATGCACATAAGGTGGATGATGTCATTTGGAATACGGCTGGAGGCATTTTAGCTGCGAATATTATGCTAGATCAAGTGAAAGAAATCTTTGTTAAATAATTTTCTCATAAACTATACATTTATCGGTGTTTAATAAATGTATAGTTTTTTTATTTCCTAATATATACTCTCCTGGTACTTTTAAGTTAGATAGACTATGATGTAGATATTGACCGTAAATTGAGGGGGATGGCGATGAAGGAAAAATTAAGGTGGGTTTATAATCAGCATTATTTAGAGCAAGACCATATAAAACAAGCAACTGCAATACTTCCATATTTTTCACTAGACCAAGTGAGAAAGATTGGTCAATTTCAGCGTACATATGAGCATTTTGAGAAGACACCACTCCATCATCTTGAGGCACTATCTTCATATATGGGTGTAGAAAAAATCATGATTAAAGATGAATCTTATCGATTTGGTTTAAATGCCTTTAAAGTTTTAGGCGGAATTTATGCAATTGCACAATATGTTGCCAATAAGCTTGGAAGGAATATAGAGGAGCTATCGTTTGAACAGTTAAAAACCCCAGAAGTAAGAGCGCAAGTAGGCAATCCAACATTTATTTCAACGACAGATGGTAATCATGGTCGTGGTGTGGCCTGGGCGGCAAGAGAACTGGGTTTTCAAGCAAGAATATATATGCCAACTGGTAGCTCCGCTGAGCGGTTACTGCATATTAAAAGTGAAGGGGCTTTTGCTGAAATTACGACAATGAATTATGACGATACTGTTCGTTATACCTCACGGCTTGCACAAGAAAATGGCTGGGTCTTGATTCAGGATACGATGTGGGAAGGCTATGAAGAAATTCCATTATGGATTATGCAGGGGTACACAACCCTTGTACAGGAGATTGTTGAACAGATTCAGCAAGCCCCAACACATGTATTTTTGCAAGCTGGTGTGGGGTCCTTTGCCGGAGCAGTAGTAGCATTTTTACAGCAATACTATGAGCAGGAAATTACATTTGTCTTGGTTGAGCCTCATGTCGCTAATTGCTATTATGAAAGCTTTAAGAAAAATACAGATCAATTTGTCACTGTTGGTGGAGAGATGCAAACAATAATGGCAGGTCTTGCTTGTGGTGAACCTAATCCACAGGCTTGGCAAATCTTAAAAACCTTTATAAAAATAAGTATCTCGTGTGAGGAAGAAATAGCAGCAACGGGTATGCGCGTTCTAGGAAATCCTTTAGCTACAGACACCCGCATTATAGCTGGTGAATCAGGAGCGGCGCCATTTGGTTGCTTTTATGAAATAATGACTAATAAACAATATAAGGAATTAAAACATGCCTTGCACCTAAATGAACATGCAAGGGTGCTGTTTATTAATACAGAGGGTGATACAGATAAAGAGAGTTATCGAGAAATAGTATGGCATGGGAAATATGCGAATCAATAGCAAACTAGTGATTTACTAGTTTGCTATTTTTACTTTTGTAAAAGGATATGAAGGTATGATTAAGTTTAATTAAAATTTTTTTATTTTACTCTTGACCTTAACGTTGCGTCAAAGCTTACAGTAGCATTAAGTGGAGGTGATGATATGGAATATACCATTCAGGAGCTTGCTCAACTATCGGGTGTTAGTACAAGAACATTGCGTTATTATGATGAAATTGGATTGCTAAAACCAGCAAGAACCAATGAGGCAGGTTATCGATTTTATGGCCAATGGGAGGTCGATATGTTGCAGCAGATTTTATTTTATCGTGCATTAGATATGAAATTAGCGACAATTCAGACTATTGTTCAAGCACCAAATTTTCAGCATGCTGAGGCGCTCAAAACACATAGAGCTGCTTTGCTTCAACGCAAAGAACAGTTGGAAACGATCTTACAGACAGTAGAAAAAACAATACAATCCATTGAGGAGGAACAACCAATGTCAAATGAAGAAAAATTTAAAGGCTTTAAAGAAAAGTTAATGGAGGATAACGAAAAGCAGTACGGCAAAGAAATCCGTGAGAAATATGGGAATGAAACAGTGGATGCATCCAATGCTAAGCTTATGAACATGACGGAGCAACAATATCAAGCGATGCAACAGCTAGAACAGCAAATGTTTGAACGCTTAGCAGAGGCAATGAAACTTGGAGATGCTGCAAGTGACATTGCGATGGAAGTTGCAGAGTTGCATAAACGCTGGCTCAACTTTACGTGGAAAGAGTATTCCAAAGAGGCACATGCAGGGCTGGCACAAATGTATATTGCTGATGAACGTTTTACAGCTTATTATGATGAACGTGGTGAAACAGGAGCAGCGCAATTTTTGCATGACGCCATTATAGCTTATACAAGTAAGTAAATAGGTCTTCCTTATGCTGACATGTTTTAGAAATCGTAAAATAGGAAAAAATGAAAGCATAAGGAGGAGATTATTGTGGATCAACAAGTAATGCAACAATTAAAAAGACAACTAGAGCAAGAATTACAAGAAATAGAACAACGAATAGAAGAATCAGAGCGACCTCAAGCGACAGAACTATCGAATTATGATAATCATCCAGCTGATAATGCAAGTGATTTAACGGATCAGCTTACAGAAATGGCTATTGATGAGCATCGTGGTGATAATGCTGAAGAAATAAAAGAAGCTCTTCAAGCAATGGCAGACGGTACATATGGCAAGTGTGCAGTCTGTGGTAAAGAAATTCCGATTGGTCGCTTAAAGGCAATGCCGCAAGCTCTGACATGTGTGGAGCATGCTGAAAAGAAAGAAGACAGTTTACGACCAGTGGAAGAAGATGTTCTTTCTTCAACACCAAAATCAGATGATTTTATCGAGCTTGAGGAATTCGGCTCTTCTGATACACCACAGGATAAAATGTAGTCAGCTTTTCCTTACAGAAGCAGTATAATAACTGTAGAGGTGAGGATATGAAGATTATTGATTTACATTGTGATGCGCTTTTAAAGTTAACTACTCTTGAAACGGCAAATTTTGCAGAGGATGTGCGACTACATGCTAATCAAAAAAGATTGCAATTAGGGCAAGTAGAGGCTCAAGTGTTCGCTATCTTTATTGACCCAAAAATCGCGCAAAATTTGCAATTTCTTGAGGTCATGCGCCAAATCGAAGCATTCCATACTCACGTAATACAAACAGAGGGCATGGTGCATATTACAGATTGGGCACAGTTAGATCAATTAGCTCCACACGAAATAGGAGCCATTTTAAGCTTAGAGGGCTGTAGTGCCATTGGCGAAGATTTAACAAAACTGACAGCTGTACTGGATGCAGGAGTGAAATTAGTAGGTTTAACGTGGAATGAAGAAAATGCTGTGGCTCATGGTGCTGAACAGGATGCAACTCTTGGTTTAAAGCCATTTGGTAAAGAAGTTATACAATTATTAAATGAACGCGATATTATTATTGATGTATCTCATCTAAATGAGCAAAGCTTTTGGGATGTTTTGCCGCTTGCAAAGCATATTATTGCAAGCCATAGTAATGCACGTGCACTATGTGATCACCCGCGTAACTTAACAGATGACCAGGCAAAGGCACTTGTAGAGGCGGGAGGACATATCCATGTAGTTTATTTCCCACTCTTTATAGGCAAAGGTGCAACACTAGACCATTTAGTGGGACATGTGGAGCATTTAGCAAAACTGGTAGGTGTGGAGCATATTGGATTAGGCTCCGATTTTGATGGGATTGATCGGACTGTCAGTGGCTTAGCACATGCAGGAGAGGCGCAAAATTTACTAGAGGTATTACGTACACGCTTTTCAGATGAAGAAGTGTATGGTATTGCAAGCAAAAATTTTCGACGCTATGTAAAAAAAGCAGCAACCCGTTAAGGCTGCTGCATCTTAATAAAAGAAATAATGAATTAATAAACCGATTCCTAATAGGAAGCCGAAGAATGTATTTGTTTGCGCTGTATATTTCATCGCAGGCATTACCTCTTTGGCTTCTTTTTTGTCTCGGAAAATTTGAATGGCACGTAATGGTTTTGGAATACTTAGGAAGATGATTAATGCCCAAAAAGTAATGCCATCAACTGCTACAAGAGCAATCACCCATAAATAAGAGACGATAAAAAAGCCTGATAACACGGAAATCGCATTATCACGTCCTACCAAAATAGCTAAAGTTTTTCGTCCGCCTTCTGTATCGCCAACGATATCACGTATATTGTTCGATAGCATAATGGCACCGACTAAAATCATGCTTGGTACAGAGAGCAAGACAGCATCCAGTGTTACTGTAAGCGCTTGAATATAGAAGGCAATTAATACAATGCCCATCCCCATTACTGCGCCAGAAACAATTTCACCAAATGGCGAATAGGCGATTGGGTACGGTCCACCTGTATATAAAAAGCCAATAAGCATACAAACAAGTCCGACAGCAGCTAACCACCAAGATGTTGAGGCACATATGTAAATGCCAAGAAGCATGGCAATAGCATAAAAGCTTAATGCAATCATCATAATTGTCTTTGGCTGTACACCATGACGGACAATCGTTCCGCCAATCCCGACGGAATGCTCGTTATCTAATCCTAATTTGTAATCATAATATTCATTGAACATATTCGTTGCTGCTTGTATAAGCATACTTGCAATGAGCATAGCAAAAAATAGTCCAAAATCAATTGTTTCTTTTTCAATTGCTAAGGCAATTGCTGTTCCTAGGAATACAGGAACAAATGAAGCGGTTAAAGTATGTGGACGTGTTAAATGCCACCAAACTTTAAAACCCCTATCAGCTTCAATGACTTTGGTCATAAGGTCTTTCTCTCCTTCAAATGTTGTCGACTCTTCTTATTTTAAACGAAGATTGAGAAAATGGGTAGGTTCACAGCTTATTACATACTGTTTAATGAAAAAAAGTGATACAATAGAACATGCATTTATGAACTGAAAATAAAAAAGAACGATTAGCAACAGGACGAATCACGTGTTGCCAACCAAAATATGATGTGTTATTTAATCATCATTAAAATTATGTACATTGCAACAACGGAGGTAATTTTCATGCAACAGAAGTGGTACCAAGCCACAGAAGTAGAAGTGGACTCTTTGGGCCAAAGCCTTCATTTTTATATGGAAACAATGGAAGTAAGTCGCCTATCTGCACTGGCGTTTTATGCAGCTGGCGAGGAATGTTATAAAGGTGAACGATTTTATTGGCAAAATAGAGAGAAAACAATGACATTAGTTGGGCTAGGACATGCTCATATTATTCAAAACAACGCTAAAGAAAACCGCTTTGATGCAGTTGAAGCGGAATGGAAAAACATAACGAAAAACTGTCCAAAAGGTCAACAAGAGTTACAACCAATTTTGTTTGGCGGTTTTACATTTGATCCTCAAAATAATGTAGATGGGGAATGGACGGATTTCCCAGAGGCTTATTTTGCATTAGCAACGTTTCAACTGGTGATACGCGATGATAAAGCATATGTGAGTATTCATCTTTTGACACAAGACCAACAGGCTGAGGATCAGTTCGAAGCTTTAAGAAAAGAGCGAGATCATTTAATCCATGCAGCTCAGGTTAAAGAAGTGAAAACGTATACAAAACCTGAAATCACAAGTTATTTTGAACCATATAAAGAACCTTATTTAGCCTCAATCGATCAAGTGACAGCATTAATTAAACAGAAAAAGGCAGATAAGGTGGTCATTGCACGATCACTTGCTTTGCAATTTAAAGAGTATGTATCCGCACCACAAGTACTTTCTCAAATTATTCATGAACAGCCAGAAAGCTATTTATTTGGTTTAGAGCATAGACATTTATTGTTTTTCGGAGCATCACCCGAACGACTTGTGAAGGTAGAAGATGGTCGAGCATTTTCTTCTTGTATTGCTGGCTCAATTAAACGAGGTAAGACTGCAGAGGAAGATGAGGCTTTTGGACAAAGTTTATTAAATGACCCTAAAAATGGCGGAGAACATCAGTATGTTGTGGATATGATTGCGGAAACATTCCGTAAAAATTGTGTGGACATGACGGTGCCAGATAGACCACGCTTGTTAAAAATACGAGATATTCAACATTTGTATACACCTGTTGAAGGTCAGTTAAATCAGGATGCAACAATCTTACAATTGACTAAATCATTACACCCAACACCCGCTTTAGGTGGTGTACCACGCACGGAAGCATTGGCAGCCATCCGTAAATATGAGCCGATGAATCGAGGACTGTATGCTGCGCCAATAGGCTGGCTAGATGCAGAGGGGAACGGTGAATTCGCAGTTGCCATTCGTTCAGCAGCCTTATTAAATGATAAAGCTTATTTATATGCAGGCGGTGGAATCGTCGCAGATTCCGAACCACAATCTGAATATGAAGAAACATTAGTAAAATTCCGTCCAATGCTTCGTGCGCTAGGGGGACAATTACATGAGTGAACGAAAAATACTAACAGATTATGTTTATAAAATGGTCGCATCACTAGTGCAGGCTGGTGTAGAAAACGTTGTCGTTAGCCCAGGCTCACGTTCAACGCCGCTTGCTTATGCGGTTGCATCTACTAAACAAGTAAAAATGTATCGGCAGGTAGACGAGCGCTCAGCAGCATTCTTTGCGCTAGGGCTTGCTAAGGCAACTACTAAGCCTGTGGTTCTTTTATGCACATCTGGTACAGCAGCAGCTAACTATTTTCCTGCGATTGTGGAGGCAAGCTATGCACGTGTACCATTAATTATTATAACAGCTGATCGCCCACATGAATTACGTGAGGTAGGCGCTCCACAGGCTATCAACCAACCCAATTTATATGGTTCACATGTGAAGTGGAGTGTTGATTTTCCGTTAGCAGATGGTGCTGAACCAACATTGCCTTTTATTGAGCGCCATCTTGCTCGTGCGGTAGCCATTGCCACGAGCGCACCTTTTGGACCCGTCCATATTAATGTACCTTTCCGTGAACCACTATTAATTGATTTACAGCAGGAGCTACCAGCAGTGACGTTTAAGCACAGCAGTATGGGACAATTAACCCCAACACGTGTGGATCAACAGGAACTATCCTCTATTATACAATCGACTAAAAGAGGTTTTATGATCATTGGTGAGTTAGCTCTTGGTACAGAATTATCCATTGTTTGGGAATTTGTACGTCAGCTGAAGTGGCCTGTCATTGTTGAAAGTTTATCGAATATGCGTACATCCGTACCAGAGGATTGTTTACCATATATCGTGACAACCTATGATGCCATTATGAAGAGTGATGACTTCAAAGCACTGGTGCAACCAGATACAGTAATCCGAATAGGGGCACAACCAGTCTCGAAGTTTATGATGCAATTTATTACAAAGTCACGACCAAATGCATATGTGATTATCGATGAAGATCCTATGTTCAGAGATGCTACAGGCGTATCTACGCATTTTATTCATGCGAATGTCGATCAATGGCTAACAGAATTAGCTATCACTGAAACAGCTATCGAGGAAACATACTTAGCTGAATGGCAAAAAGCGAATCAGCTTGCTTCTATGTATATTGAGCAATATTCAGAGGTAGAAAAAGATGAAGGGGCTATAGTCAGTCGTTTACTCAAAATGATTCCTGACGGTAGTGATATTTTCGTTAGCAGTAGTATGCCAGTACGAGATATTGATACATTTTTATTGGCTACACCGAAAGATTTACGTGTTTTTGCCAATCGAGGAACGAACGGGATTGATGGTGTTGTATCAACAGCAATCGGTTTCAGTCAAGGAAATAATCGAGAAAGTTATTTACTGATTGGTGATTTAGCTTTTTTACATGATGTGAATGGACTCATTGCTTCCAGATATCAGGAATGTAACTTAACGATTATTGTGATGAATAATGATGGTGGTGGTATTTTTTCTTATTTACCACAGTCAACTGTTGAAGATCACTATGAGGATTTATTTGGCACACCGACAGCCCTCGAATTCCGTGATATTGCACATATGTATAATATGGACTATGTACGTGTCGAAACAATCTCTGAGCTTTCTGAAAAATTTTCAACTTGTAAAAACCATTCTTTACGATTAGTTGAAATATTTACAGATAGAACTGAGAATGTGAATGCACATCGAGGTCTATGGAATCGAATTAATGCGGAGTTAAAAGCATGACAAAGTGGATGATTCGTGGTCTTGAAACCCATGTCGACATATGGAATGAAAACGGTGAATACACAGTCGTTGCCTTACATGGATTTACCGGTAGCTCAGCAACATGGCATAATCTAGCACAAGCTCTACCTCATGTGCGTGTTATTGCGGTTGATTTAATCGGACATGGTCAAACAGCTATTCCACAGCACGTACAGCGTTTTTCTATGGAAGAGCAATTACAGGATTTAGAAGAACTATTTTGCCAGCTTCATTTAGAGAAATTTACACTGCTAGGCTATTCAATGGGTGGAAGAATCGCTTTATCCTATGCCATTTCGTATCCAGCTCGCATACATCAGCTCATTTTAGAAAGTGCTTCTCCTGGCTTGCGAACAATGGAAGAGCAACATGAACGTTGTAAGCGAGATGAAGAACTGGCGCAAAAAATAATGACAAATGGTTTACTGTCCTTTGTCAATGCATGGGAAAGCATCCCGCTTTTTGCTTCACAGCAACGTCTACCTAAAAGGGTAAGAGAAACCATTCGAGAAGAGCGACTTTCACAGAAGGAAGAGGGACTTGCTGGTAGCTTGAGAGGTATCGGGACAGGCGTTCAACCTTCAAATTGGGATAGACTGATGCAACTAGAAATACCTGTCCTGCTAATTACCGGTTCATTGGATGAGAAATTTTGTAAAATTGCACTAGAAATGAAAGCGCTATTAAATACTGTTAAGCATTTAACAGTAAATGACGCTGGACATGCAATTCATGTGGAAAATCCCGCTGAGTTTGCTACAATAGTAGAGGAGTATTTAACGTAATATACGATTACGTTAGCGCCTCGCTAGAAACGAGACGAATTTAATGATATAGGAGGCAATTCAATGACACGTCAATGGACAACATTACATACTTATGAAGACATTAAGTATGAGTTCTATAACGGTATCGCAAAAATTACGATTAACCGTCCAGAAGTGCGTAATGCATTCCGCCCAAAAACGGTAATGGAAATGATTGACGCATTCTCACGTGCACGCGATGATAAAAATATCGGTGTTATTATTCTAACTGGTGAAGGTGAACATGCTTTCTGCTCAGGCGGAGACCAAAAAGTTCGCGGTCACGGTGGCTACGTAGGAGAAGATGAAATTCCACGTCTAAACGTTCTTGATTTACAACGTTTAATCCGTGTAATTCCAAAACCTGTAGTAGCAATGGTAGCTGGCTACGCAATTGGTGGAGGACACGTTTTACATGTTGTCTGTGACTTAACAATTGCAGCTGACAATGCTCGCTTTGGACAAACTGGACCAAAAGTAGGTTCATTCGATGCTGGTTATGGCTCAGGCTATCTTGCTCGTATTATTGGTCATAAAAAGGCACGTGAAATTTGGTACCTATGCCGTCAATACGATGCACAACAAGCACTTGATATGGGCTTAGTCAATACAGTTGTGCCTTATGCGCAATTGGAAGATGAGACAGTTCAATGGTGTGAAGAAATGCTTCAAATGTCACCAACTGCACTACGCTTCTTAAAAGCAGCGATGAATGCAGATACAGATGGTTTAGCAGGTCTTCAACAAATGGCTGGAGATGCTACACTTCTTTACTACACAACTGATGAAGCAAAAGAAGGCCGCGATGCATTCAAAGAAAAACGTCAACCAGATTTCGGTCAATTCCCAAGATTCCCTTGATTAATATAGGGTTGAAAGCTCGTATCTTTTGGAGATACGAGCTTTTTATATGTCTTGAGCAGATTGAGGATAAAAATCTAAAAGTAGGGGATAGAAGCGGCTAAGAGGTGGATAAAATTATTAAAGTAGCGGATAGAACTCAATAGGTGAAGGATAGAGGTTTTCACTAAAAAGCTAGATACTACATGGAGTAATAGACAAACTAGATGGGAAAGCGTTAAGATGTAGGGTGATTGGAGTGACAAAGATGTATCCTAACTGGATTTTACAAAGAGCTTATTTAACACCATTGCGCAAGGCACTTACTTTTAAAAAGCAAAGCTGGACTTTTCAAGAATTAAATAATGAATCGATAAAACGTGCTCGACAATTAGTGACACTCGGTATTCAACAGGGTGATCGAATTGCTATTATGGGGCCAAGTAAGCCTGAGCTTGTGATCATGATGTATGCCTGCATGCATCTGCAATGTGAAATGGTGATGCTTAATCGTAGACTTTCACAGGATGAGTTGGCTTATCAGTTAGAGGATTCAGAGGCTGTAGCCGTATTGGTTGCCGATGAGGATATAGCAAAGCTGCCATCTGAAACAACCTATCATTTATTTTCAGCAATTGAAAAGGGTGCAGAGAGTGCAGTAGATATTGTAAAGGAATGGCCTCTTCATCAAACAACTACGATTATGTATACGTCGGGTACAACAGGCTTTCCAAAAGGGGTTCGCCAAACAGTTGGAAATCATCAGGCTAGTGCCACTGCCTCCGTTTTAAATATTGGGCTGCAGGCGCATGACATTTGGCTATGTGCGGTCCCTTTATTCCATATTAGTGGATTCTCCATTTTAGTGCGTTCTCTGCTATATGGAAATCAAATCTTTTTATATGAGCAATTTGATGTAGAAGCTATCGCACAAAATATTATGGATGGGGATGTCACCCATATGTCTGTTGTAGCGGTGACCTTGGAACGAATTCTACATACGCTAGAGCAACGCAATGCGAAAGCTTCCTCTTATTTTAAGTTAATGCTAGCTGGAGGTGGACCTGTTCCCGTTGATTATTTAGCGAGAGCACATGCTTTAAATTTAGCTGTCGCACAAACGTATGGAATGACTGAAACCTCCTCACAAACTGCCACATTGGCAAGTGAAGATGCTATGCGGAAAATTGGTTCTGCTGGAAAGCCTCTATTTTTTAATCAAATAATGATTGCTGAGCCAAATGCTAAAGGTGAAGGGGAAATTTGCATTCGAGGTCCCCATGTTACACCTGGCTATATTGGACGTTTTGCACAAAAAAATGCAACGAAGGCTGGCTGGCTTCATACAGGTGATATTGGTTATGTGGATGAAGAGGGTTATTTATTCGTCATTGATCGAAGGGCAGATTTAATCATTTCAGGGGGAGAAAATATTTATCCTGCAGAAATAGAAAATGTACTACTTACACACCCAGCTGTCAAAGAGGCGGGTGTATGCGGTATGCCTGATGAACAATGGGGACAGGTACCCATCGCATTTATCGTGTTAAATGAGCAGGTATCTGTTGAGCAACTAAAGGCCTTTTGTTTACAGAAACTTGCTAAATATAAAGTACCTAAAGAAATGATTATTACAGACAGTCTTCCGCGCAATGGTGCGGATAAATTGTTGAGACGGAAATTATTACAGTAAAAACTTTGTGAGAGAAGTCTTCTTAAAAGGAAGGCTTCTTTTTTATTTGAACTTTTAGCATGAAATTAATCATTTATTAACATAATAAAAAAAGAGAGGCATAAACTATTTAGTAAAGGAGAATGACTCATATGAGGAAATATATATATAATGTTGTCATTATATTATTTGTTCTACAAATGAGTCATGTGCAAGTATTTGCAAACTATGAAAAAGAAGATGTAGCAACAGCTCATTCAATTGAAACACTACAATCTCTCATTAATAAAGAAGTTATGCATCTATCATCCGAATTCTCGATTCGTTATACTGGTGACTTAGCCAAGATAAAGGATGAACTAACAGAAATTACTAAAAATGCAATTGAAAACTCTTATATTTATACTAATATTTCTAGTTTCCAATGGAAGTACGAAGGTTATAGCAATAATATCGTCATTGCCTTTGCATTTACGTACCATCTCTCACAAACAGAGGCGTTATTTGTAGAGCAAACTTTGGAAAATATTATTGCACCTATGCATGGATTAAGTGACATAGAAAAACTACAGGCTGCACATGATTTTATTGTATTGTCCGCGGAATACTCTAAGGAAACAGAAGGAAGTCAATATTCTCCTTATACATTATTAACGGAGAATAAGGGCGTCTGTCAGGCATATGCTTTAGTGCTATATAGAATGTTAGAAATGTTGGGCTTTGAGGTACAATATGTACCTGGAAAAGTAGGAGAACAGCTACATGCCTGGGTATTAGTGAAACTTGATCATGCTTGGTATCATATTGATGTGACATGGGATGACCCTTTGCCTGATCGTAAAGGAGAAGTGCGCTATCAATATTTTTTAGTGTCTGATCGCCAATTAGCACAAGATCATACATGGGATTATAAAAATTTCCCTGCTGCAACAAGCGAGAAATATATAGATTTGCAGGAAGAAACAAAAAGACAAAGTTTAGCAACACCTATACAACATCAATTGAATCAAATTATGGGGTTATCAATCATCGAAGAAAATCGGTTAGCCGTACAACCATTAGTGGAACAGCCGATGAAGCTTATTACTCAAAAAACAAATAAACAAGACAATTCAATTCAGTTTAACTTTACGGAGTGGCCACCGATGCTAGTAGAAAGTAGTATAACGGCTTTTGTTGTCCTTCAGCCAAAATTTAAGCATGTAACTAAGCAAAAAGCAATGAAGTGGCTAGGGTCTTTTTATCGAACGGGAAAACGAATGCCACAAGAAAAATACGTCATAATAAAGGAGGTGTCCCAATAGCGGGGCACCTCCTTACTCATATTATTGAACGCTTAAAGCTTTTTCTAATGTTTGAATATTTTTTTGCATCAATGTGAAATAGGTTTCTTTATTTTTTTCATCATCAGCTGTTAATACGCTTAAATTATGCAAGACAAGAGATTCTGCACCAACTTCTTTTTGAATAATCTCTGCTAATTTGGAAGAGACGTTTTGTTCAAATAAAATATAGTGAATGTGCAATTCATTTGCTTTGTCTACAATCTTTGTTAATTCCTTTTGAGATGGCTCATTTTGTGAATTCAAGCCAGCAATCGGCACTTGAGTTAAGCCGTATTGACCTGCAATATAGCCAAATGCAGCATGGGATACAAAGAATGTTTTATTTTGTGCTTTGTCAGTCATTGCTTTGAAATCTTGATCTAAATCCTGCATTTCTTTTACTAACGCATCATAATTTGTGTTAAAAGTTGCCTCCTGTGCTGGCATTTTTTCAACTAGTGTGTTTTTAATAGCCAGTGCTAAGTCTTGACTAATTGTAGGAGATAACCAAACATGCGGATCGATATCCCCATGCTCATGCTCATCATGTCCATGTTCTTCAGCTTCATGTTCATGATTGTCCTCTGCTGTACCGTGCTCATGCTCATCATGTGCGTCTACTTCATGTTCTTCATCTTCTGCATGAACATGTCCTGTGCTTACAGCTAATTTTTCATCTGAAACTTCATCAGCAGTTGCCACCATTGTGACATCTTCGTTCGCTAAAGTTTTTTTAGCGTTTTCTACAAAGCCTTCAAGTCCTAAGCCAATATAGAAAAAGATATCAGCATCTGCTAATTTCATCATATCTTTTTGAGTTGGCTCGAAGGTATGTTCATTCGCACCAGCTGGGTATATAGAAGCTACTTCAACATAATCTCCACCAATCCGCTGTGCAAAATAGCTTAACGGATAAACCGTTGTATAAATACTTAATTTATCTTTTTTCTCAGTCTTTTGGGATGTGGACGATTTGTCTCCACAAGCGGCAGTAAATAAAGCAAGAACTGCGACTAACAGTAATACATATAGTTTTTTCATATAAGTAAGATACCTCTCTTAAATAGTAATCATTACGATTTATTTTTTAGAACAGTTATTATGATAACGCACAACTTAAAAAAGTACAAGAAAAAAATGCCCTCCGAAATTAATTCTTTTTCGAAGGCCATTTTTCAGGCACAGGATCAAAGCCACCAGGATGAAATGGATGGCATTTGGATATACGTGTAATGGTTAAGAGGAAGCCTTTGAATCCACCGTGCTTTTGAAAAGCTTCGAGCCCATAAGAAGAACAGGTAGGATGAAAACGACACGTAGGTGGCGTCATAGGTGAAATAAATTTTCTATAAAACTGGATGAGCCAAATAAAGGGGTATTTCATCGTTGCTCTTCCTTTTGCTGAGACGTAAGTTGTTCAGGCTTTGGATCAATTGTTTGTGTAAAAATATTATTTTTTTTCTTCATAATGATAATGACAGAAACACCAAACATTAGCATCATCATCGCAATCATAATGATAATTGGTAAAGGTACGCCCATTTCTTTCACTCCAAATTCAGTAATGGTATTTAATTTTCCTCTTGATGATAGCTTTGCTTCGGTTTTTCATCAACAGTATGTTTAAAGGCATAGGCACGGTTGACACTGATAATTGTCGCAATGGTGATTAAAATAACGATGATAACTGCGACTATTAAGAGCGTAGTTAAACTCATAGTATTCACTCCGTTCTTTATTCATCATACCTATTATAAATTATCTGGTCCTATTAATTGTGAAGGAAGTTTGACATAAAAGCGAATAAAACAACACCTATCACTCCATACTATGGAAAAAGGAGTGAATCGTAAAGATGGATCGTCAGCGCGTATATTTTTCACTTGCCAATAGAACGTATTATACCAACCCATATGCAGGCCCATGGAATTTCGAACTCAATGTAGATCGACAAGCATTAGATGTGTTTGAGAGAATCTTTCAGCAAATGCAACTGTTGGAAATTTCGAATGCATGGCGTGCACAGTTACCGTATTTACAGTATCACCTAGATAGAGAAAATGATGAAATAGATAAAAGATTAATGAAAATCTATGCACTTGTTCATGAATATGGAGATGATGATACGAAGGCATTCGTTGAGCAGCTTCCTTATTTCAATAAGCGTGTCTAGCGAATAGGGGAAAAGGTCACTGAATCAGAAGTGACCTTTTCTTCTATTAACAAATGGCTTTTAAAATTGTAAAAACCGCTTCTCGAGGGACGATGATGGGGATAGTGAGTTGATCTTTAATCATGTTTTTCATTGTTGTGGAATAGCCCATACAATCAAGAATAAGCAAATCAGCTCCTTGCTCTTCTAATTGTTGTGCTTTTGACAATAAATGTTGGTTATCAAAGTGATATGGGGAGCTTGGTGAAAAAGTTACATCGAACTGTGCTTTTTGCCATTTCTCTGCAACCGATTGTTGTTGTTCGGGTTCGGGACCTATTAAACCAATGGCTAATTCTGTATGTAAGCCCTTCACTAAATTAGTCATCATACGATCAGGTAATAAAAGATTTTTATAGGATAATTTATTCGCAAAATCTCCTGTACACATAAGTAGTATCCAAGTGAATTCATGTAGATCATCAATGCAGCTTTGAATATAAGGCATGAGCTTTTGTTTACTGAGCTTTACTTGTCGACCATTGGTAAGAAGTGTTACTAAAACATCTGAGTCCTCACAAGAAGGCGAAAGTGTAGCAATTTCCTCTGAGGAAAGTGAATCCAGTACACCGAATTCATGAACATGTAAACCTGCTTCTCTTAATTGCTGTATATCCTCTGCCATATCTTTACGTGGTGCCTGACCAATTGTTACAACGGCAATTTTCGAATGTTGCATTGCGCTCACTCCGCTTCGTAATATTTTTGTCCATTTACATAAGTTTGTAAAACCTTTGCTTCTGTTTCAAAAATAGGGTGCGACCAAACAACAAAATCAGCATCTTTGCCTTCCTCAAGGCTACCAATGCGGTGATCTAGCTGTACAAGCTTAGCTGCATTGATCGTAATGCTTTTGAGGGCTGTGTCTTCATCTAAACCATAACGAATCGCTTCTGTGGCACAATACTTTAAGTATTGAATTGGTACAAATGGATGATCTGTCATGATAGCAAACGGAATATTATGTTCTTTAAAAATGCCAGCAATTGCTGGTGTAGAATGACGCGTTTCGTATTTAGATGGCGTTAACATATAAGGACCAAGCGTTGCATGGAATCCACTTTCTTTAACGGCATCCACAATGAGATAGCCTTCTGTGCAGTGTTCTAAATGAAGCTTCACATTAAATTCTTTGGCAATTCTAATTGCTGTCATAATGTCATCTGCTCTATGGCAGTGAAGGCGAAGTGGCATGTCCCCTCGAAGAACCTCAATAAACGGGCGTAACTCAGCATTTTGTTTAATTTGCTCAGTTTGTTGTTGTTCATTGAGTTGACTTGCACGTTGGAAACCATCTCGTAAAAGCTGTGCAATGGCCATGCGAGTCATCGGCTTGCGCTTATACTGATTGCCAAAGACGTTTTTCGGATTTTCCCCTAGGGCCCCCTTTAAACCGCTCCGCTCTACTAAAACACGAGAGGAAAGGGTAGGCCCTGCTGTTTTAAGAATGCTCCAAATGCCACCAATGACATTGGCACTACCTGGCCCAGTTTGTACAGTGGTTACGCCACCTTCTAACGCATGTTGAAAAGAAAAGTGTCGGATATCTACACTGTCTAAAGCGTGCATAAGAGGTGTAAAGGGTTCGCTATATTCATTGGCATCATTAATGTCTTCAGTGACTTCAGCCCATGTTCCAACATGGGCATGAATATCAATTAACCCTGGTGTAACATAAGCTCCCTGTAGATCAACTAGCTCTGCTTGTGAGGGGAATTCTTTGGCTGGTCCAATATAGACAATACGCCCATCTTCGATCCATAACTGTTCACAAGTATCGTTCTGCTCATTGACTGTAAGAAACTTCGCATGATGATAAATAATCATTGTGTAAACCCTTCTTCCCGTGCATAAACTTTTGTTCCTTTAATATAGGTTGCGATAACCTGGGCGTCTAAATTTAATGGATGCTTATCCCAAATAACAAAATCAGCAAGAAGACCATCACGAATAGCACCTGTTTTATGGGCGATCCCTAGAAAACTTGCAGCCCCTGTTGTGAGAGCGTATAGCACGTCCTGGCGTGCCATACCTTCTCTTACAGCTAAGCAACCTTCTAATGTTAGATGAGAGGTGCTACTAACAGGATGATCCGTACAAAAAACGAATGGAATATTGTTCTTAAACAGTTGATGATACAGTTTGGGTGATAGTGCCATCATCTCATTGTGTTCAATATATCGAAATGTGGGACCAGCTATAACCGTATTAAAGGATGTTTCATGAAGGAATGTAACTTCAGTGCCATGGATAATATGAAAATCAAAAATTGACCCAAATTCTTGTTGAAGGCGGCTAACGAATTCAAGATCAACGGCTTTGTGAGCTCGAATAACGATTTTCGTAATGGACGGCTCTTGTTGCTGAATTTGTTGTAATGTTTCTCTTAAAATTTTAGCAATGCCCATACGTGTGAGTGGTTTTTTCTTTTCAGCGAAAAATGTACTTTTTGCCTGATGTCCAATAGAGAAGGAATAAGCCACATCTTTTGAAATAACCATTTCATCAACCGTTGTATGTGTATGATGTATAATAGCCGTTTTTGCACCTATCAAGCTTTTAGGTGAGGGAACAATATGAGATGCCGTCACCCCATGAGAAACAGCTTTTTGAAAAGCAGTATCAAATGGGTATATGCCATCAACTACAGAATATTGCAGATGTGAGTCAAATTCATAGCTATCATCTCCTTCCCAACGAATCCCTATTTCAGCTAGACCGATTTGTGAGCAGCTATCGATAAAACCTGGTGTAATATAGTATCCATCTAAATCCAACTCTGTTTCAGGTGAATTAGTAGCGGGTTCAAAGTATTGCCCTTGTACTTGAAAAGATTGCTTATTAAAGCTACGAGTCTCAGAATTAAAAACAAGTCCATTTATATAGCGTGTCATCGGATCAAATCTCTCCTTATGAAGAGAAAAGCGGAGACTGGTATCTCCACTTTTCAAGTTTAATTATTTTGTAATGGATACGTTTGTGCCATTTGGATGGACAATTTGTACGGAGTTATCAGCAGAAACCTCAAAGCCCTGTACTTTTTTGTTTACACCTGCAACAGTTTGTGTTGCCTCTAATTCAATACGTGGAACATCAGCTAAAATCAACTTTAATGCTTCTTGGTATAATTTTGCACGTTCTTCTTGCACCACTGTTTCTGATACGGCACGTTCTAATAATTTATCCACTTCTGGATTGCTGTAGCCTTTACCATTTCCTAACGCACCAATTTGATTTGTGTGGAATAATTGATAAAGGAAGAAATAAGGATCTGGGTACCAAGTCCAGCCACCAATATTCATTGGCGCATTACCCTTTGCCACAGTATCACTGTAAGTACCCCATTCAAGCACTTTTATTTCCACATCAATATTTAAGTTCTTCTTTAACTGACTTTGGAAAATCGTTGCGTAAGGAACACGTGCTTCTGATACAAAAATCTCTGTCTTGAACCCATCAGCATAACCAGCCTCTGCTAGTAATTTTTTTGCTTCTTCTGGATTATACTTTGGTACCATATCAACTAACGATTGATCATATCCCCATGAACCTGGTGGTAATGGTAAATAAGAAACATCGCCGCCACCCCATTGGTTAACGCCAGAAATAATTTCCTCTACATTTGTTGCCATATAAATTGCTTCACGAACGCGCTTGTCAGCAGTTGGACCTACTTTGTTATTAAGATCAAGATAAACAATAGATAGACCTGGATTTGTTAAAAGCTCAAGGTTACTATCTTGATTGATGATTTCTCGGTTTTGACCTTTAACATCCATGGCAATATCAATATCACCAGAACGTAATGCGTTTGTCATCATATTTTGATCGGAGATAAATTTCATTGTTAAGTTATCGATATTCGGCTTATCGCCCCAGTAATTACCGTGACGAACTAATTTTACCTCTTGGTCTTTTTTCCATTCAGTTAGTTGGAATGGACCTGTACCAACAAAGTGTTCAGAAAAATTATCGCCCCATCCTTCAACCTCTTCTTTTGGAATAATAATATTCCCTGCATCCGTTAGCATAGCAAGTAGGGCAGCATTCGGTGTAGCTAAGTGAATCTCTACCTCATAATCCGATAACACTTTCACTTCTGTCACACCACTTAAACGATTCATAGCAGATTCTTTAGCAGAGCGTTCTAAAGAGTATTTCACATCTTCAGCTGTCATTTCACGGCCATCCTGATACTGACCTTTTTGGAATTTAACACCTTCGCGTAATTTGAATGTGTAGACTAACATATCCTCTGATACATTCCATTCTGTTGCTAACGATGGGATGATATCAGATAGATCTTTGTTATAAACAACTAACGTATCACCCATTTGACGCATTACCTGTGATTCATAAACCCCTGTATATTTGATCGGATCAAACGTTTTTGCATTGGCTGACAGACCGACATTTAATGTGCCTCCAGAAGTAGCTTCTCCCTCTTTTTCATCCGTTGAAGTACTTTTCTCATTGTTTCCACCACAAGCTGCTAAAACACCAATTAGTAAAGTTAAAAAGAGTAGTAGTAAAGACTTTCTTACGTTTAATTTCTTCATATGCACTAGCCTCCTTAGTTTTTGTTTCACAATATGAACCGTTGATTCAAAAATGGTAGGTTCGAGATTAAAATTAGCACATTTGTAAACAGAAAGTAAATATAAAATTACAAAGATTCAGAAAAAAATATTTACAAACAATTATTATGTGGTGTACTATGTGGTTATTCACAATATGAACCACTGATTCTAATAATGAAAAGGAGGTCTTGCTAAGATGGGCTCATTTATTTTAAAAAGATTAGTTAACCTCATCCCGACACTGCTAGTAGTAGGAATTATCGTCTTTATTATTACGCGAATGATTCCTGGTGACCCGGCTTCAGTCATGCTTGGACCACAAGCGAGTGTAGAAGATGTAGAGAATTTAAGAGAAGAGCTAGGATTAAATAAATCCATGCCTTCGCAATTTATTTCATATGTAGGAGATCTAGCACAGTTAAATTTAGGATATTCCTATTCTTATAGTGAGTCTGTCATCGGACTTATTCTCGAAAGGTTCCCTAATACAGTGATATTGGCATTGGCAGCGCTGTTAATAGCAGTCGTGATTGGCATCCCAGCAGGAATATTTGCAGCGAGAAAGCAAAATACCATCATTGATTATGTTGTTATGCTTGTGTCATTAGTTGGTGTATCCATGCCAATTTTCTGGTTGGGCATCATGCTTGTTTTATTCTTTAGTGTTAACCTTGGTTGGTTCCCAGCGACTGGGATGGGGAATATCAGCGATGGCCTATGGACCTATTTGAAGCATTTAATTTTGCCAGCATTTGCTTTAGCAACGATTCCAATGGCGACATTTGCACGGATTACCCGTTCAAGTATGTTAGAGGTTATTTCGCAAGATTATATTAAAACAGCTCGTTCTAAAGGTATTAAAGAATATTTAGTAATTGGTAAACATGCATTTAAGAATGCACTAACACCGATTTTAACCGTGTTAGGAATGCAAATTTCTAATTTACTGGGCGGAGCGGTTTTAACAGAAACAATTTTTAGTTGGCCTGGTATGGGTCGATTAATTGTAGATGCCATTGATAAACGTGACTTTGTAGTCGTCCAAGGTACTGTTATTTTCATTGCGTTTATCTTTGTGCTTGTTAACTTAGTAGTCGATGTACTTTATAAAGTGGTGAATCCTAAGGTCAATTTAGAATCAGATGGGGGGAAAAAATAACAATGACTCAAGCAATCGTCCAAGAAACGAAAAAAAGAAATACCTTATTGCGCAAGTTGCTAAAAAATAAATTAGCGACAATTGGGTTAATCATTGTCACTTTAATGGGTATTGTTGCTATTTTTGCCCCATTGATTGCTACCCATCCACCGAATGAGATGATTGTCGGTAAATCGTTTTTACCGATGAATACAGAAGGACATTTGTTAGGAACAGATAACTATGGT
Source organism: Lysinibacillus sp. K60 (assembly GCF_019731275.1). Taxonomy (NCBI): domain Bacteria; kingdom Bacillati; phylum Bacillota; class Bacilli; order Caryophanales; family Bacillaceae; genus Lysinibacillus; species Lysinibacillus sp. K60. The sequence continues at coordinate 295,307 of NZ_JAASJR010000004.1, read as the reverse complement.
CGTGATTTGTTTAGTCGCTTAGTTTACGGTACAAGAATCTCAATGATTGTTGGGATTGCGGCAGTGCTATTTGGTGCTGTGTTTGGCACACTGCTAGGCTTAGTGGCAGGGTATTTTGGTGGACGCATTGATTCCATTATCATGCGCACAATGGATGGTCTTTTCGCATTCCCGTTTATATTATTAGCTATTACATTAATGACGGTATTAGGGCAAGGACTTGTCAATGTCATTGTTGCGATTGGTATTGCTAATATTCCAGGTTTCGCACGTCTTGTTCGAGGACAGGTGTTAAGTGTAAAAGAGGAAGAATTCGTTGAAGTAACGCATTCTTTAGGTGCTACACATACGAGGATCATTTTTAGCCATATATTACCGAACTGTTTGGCACCTTTAATTGTCTATGGAACGATGAGCACAGCTGGCGCTATCATTTCAGAAGCTGCCCTTAGCTTTTTAGGATTAGGCGTTCAACCACCGACAGCTTCATGGGGCAGTATATTAAAAGATGGCAAAGACTTTTTAGTATTAAATCCCCAAATGGCGACATTTTCAGGCATTTGTATTTTATTAACAGTTCTTGGAATTAACCTATTAGGGGATGGATTGCGCGATGCATTAGATCCGAAAATGAAAGTTTAATGGAAGGGGGTGGAGTCATGACTGAACGTTTACTAGATGTAGAAAACTTAACAGTAGAATTTAAAAGTGGCGGCTCTACAATGAAAGCTGTTAATGGAGTAAATTTACAATTAAATAAGAAGGAAACACTAGGTATTGTGGGAGAGTCAGGATCAGGAAAAAGTGTTACAGCCACTGCTCTCATGCGTTTAATTCCATCTCCGCCAGGAAAAATAACGAATGGAAAAATTCTATTTAATGGCCGCGATTTAATAGGAATTTCTGAAAAGGAAATGCGCAATGTACGAGGCAATGACATCTCAATGATTTTCCAAGATCCTATTACAAGTTTGAATCCTGTATTAACAGTAGGCAATCAAATTATTGAAGTGATTCAAGCACATGAAACAATATCGAAGAAAGATGCTGCTATCAAAGCCGTTGATATGTTAAAAATGGTTGGGATTCCTGAGCCAGAGAAACGATTAAAAATGTATCCTCACGAATTTTCAGGTGGAATGCGTCAGCGTGTCATGATTGCTATTGCCCTAGCTTGTAACCCGAAACTACTCATTGCTGATGAGCCTACAACTGCACTAGATGTAACTGTACAAGCTCAAATTCTTGATTTAATGAAAAAATTACAACAAGAACACGATACAGCCATTATTATGATTACGCACGATTTAGGTGTGGTTTGGGAGCTATGTGACAAAGTAAATGTTATGTATGCAGGTCGTACAGTAGAGTCTACTACAACAAGACAGCTCTATGAAAAACCTTTACATCCCTATACGTGGGGATTATTAGAGTCTCAAATTACAATGGGGACACAAGAGCAACAAAGGCTGCCAGCTATTCCAGGTAGTCCGCCAGATTTAACAATGCCACATAGTGGCTGTCACTTCTCAGCACGATGTCCTTTAGCAACAGATATTTGTCGTAGTACGGTGCCTGACTTAGTGGAAGTACAGGACAACCATTTTGTAGCCTGCCATTTACAAGCAAAAGATCAAATTGTCCCTAGGAAGGAGGGAATTTTTAATGCAACAGTACAATGAACTTGTCTTAAAGGTAAGTAATTTAAAAAAGCATTTTCCCATTAAAAGTTCAATTCCTTTTAAAAAACCAACACAATTTGTGAAGGCGGTAGATGGTGTAAGTTTTGAGTTATATAAAGGCGAGACACTGGGGATTGTGGGAGAGTCGGGGTGTGGTAAATCGACAGTCGCCCGTTTAATCAACCAGCTAATTTCACCAACAGAGGGAATAGTTGAATTTAAGGGAACGGATTTAGCAGGCTTAAATTCAAAAGATATCCGCTCTGCTCGAAAATCCATCCAAATGGTTTTCCAAAATCCTTATGCATCACTCGATCCTCGTAAAACGATTGAATATCTTATTGCTGAGCCATTAGTGATTCATGGGATTGGTGATGAGGCATCCCGTAAAAAGCGAGTAGTTGAATTACTTGAAACGGTCGGATTAAGTGCCTACCATGCAAAGCGCCATCCACATGAATTTTCTGGTGGACAGAGACAACGCATTAATATTGCTCGGGCTCTTGCACTGAATCCAGATATTGTGGTGTGTGATGAACCTGTTTCTGCATTAGATGTCTCTGTACAGGCTCAGGTTATCAATCTATTAAAAGATTTACAGAAAGAATTCGGTTTAACCTATATTTTTATTTCACATGATTTGAATGTGGTGAACTACATGTGTGATCGTATTGCTGTCATGTATTTAGGGAAAATAGTGGAAATTGGTTCATACAAGGAAATTTATGAGAAACCTCAGCATCCTTATACACAAGCCTTGTTATCGGCCATACCTAAGGAAAATCCTTTTGATAAAAAGGACCGTATTATTTTATCTGGCGATGTTCCAAGCCCTGTTAATCCTCCGAGTGGCTGTGCATTCCATAAGCGTTGTCGTTTTGCTACAGAAAAATGTGCAGAGGTCCAACCGACACTTGATACAGTATCAGCTACACATCAAGTATCGTGTCATTTATTTAAGTCGATACAGCAAGAAGTATCATCCATTTAACGAAAGATAAAATTTATTGAAGCAGAAAAAGGAGCGGACTGATTATGTCATTGAAGCATGTTATTGAATTATACGAGGTAATGGATAGTATTTATGTAAACGGAGACACGATTAAAGAGTATTTACACAATATTGATTCCACAGCAGATGTCAAGGTAAAAACTATTCAAGGCGAAAGCGGCTCAACTGATTTTGTTCGCGTCCTCGTGAAAGGAAAGAACGGTAAATCCTCTGGCGGGAATGCACCTACATTAGGAATTATAGGACGATTAGGTGGTATTGGAGCACGCCCTGAAATGACAGGCTTTGTATCAGATGGAGACGGTGCACTAGCATGTCTGGCAGGAGCAGCCAAAGCTATTGATATGGCCTTAAAGGGTGATCAACTAGAGGGTGACGTTATTTTCTCCACACATATTTGTCCAACAGCTCCAACCTTACCACATGAGCCAGTGCCATTTATGAACTCTCCAGTGGATATTAGTGTCATGAACGAAAATGAAGTAGAAGATACAATGGATGCTATTCTATCCATTGATACAACAAAAGGCAATCTAGTATGTAACCATAAAGGATTTGCTATAACTCCAACTGTCAAAGAAGGTTACATATTAAAAATTAGTGATGATTTATTGCACGTTTATACACAATCTGCTGGCATTTCTCCAGTTGTTCTGCCGATCACGATGCAAGACATTACACCATATGGGAATGGTTTATTCCATATCAATAGTATTTTACAACCAGCAGTTGCAACATCTAGCCCTGTTGTAGGTGTAGCGATTACAACTGAATCTGTTGTGGCAGGCTGTGCAACAGGTGCAACCCATGTCACAGATGTAGAAAATGTTGTGCGATTTGTGTTAGAGGTAGCAAAAACTTATGGTGCTAATAAATGCTCTTTCTTTGATGAAACACAATTTACACATATGAAAGGCTTATATGGTAGCATGAGTCATTTACAAACGAAAGGAAAAGAGGTACACACACATGAATGATTTACAAGCACTTAAAGCTCAATTAGTAGATGCAGTTGAAAATCATCAAGATGAATTGATAGCGTTTTGTTCAAAGCTCATTCAAATTCCAAGTGTCAATCCTCCGGGGGATACGACTGAAATAACAGCTTTTATCGAAAATTATTTAAATGAAGTAGGCATTACTTATCAAAAATATGAAGCTGCAGATAAAATGTTTAATTTAGTAGCTTCTATTGGAAATGGGGAAGGAAAAGAACTCGTTTATTGTGGCCATACCGATGTTGTTCCTGTCGGTGATCTATCAAAATGGGATTTTGATCCGTTTTCAGGAGAAGTGAAGGATGGCTGGATGCTTGGCCGTGGGGCGAGTGATATGAAAGCCGGTTTAGCAGGTATTATTTTTGCAACAAAGCTATTAAAGAAACTGAACATTGAACTACCAGGGAAATTAACTTTGGCGATCGTACCAGATGAAGAAACTGGCGGTGAATTCGGTGTTCCTTGGCTGTTAGAGCGAGGCTATGTGCAGGGAGATGGTTGTTTAATCGCTGAGCCCTCTTCACCTTTAAACCCAACCATTGGACAAAAGGGCTCTTACTGGTTTGAATTAGAGGTGCGTGGGGAACCTGGTCATGGAAGTCTATCACCATTGGCTGGACGAAATGCCATTGTCGATGCAATTCGAGCTATAGAAGAGATTCGTACACTATGGGATGTAGAAATCACAATTCCTGAAGAGGTACAGCCACTTATTGAGGTATCAAAAAAATACATGCGTGAAGTGGAGAAAGATCGCTTGAAATATCAAGAAGTTTTAGAGAAAATTACTGTAAATATTGGTACAATTGAGGGAGGTACGAAGTCAAACGTAATCCCAGATTACTGTAAGGTCCAGGTCGATTGTCGTTTACCATTTGGTATTACACAAGAAGAAGTAACTGAAATCTTGACAACTAAACTAGATGGCTTGGCTATGGATTATTCAATCCAACGTTTTGGCTTCAAAAGCGTAGCCAATTATACGCCTGCTGAAAATCCTGTTTGCCAATCGATAGTGGAAAATATATCGTATGTTACAGGGCAAGAGGCATATGGTGTCATGCAATGGGCAAGCAGTGACGCTCGTCATTTCAGACAATATGATATTCCTGTATTGCAATACGGCCCAGCTTATTTACCAAGTATTCATGGTTATAATGAAAAAGTGCGTGTTGAGGATATCGTACGCTGTGCAAAAGTTTATATAACTGCTGCTGTTGATTTCCTATATCAAAAGTAAGAGATTAGCTACTCTCTTACTTTTGATAAAGTGATATCAGGTGCTGACGGCTGCTAAATCTGTCAATTATTTCCCCCTTAAGAGAGAGATTTGCAGCCGTTTGTACAGATAAATAGTTCAGAAGGATGAGAGATATGCTAAAGACATTAAATTTATCAATTGCGGTTTTAAAAATGTTTACAAAGGAAAAGCCCACATGGGGTGGTCGAGAGTTAGCACTGGCGATGAACATGAATCATACAAATTTATATCGCATTCTTGAAACCTTCGAAAATAATGGGTTTATTACAAAAGATCCTATAACAAAAAAATATTCTCTGGGAATTGCACTATGGGAAATAGGTATGAATATGTATGATTCATTAAACATAGATCAGCTATGTATGCCAGTTCTTGAAAAATTAAAGGATGTCACTGGTGAAACAGCCATTTTTACCGTACTGAATGGACTGGAAGCGTTAACATTATTGAAAGCAGAGCCTGTAAATAAGGTGAAGTTTACAGTTTCAAGAGGAAGTAGATCGCCACTGTATGTAGGAGCATCTTATCGTTCGATGCTTGCTTTTTTAAATGAAGAACAAATTGCAAAGGTTATAGATGAACCATTAACAGCTTATACAAATAATACAATGACAGATGCCACAGAAATAAGGGCAGAGCTAGAAAAAATTAGAACATGTGGCTATGCACTTAGTAACAGTGAGTATTCGGTCGATGTATTGGCGCTAGCTATGCCTATATTTAATAGTGAGGAACAGGTCGTAGCGTCTATTACCGTTTCTGGACCAATTTATCGTTTTACAGAGCAACGTGTTCCTGAGTTTTTGGGACCTTTAACGGAAGCTAGAAATGAAATAGAAGGAATTATTCGTAGATATCATTTGAATTTTAATTAAGGAGTCCTATTATGCATCATTTACATGACATTGCACTAAATGTTTTAAAAGGCAATTTAAATGTTCAATCTTCAGAGTCACTATTAATTTTGACGGATAGCCACAAACAAGACATCGCGAAAAATTTTTATGAAGCTGGACTGTCAATTACTGCAAATACAATGTTCATGGTGATGCCCCTGTTAGAGAAATCAGGGCAGGAGCCAATCCATGCAGTTTCTGAGCTTATGGCAAATGCCGATGTTACACTGTGTATTACCTCCCACTCCCTAACACATACATTGGCTCGTAAACATGCCTGTGAAAAGGGTGGACGTGTAGCAACAATGCCAGGGGTAACATTGGAGATGCTGGAGCAAGGTGCCCTTCATGCAGATGCACAGGAGATCGAAGCTACAGTAGAAAAATATGCCCTTTTACTTGATACGGCAAAAGATATTCGTATTATCAAGGATGGCCATGAGCTGACGTTCAGTGTAGAAGGTCGTTTCGGCATTCGTTCCACAGGGGTGATTCGTCAACCTGGTGAGTATGGGAATATTCCTTCAGGAGAGTCCTATATTGCACCAATAGAAACATCAGCGAATGGAGAGATTTTAGTAGATGGCTCAATTGCTAATATTGGTGTCTTAAAAGAGCCATTATTATTAAAAATAAAGAATGGTCGCTTAGAAGAAGCAATCGGTCCTGATGGTCCACGACTACTGGCATTACTTGGTGAAGGCAATGGTAGAGTTATTGCTGAGTTTGGCATCGGAGCCAATAAAAGTGCTATCCTATGTGGCAATGTATTAGAGGATGAGAAGGTGTATGGGACCATCCATATCGCTTTTGGCAGTAATGCGCCATTTGGTGGAGCCAATGCGTCAGATGTTCATATTGATTGTGTTGTGAAAAGTCCTATCGTCTATTTTGACGGTCAGCAAGTAATTTAAAGAAAAGCGTGTCTTCCTATGAAGCACGCTTTTTTCATGCTTTATAAGACTGTAGCTTAGGGTTGCTTGTCATTGTAGGTTTACAATATAGTTAATATAGATAGGAATGATGATTAAATTCTGTCCATAAAATAGAAGTAATGATGAAGAAAGTTACTTTTGTTTTGCAACAAGAAAGAACGTGAGGGTGAAGAGATGTTAACATTTACAGATTTACATGGCCTACAAGTAGATTTGAGTTTTACAAGAGGCGAATTTAAAGTAGAACCTAAACACGTCCTTGTCCTTTTAAAGTATGAAAATAAATGGTTATGTACTGTCCATAAACGACGTGGTGTAGAAGTGCCAGGGGGGAAATTAGAAGAAGGCGAAACATTAGAGGAGGCGGCGATTCGAGAAGTTTTTGAAGAGACGGGTGTTCATGTGAAAAATCTTCAATGGTTTGCAGAGTATGCAGTGTATGATGAAATCGTTTTTTGTAAAACCGTTTTCACTGCACAATTTTTAGCGCAAGAGGATATAGAATTTGATTTAGAAACGTCAGGCATGCTTTGGTTAACCGATGAAGAATTTGTTCAGCATCCTTACTTGAGTTTTCACATGAAGGATGAGGGGATGAAGAAAATGCTGGAGGAGCTGAAACATCGTGACACACAATGGTGATATTATCGAAAAACGCCCCTATCCTTCACCAAATCCAGCTATAAGTTTAACGGAAATAACCTATCTTTCACAGGGCTTACGTATAAAAGGACTATTAGCAGAGCCAAAGGCAGAAGGTACATATGATGGCTTTTTATATTTAAGAGGCGGCATGCAAAGCATTGGGATGGTCAGACCCTCTCGTATTGCACAATTTGCGGCGCAGGGCTTTATCGTATTTGCCCCATATTATCGTGGGAATCGTGGGGGAGAGGGTCGTGACGAGTTTGCAGGGGCAGACCGTTACGATGCGGTCTATGCCGTAGATGTACTCAAACAATTCTGCAATGACAATATCCATGTTTTTGGTTTTTCACGAGGTGGTATTATGGCTCTGTGGACAGCCATTTTAAGAAGGGATATTACTTCTGTTGTAACATGGGCAGGTGTTTCTGATGCAACGGCCACTTATTGGGAACGTACAGATATGCGCAGGATGATGAAGCGCGTTATTGGAGGAACACCTAATCGTGTACCAGAAGCGTATGATGCAAGAACACCTCTTTTTGAGATAGAGCGAATAACAGCTCCCGTTCTTATCATTCATGGCTATCGTGATGAAAATGTGGATATTGAACATGCCAGACAATTGGCATTTTTTTTAGAAGAAGCAAATAAATCATTCGAAACTTGGTATGATCTTCACTATGCACATCAATATCCACCAGCAAAAAATCGTGAAACTGTCCGTGCTCTTTGCAAGTGGATGAAACAACAATAAAGCGTAGAGAAAACAAAAAGACAAAGGGAACGAATAATTTGTTCCCTTTGTCTTTTATATAGACGCTACTTTAATGGGCCACCAAGTGTAGTGATGGCTTCAGAAACGTTTGAGAATTTCTTGAAGTTTTCGTTGAATAAGCCTGCAAGCTCAGCAGCTTTTGCATCGTATGCAGCTTTATCTGCCCAAGCTTCACGAGGATTTAACACTTCTGAAGGTACTCCTTCAACTGCTGTTGGAATGTGTAAACCAAACACAGCATCTTGTGTTGTTTCAACATCTGCTAATTTACCATCGATTGCTGCACGGACCATTGTACGTGTGTATGAAAGTTTCATACGGCTACCTGTGCCATATTCGCCACCAGTCCAACCAGTGTTTACTAAGTATACCTGTGCACCGTGCTCGTCAATTTTTTGACCTAACATTTCTGCGTATACTGTTGCAGGAAGCGGAAGGAATGGAGAACCGAAGCAAGTAGAGAATACTGGTTCTGGCTCAGTCACACCACGTTCAGTTCCAGCAAGTTTAGAAGTGAACCCGCTTAGGAAGTGATACATTGCTTGTTCTTTTGTTAATTTACTGATTGGAGGTAACACGCCAAATGCATCAGCTGTTAGGAAGATGATTGTTTTTGGATGACCTGCAACAGAAGGATCAACGATATTTTCGATATATTGGATTGGATAAGCTACACGTGTATTTTCTGTTAGTGAACCATCGTCATAGTCACAAATACGAGTTTCTGGATCAACAGCTACGTTTTCTAATACAGAGCCGAAGCGGATTGCATTGTAGATTTCTGGTTCTTTTTCAGCAGAAAGGTTGATTGTTTTTGCATAGCAACCACCCTCAATGTTGAACACACCATTATCAGACCAACCGTGTTCATCGTCACCGATTAGCTTACGATCAGGATCAGCTGATAACGTCGTTTTACCAGTACCAGATAGACCGAAGAATAACGCCACATCGCCAGCTTCACCAACGTTTGCTGAGCAGTGCATTGAAAGAATACCTTGTTGTGGTAATAAGTAGTTCATGATACCAAAGATAGATTTTTTCATTTCACCAGCATATTCTGTACCACCAATTAAAATAATTTTCTTTTCAAGTGATACGATGATGAATGTTTCAGAAGCAGTGCCATCAACCGCAGGATCTGCTTTAAAGTTAGGAGCTGAGATGACAGTGAAGTCAGCAACATGAGAAGCTAATTCATCTGCTGTTGGACGGATAAATAATTGATGAGCAAAAAGATTGTGCCATGCGTATTCATTAATAACTTGAATGCTTAATTGTGAATCTTTGTCAGCACCTGCAAAGCCTTTGAATACGAATAACTCGTCACGTTCTTTTAAATATTTTATTACTTTTACATATAGGTTATCGAACACTTCAGAAGAAATTGGTTGGTTTACTTTACCCCAGTCAATTTGATCTTTTGTGCTTTCTTCTTCTACCGTATATTTATCTTTAGGTGAACGACCAGTGTATTTGCCAGTTTCTGCACGAACTGCGCCATCTACTGTTAACATTGCTTCACCACGAGATGTAGCTTTTTCTGCTAATTGTGGTACTGAAAGTTGAACATTAATGTTACCGCCGTTTAATAATTCCTTCAGTTCGTTTGCAATTTCTACTGAATTCATCGATTAAATACCATCCTTTTTTATAGTATTCCCTTGATTTAGAGGGATTTTTTCTTAATTTCAAAAATAGTATAACACAATTGCTTAAATAATCTATACTAATTAAGAAATTATTTTAGAGTTTTTACCACTTTTCAATAAACTGACAAAAAATAATGTTTTTCGAGGAGAATACCATCAATCCTACTGTAATTAGGCATGAAGATTGAGCCACACATATGTTACCACAAGTAGCTAGGTATGTTGTAGGGATTAATTTGCTTCTATTTACATCATCATCCAAGTATGAAAAGTTTTTGTGTAATAAGTTCTTTCCTTTCTATACAGTAATACATAAGAAAATATTTGACAACGTTCGACCTTTTCAGTAACATGAGATTGAACGGATACTCTTATCCCGAGCTGGTGGAGGGTCAGGCCCTGTGAAACCCGGCAACCTGCATGAACTATTTCACGACATGCGTTGGTGCCAACCTGATGCAAGGGAACATCCCTTGAACGATAAGAGTGAAAGGTTACGCAGTCATTATTCCTTTCCTCATGTAAAGTAACGTGAGAAAAGGATTTTTTTATTGTTAAAAATCAATGTAAAGGTAAGTATATGTAGTTCTTTCCTTATTATAATGACGGATCTTTCGAAATCCTCGTGTTAAAAGCAGCAGTAACGGCTTGAGAGTTCAATCCTTAGGAGCGGACTTGACATGGGTAATGAGTACCGTATTCATACACAACTACTTATTGTAAGAGTATTTAGGAGGAAAACCAAATGACAAACCGTCGACTGTTTACATCAGAGAGTGTAACAGAAGGACATCCAGATAAGATTTGTGACCAAATCTCGGATGCCATTTTAGATGCTATTTTAGCAGAAGATCCAAATGCACGTGTAGCGTGTGAAACAACTGTAACAACAGGATTAGTATTAGTAGCAGGAGAAATTACAACTTCTACTTATGTAGATATTAAAGGTATTGTTCGTGACACTGTAGCTGAAATTGGCTATACACGAGGTAAATATGGCTTTGATGCTGAGAACTTAGCGGTGCTTGTGGCAATTGGTGAACAATCACCTGATATTGCTCAAGGTGTTGATCAGGCATTAGAGGCACGTGAAGGCTCTATGACAGATGCAGATATTGAAGCAATTGGTGCTGGTGACCAAGGCTTAATGTTTGGCTATGCATGTAATGAAACACCAGAGCTAATGCCATTACCAATTAGCTTGGCACACAAATTAGCACGCCGTTTAACAGAAGTACGTAAATCAGGTGAACTTGCCTATTTACGTCCTGATGGTAAAACGCAAGTAACGATAGAATATGATGACAATAATGTACCGGTTCGCGTGGATACAATTGTTATTTCAACACAGCATGATGAAGAAGCAACACTTGAACAAATTCAAGCAGATTTAAAAGAATTTGTTATTGCACCAGTTGTACCAAGTGAATTATTAGATGCTAATACGAAATACTTTATCAATCCAACTGGCCGTTTTGTAATTGGTGGACCAAAAGGTGATGCTGGATTAACAGGACGTAAAATCATTGTTGATACATACGGTGGTTATGCACGTCACGGTGGTGGTGCCTTCTCAGGTAAGGATGCAACCAAGGTAGACCGTTCAGCGGCATATGCAGCACGTTATGTAGCGAAAAATATCGTAGCAGCTGGCTTAGCAGAGCGTGCTGAAGTGCAACTCGCTTATGCGATTGGCGTTGCCCAGCCTGTTTCCATTGCTGTCGATACATTTGGCACAGGTAGAGTGAAAGAAAGCGAGATCGTTGAATGGGTACGCGAGCTATTCGATTTACGCCCAGCAGGTATCATTAAAATGCTTGATCTTCGTCGTCCCATTTATAAACAAACTGCTGCATATGGACATTTTGGTCGTACAGATTTAAATGTACCATGGGAGCAAATTGATAAAGCAGACGCGTTACGAGAAAAAGCATGTTTATAAACTATTGAACTAAAGTAATGAAGTCATTAGAAAATTATTCTAATGTATTAATAAGCAAAGGAGCAATACTGCTCCTTTTGTTTTTTTATAAAAAATACCTCGCTAGGATTCGTGAACATATTCGGTACACGAAAACGCGAGGGATTTTTTCGTTGGTATTAATTTTTTTGTGTAGATTATTTATTTTTGAAGTGATTTATAATATCGACCTTTTTCTGCGTATTCTCGTACGATGCGTTCCATATCCTCTTTATCCTCAGCATTTAATTCTCGGACAACTTTTGCTGGACGACCTAAAGCTAGACTATTTGGAGGAATGACTTTACCAGGAGGTACTAGGCTTCCTGCTCCAATAAATGCACCTTCTCCAATCTCAGCTCCGTCTAAAATAATGGATCCCATACCAATTAAGGCATTTTTGCGAATTGTACAACTATGTAAAGTGACTTGGTGTCCAACTGTTACCTCATCTTCAATAATGAGCGGATATTTTGGGCTTTGGTGTAAACAGCAAAGATCTTGAATACTGACACGTTTACCGATAATCGTTGGGGAAACATCACCACGAATAACCGTATTAAACCAAATGGTTGTTTCGGCGCCAATTGTTACGTCGCCCGTAACAGTTGCATAATCAGCAATGAAAACAGACGGATCGATCTTTGGCGTTTTATCTTTAAATGGATAAATCATGAAAATCGCCTCTTTTCTTTCTATAATGTAGTATTATCGTATCAAATACGCAACATTATGGAAATATAAAATTAAAATGTGCTATTTATTTCGATATAATCAAAGTGTAATTATTTTTTAGGAGGACTATGTAAATGTGGAAATGGGAAGCTGATGGACAAGCAAAAGCTGTGATTGCTATTCTTCATGGTGCTTATGAAAATCACCGTTGGTATGCATGGCTGATAGAGAAATTAAGATTAGAAGGCTTCCACATAGTCATGGGGGATTTACCGAATCATGGGGGTAATGCAAGGTTTGCTCGAGTCCATGATGAAGACTTCAAATTGTACAATAAGTATACAAGAAACCTGATTGAGAATGCTTTTTCATATAATTTACCAACCTTTGTAATAGGACATGGACTAGGTGCAACATTAATCCTCCATACAATGCAAAAGAGACAATATGAATGTGCGGGCATTATTTTAACATCACCTTGGTTGCAACTAAAGCTATTACCAGGTAAATTAACAAATGCTTTAACAAGTCTAAGTGCGTTAACAGCGAATGTTAAATTGACACATGACATTACATTAGAGAAATTAACGCGTAGTGTTGAAGGCAGAGAAGAAATGAAAGATGAGGTACCGCTCATGTCTGTTGTTTCTGTGAAATGGTATCGAGAGCTTCAGCAGATGATGAAAAATTTAGTGATGCTGCCTAAAGGTGAAATGCCAAATATGCCTATGCTCATTATGACAGCTGAGAAGGATAAAATTACGGACACTCGCCAAACTCGAAATTGGCTTCATCAACAGGAATTCACGGAATTTCAGTTTAAAGAATGGGCAAATTGTTATCATAATTTATTCCATGAGGGAGAGCGCGAAGAAATTTTTATGTATATACGAGATTTTATTAATAATGCTCTTCGAAGAATTGGTTATATAATTAAATAGGTTTATACCCTTCCATTTACTAGGTTACTTACTTAAATATTGTTACTCAAAAATAATATTGTAATTTTCTGAAAAGTGTAATACTATAATGATCTAAAGTAAGGTATTTTAAATTGGAGGGGTAAAATGGATGTAATTGTGGAGAAGTTGAATGGTATTTTATGGGGACCATGGTTTATTTATGGTATCTTATTGATTGGGTTATTTTTCTCAATTATCACAAGGTTCCTACAGGTAAGGCACATTAAAGATATGTTTGTTTTAATGTTTAAAGGGGAGAAATCGGAAAAGGGAATATCTTCTTTCCAAGCAATGTCTATCGCATTATCAGGACGTGTAGGTACAGGTAATATTGCTGGTACTGCGACAGCAATTGGAATGGGAGGACCCGGTGCTGTCTTTTGGATGTGGGCAATCGCTTTCATTGGTGCGGCTACCGCGTATGTAGAGTCAACATTAGCTCAAATCTATAAAGAAGAGAAAGATACAGAATATCGTGGTGGACCGGCCTTTTACATAGAAAAAGGAATGGGTCAAAAATGGTTTGCAGTTATTTTTGCTGTAGCTGCTTTAATTGCAATGTTAATTTTGATGCCTGGTGTGCAGTCAAATGCCATCGCAGGTGCTGTTGAAAACGCTTTCGGTTTGGATACATGGATCACAGGACTTATAATTGTTGTGTTACTAGGTGCTATTATCATTGGTGGTATTAAATCGATTGCAAACGCTGCTCAAATAATTGTACCATTTATGGCATTAGCTTATATCATTATGGCCATTATCATTATCTTTATGAATATTTCACAAGTACCAACAGTTATCGGATTAATTTTTTCTAGTGCCTTTGGGGCTCAAGAAATTTTTGGCGGCGTTATTGGTTCAGCGATTGCTTGGGGTGTTAAACGTGGAATTTACTCCAATGAAGCTGGTCAAGGAACTGGAGCTCACCCTGCGGCAGCTGCGGAAGTATCGCATCCTGCTAAGCAAGGAATTGTTCAAGCAGCGTCTGTGTATATTGATACATTATTAATTTGTTCTGCTACGGCCTTTATGATTTTATTTACAGGTATGTATAATGTGCAAGATGAAAAGGCAGCTGAAGGCGCAGATCCATTTATTCATGTTGGAGAATTCAATAGTGGTGGATTAGCAGGCGATGAGCAAATGACTTTTGCGAAAAGTATTGAAGCAGGAGCTGCGTATACACAATATGCAGTTGACTCATCATTACCTGGCTTTGGAGCTCCGTTTGTAGCCATAGCGTTATTCTTCTTTGCCTTTACAACAATTATGGCTTACTACTATATTGCAGAAACAAATGTTGCTTACTTATTTAGAGGTAGCACAGAAAAGGTATTCATCTGGATTGCCAAAATTGCCATTTTAGTTGCGGCCTTCTATGGTACAATCCGTACGTCTGGTCTAGCATGGGCAATGGGTGATGTAGGCCTTGGTCTGATGGTTTGGATTAATGTTATAGCTATTTTAATTATTATGAAACCAGCTATTGTTGCATTAAAAGATTACGAGAAACAGAAAAAAGAAGGAAAAGACCCAGTCTTTGATCCTCGTAAATTAGGAATTAAAGGTGCAGATTTCTGGGTTGACTATAATGAAAAACGTAATAACAA
This sequence comes from Lysinibacillus sp. K60, assembly GCF_019731275.1. Lineage (NCBI taxonomy): Bacteria > Bacillati > Bacillota > Bacilli > Caryophanales > Bacillaceae > Lysinibacillus > Lysinibacillus sp. K60. The sequence continues at coordinate 280,241 of NZ_JAASJR010000004.1, read as the reverse complement.
GTAGATAAAGCAAGGCGATCAGCTAGTTTCTATCAAACTAGCTGATCGCCTTTTAGCTTGTCCTCAACAATAGTATTAAATAGGATATTCTTTCATTTTTTCTAACGCAATGACGAATGGTGGATCATTTTGTTGATTAAGAAATGCGTATTTTAAGACATGGATATATTTTTGTGGAAGTTGACTTACATAATCAATGACCTTATCACGTTCTTCTTTTCCACCTGGATGACCATGATAAATAACAAGAACAATCAAACCGCCCACTTTCAAGAGCTTTAATATATCTTCAAGAGCTTGAATTGTTGTATTAGGCCTTGTAATAATATCATGGTTGCTACCAGGTAAATAGCCGAGATTAAAGATTGCCGCAGCTACTGGCTTGTGTACAAACTGTTTGACTTCTTCATGCCCTTTATTTAAAACGAGTGCTCGATGTTCTAAACCATGATCTAAAAGTCGAAGGAGTGTCGTGTCAACCGCCTCTTTTTGGACATCAAAGGCATAAACTTGCCCTTCATCCCCAACAAGCTGTGCCAGAAACAATGTGTCATGACCGTTTCCAGCAGTTGCATCAACAACTGTATCTCCCTCTTCTATATTATCTTTTAATAACTGCTGGGCATATTGTAAAACGCGTTGTAGTTTCATTTCGTAACCTCTGTCTTATACAACTTCCCTTGCCAACTACCACGACGTTCAAGCTCAGCGTCAATGCCATTCAGTACTTCCCATTTATTGACACTCCACATTGGTCCAATCATTAAATCAATCGGTCCATCACCTGTAATACGATGAATGACCATCTCTGGTGGTAAAATTTCCAATTGGTCTGCTACTAGTTTTGTATAGACATCTTGATCTAAAAATTCTAGCATACCTTTTTCATATTGCTTCACCATAGGCGTTCCTTTTAATAGATGAAGTAAGTGGATTTTAATGCCTTGGACATCTAATTGAGCAACTGCTCGTGCCGTTTCCATCATCATGTCATAGTCTTCGAGAGGCAACCCATTAATGATATGTGAGCAAACACGAATGCCATGCTTACGCAATTTTTCAACGCCTTCCACATACGTTGCATAATCATGGGCGCGATTAATAAGATTAGCCGTTTTCTCATGCACCGTTTGTAGACCGAGCTCAATCCATAAATACGTCCGTTCATTTAACTCTGCTAAATATTCGACAACATCATCGGGTAAACAATCAGGGCGAGTAGCAATAGAAAGACCTACTACACCTTCTTGCGCTAAAGCTGCTTCAAATTTTTCTTTTAAAACTGGCAAAGGGGCATGTGTATTTGTGTAGGCTTGGAAATAAGCCATGTATTGGCCATCCTTCCATTTCTGATGCATTTTGTCTCGGATTTCAGCAAATTGAACATCAATTGGATCTACCTTATTGCCAGCAAAATCACCAGAACCTGCAGCACTGCAAAATGTACAGCCACCGAAAGCGACTGTGCCGTCGCGGTTAGGGCAATCAAATCCTGCATCTAAGGCCACTTTAAATACTTTATGACCAAATTGGTCACGTAAATAGCGATTCCATGTATAGTATCTTTTCCCCTCTGAAGGAAAAGGAAAATTCGTCTCTGTCATTTATTTCACTCCTCTAACGCTCTATTCTATCATGTGCATTTCGTTCCGTCATGGGGTAAGGGTATTATCAAGATTTGGATAAAGAAAAATGGAAAGGAACATAACTAAATATGATGGAAAATAGGATAGAAGTCTTGTAAAAAAGGTAAAATTATTTTCCTTGTACTTTTAAGTATTTCAGCATACACTAGCTATTTAGAGAAGCGAAATAATGGAGGTCATTCTATGCCAAAACGTGTTTGGTTTTTAATTATAGGAATGCTTGTGAACACAACAGGCAACTCTTTTTTATGGCCTTTGAATGCCATTTATATGCATGATTATTTAGGCAAATCTTTAGCTATGGCTGGTTTTGTCTTAATGTTGAATTCCGCTGCTGGAGTAATAGGCAATCTATTAGGTGGTTACTTATTTGATAGAATTGGTGGCTATAAAGCTATTATGCTTGGTATTCTGTTAACGATTGCTTCATTAATTGGCTTAACAATTTGGCATGGTTGGCCACATTATGTGTGGTTTTTAACGATACTAGGCTTTAGTGGGGGCATTGTTTTTCCGGGTATGTTTGCCTTAGCTGGAGCTGCCTGGCCCGAAGGTGGACGTAAGGCTTTTAATACTATCTATTTAGCACAAAATGTCGGTGTTGCCGTAGGTCCTGCCCTTGCAGGTATAGTGGCAGATTATCAATTTGACTATGTGTTTAAAGTAAATTTAGGTATGTATATTTTATTCTTTTTCATTGCCTTATTTACATTTAAGCGTTTGGAGGCGGGCAGTATTGCACCTAAAAATGTCTTGAGTGAAAGTAAACGAATCGTAAACAAGGCCCCTTTCTATGCTTTGTTAATAATTAGTGCATCCTCTGTTTTATGCTGGCTAGCATATTCTCAATGGAGTGCAACCATTTCATCTTATACACAAGATTTAGGATTGGGATTAAAGCAATACAGCCTACTTTGGACAATCAACGGTCTTCTAATTGTCATTGGGCAACCACTCATTGCACCGCTCGTAAAGCGGTGGGAACACAATTTAAAGCGTCAGTTAGTATTTGGTGTAACGCTGATCGCACTTTCCTTTGGTATTATTGCCTTTGCAAATGATTTTAAAATGTTTGGAGCAGCGATGCTTGTCTTAACATTTGGCGAAATGTTTTATACGCCAGCATTACCAACGATTGCTAATCAACTGGCACCAAAAGGTCGTCAAGGATTCTATCAAGGGATTATCAATAGTGCTGCTACTGGAGGACGGATGATTGGTCCACTATTTGGTGGAATTATGGTAGATCAATTTGGCATGATTCCTCTCGTTTTAACATTGGTGGTCATCGTACTATTGGCGATTATTCCATGTTTAACATACGATTATCCTTTAAAGAAGAACAAAATAGTAGCAGATTAATAATGACGCACTGAAAAGAGCAAAAACGAGTGTTAAGCACTTGTTTTTGTTCTTTTTTTTATAGTAGATATTGAAAAAATGTTGTGACAGGATTACAATCATACATATTCAAATATTTGAATATGTAGTTATATGGAGGGGTTTTTTATGGAAGAGGGCTTACAACAGTTTAAAGCAGATTTTTTCAAAGCATTAGCACATCCGTTACGCATTAGAATACTTGAACTCCTTGTAGATGGACAGAAAAGTGTCAATGAGATTCAAGATTGCTTAGAGAAAGAGGGTTCTGCTGTTTCTCAGCAATTAAGTGTATTGCGTGCTAAAAATATTGTTTATGGCGTCAAGGAAGGCAAAAAAGTTTATTATTCTTTAAGTGACCCAATGATTGGTGCATTACTTGGGGTGGCAAAGGATATTTTTAATAACCATTTGGTTCATACCATTTCGAGATTAGAGGAAATGACAAGTAATGAAGGTGACGAAGAGAATAAGTAAATCAATGATGATGACAAATTGGGCTTTGCTTATTATTTCGAAGGGAAGATTTATCTATGAAGTCACTGTTTACAGGACGCTTTGAAGGATATTCAGTTCAACATGTAAAGAAGGATTTATTGTCAGGGATTATTGTGGGAATCGTTGCTATTCCGCTTGCCATGTCCTTTGCCATAGCATCGGGTGTGAAACCAGAATATGGGATTTATACGGCTTGCATTGCAGGTATTCTTATTTCTCTCTTTGGCGGTTCTAAATATCAAATAGGAGGGCCTACGGGGGCGTTTGTGCCAATTCTATTGGGGATTGTACTTACCTATGGTTATGAAGATTTATTACTTGCGGGTTTAATGGCAGGGGTATTGCTTTGTGTCATGGGCTTTTTTAAGTTAGGGACTTTAATTAAGTTTATTCCACGTCCTGTAACAGTTGGTTTTACAGCAGGGATAGCTGTGATTATTTTTACAGGTCAAATCGCTAACTTTCTAGGCCTAACAAATGTTAAAAGACATGAATATTTTATCGCCAACATACAGGAAATCATTAAGCAGCTTGGTACGACAAATACGTATAGTATTCTTACTGCCGCCGTATGCTTGGCGACAATAATGATAACACCAAAGTTTTTTCCAAAGGTTCCTGGAGCATTAGCGGGTATCATTGTCTCTACACTGATGGCAACTTTCTTCTTTTCAGGACAAGTTGCTACTATTGCAACCGCTTATGGTCAGATTCCTAATACATTACCTCATTTCGCCTTACCGAACATCACGCTCGAACGATTACAACAACTTATTGGTCCCGCGTTTGTCATTGCAATGCTAGGTGGTATTGAGTCTCTATTATCGGCAGTTGTGGCGGATGGAATGACAAATAGTAAGCATAACAGTAATCGTGAGTTAATTGGTCAGGGGATTGCTAATATTGTGACGCCTTTATTCGGTGGTATTCCAGCAACAGGCGCCATTGCACGCACAGCGACCAATATCAAAACAGGCGCAGTATCTCCCATGTCGGGTATCATTCATGGTGTGTTTGTTTTAATCACATTATTGTTATTAGCTCCATATGCATCTCATATTCCGTTAGCAAGCATGGCTCCGGTACTGATGGTCGTAGCCTGGAATATGAGTGAACGACATCATTTTTCACATATCGCAAAATTAAAATCAGGCGACACACTAGTATTATTGATTACCTTTTTATTAACGGTATTCACTAGTCTTACATTAGCAGTTGAGGTAGGGCTTGTGCTGGCTGTGCTATTATTTGCGAAACGCATGAGTGAAAAGCTTGTTGTTACAAAAGTACTTCCAGATCATTCAAATAAAAGTGAAAAGGTACAGCCACATGTAGTGCATCAGCAGCATGATTGCCCGCAAATTAGTATGTACACAATTGAAGGGCCGTTGTTTTTTGGTGCTGCACAAATGTTTGAACAAACGATTGAAAGTACTTTGCATCAGCAACCAAGAGTTTTGATATTACGGATGGGGAAAGTGCCCTTTATGGATTCTACTGGAGAAGCATATTTTAGCAATATCATTGAAAATTATACAGCACAGGGCGGTACTATTTTGGTAACGGGTGTGCAAGGAGATTTAAAGGATGCTCTGCAGCACAATGGACTTTACGATAAAATAGGCGCGCAGCATTTTTTTCAGCATACTGGAGAAGCGATTACAAAAGCTTTCCATTATTTAAACGTCAATCAATGTATTGGTTGTCAGCACTTTGCTTTTCATGAATGTCAGGATTTATCAAAGTCTAAGGAAGAAAAGGATTTAATTGTTCAGTAATGGGTAAGCTGTAAACAAAGGCTTGTGCTTTTCAATACTTTCCATTAGAATAAATGCAATATCATGTAAAGACTGTGATGAGGAATAGTAGATTTGTGGTTCTTTTTAGAGAGCTAGCGGTTGGTGGGAGCTAGTAAGAATGCAAGTTGAACTCGCCTTCTGAGTCTGCCCGCGTGAAACAACGTGTGTCGTTTCTTCCGCGTTAAGGAAGCTTGAGCCGAGTGTAATCACTAATTTGGGTGGTACCGCGGGAGTACAAATTCTCTCGTCCCTTCTATAAGAAAGGGGCGAGTTTTTTTATTTTTTAAATATTTTGTCAATTATGATGGAGAGCAGCACGATCAATCGAAGGAGGAAAAAAAATGAGTTTTAATCATGAACAAATTGAAAAAAAGTGGCAGCAATATTGGGCTGATAACAAAACATTTAAAACTGAAAATGAAACAGCGAAGCCTAAATTTTATGCATTAGATATGTTCCCTTATCCATCTGGCGCAGGACTTCATGTAGGCCATCCAGAGGGGTATACGGCAACTGATATTCTATCACGCTTTAAACGTATGCAAGGCTATAATGTACTTCATCCAATGGGCTGGGATGCTTTTGGTTTACCGGCTGAGCAATATGCACTTGATACAGGGAATGATCCAGCTGAATTTACAGCTAAAAATATTGCGACATTTAAACGACAAATTCAAGAGCTAGGCTTCAGCTATGATTGGGATCGCGAAATTAACACAACTGATCCAGAGTATTATAAATGGACACAATGGATTTTTATCCAGCTTTATAAGAAAGGTTTAGCTTATGTGGATGAAGTAGCTGTTAACTGGTGTCCAGCACTTGGTACGGTATTAGCTAACGAAGAAGTAATTGATGGGAAATCAGAGCGTGGTGGTCATCCAGTAGAACGCCGACCAATGAAGCAGTGGATGCTTAAAATTACAGCCTATGCTGACCGTTTAATCGATGACTTAGAAGAAGTTGATTGGCCTGAATCTATTAAAGATATGCAACGCAATTGGATTGGCCGTTCAGAAGGGGCAGAAGTGACATTTGCCATTGACGGTTCAGATCAAAACTTCACAGTTTTCACAACACGTCCTGATACATTGTTTGGTGCTACATACTGTGTGCTTGCACCAGAGCATAAATTAGTGGAACAAATTACAACAGCTGACCAACGCCAAGCTGTTGAGGCTTATTTAGAGAAAGTTAAAATGAAATCTGACCTAGAGCGTACAGATTTAGCGAAAGAAAAAACAGGCGTATTTACAGGTGCTTATGCAGTGAATCCGATTAACGGTAAAAAAGTGCCAATTTGGATTGCTGACTATGTGTTAGTGTCTTATGGTACAGGTGCTATTATGGCGGTGCCAGCACATGATGAGCGTGACTATGAATTTGCAACTGAATTTGGCTTAGACATCGTTCCTGTCCTTGAAGGTGGAGACATTAGCAAAGAAGCATTTACAGGTGATGGTCAACATATTAACTCTGAATTCCTGAATGGCTTAAATAAAGCAGATGGCATTGCGAAAGCCATTGAATGGTTAGCGGAAAAAGGTGTAGGGGAGAAGAAAATTTCTTATCGTCTACGTGACTGGTTATTCTCCCGTCAGCGTTATTGGGGTGAACCAATTCCAATGATTCATTGGGAAGATGGCACGATAACGCCAGTTCCAGAATCAGAATTACCATTAATGCTACCAAAAACAGATAATATCCGTCCATCAGGTACTGGTGAATCACCATTAGCAAATATTGATGAATGGGTAAATGTTGTCGACCCAGAGACAGGTAAAAAAGGGCGTCGTGAAACAAATACAATGCCGCAGTGGGCAGGTTCGAGCTGGTACTTCCTACGCTATATCGACCCTACAAATACAGAGGCGATTGCAGACCCAGAGTTACTAAAACGTTGGTTACCAGTGGATATTTATATTGGTGGTGCGGAGCATGCTGTATTGCATTTACTATACGCTCGCTTCTGGCATAAAGTTCTCTATGATTTAGGCGTTGTTCATACAAAAGAGCCATTCCAAAAATTATTTAACCAGGGAATGATTCTAGGTGAAGGTAACGAGAAAATGTCTAAATCTAAGGGTAATGTTGTCAACCCAGATGAAATCATTACGTCACATGGTGCCGATACATTACGTTTATATGAAATGTTCATGGGCCCACTTGAGGCTTCTGTTGCATGGTCGACAAATGGTTTAGATGGAGCACGCCGCTTCTTAGACCGTATCTGGCGTCTATTTGTCAATGAAGAAGATGGCGCAATTTCAGCAAAAATCCAAGTGTCTAACGATCAATCACTTGAAAAATCATACCACCAAACAGTGAAAAAAGTGACAGAGGATTATGAAGGCATTCGCTTTAACACAGCTATTTCACAAATGATGGTCTTTATTAATGATTGCTATAAAGCTGATGTGATTCCAACGACTTATGCTGAAGGCTTTGTGAAAATGCTAGCTCCAATCGCTCCGCATATTGCAGAAGAACTATGGCAGTTATTAGGACACGATTCAACACTTTCATATGAGCAATGGCCAACATATGATGAAGCAAAGCTTGTGGATGATGAAGTAGAAATTGCAGTACAAGTTGCTGGTAAAGTACGTGCTAAGATCGTCGTAGCAAAAGATGCTTCAAAAGAGGATATTGAAAAAGTAGCACTTGCCGATGAAAAGGTTCAAGAATACATGGTAGGAAAGAGCTTAGTGAAAATCATCGTTATTCCAGGCAAACTTGTCAATATTGTCGTAAAATAAAGAGATATAAAGTAAAAATGTACATTACTAAATTCAATTTTAGTAATGTACATTTTTTAATTTGGAGTAACCCTAAGCAATAAAAAAGGACTGCACCCCTCTAACTGAGTGCAGTTCAATAAATAGTTCCTGATACAATTTAAATAATCAATCCCACAATAATAGCTGTTAGGATACTTACGAGTGTAGCGCCGTACAACAACTTTAAACCAAATCGAGCAACGACATTCCCTTGCCTTTCATTCAAACCTTTTACAGCTCCTGAAATAATCCCGATTGATGAAAAGTTGGCAAAAGATACGAGGAATACAGAAATAATACCTAATGTACGTTCACTCATGGACTCGGCAACATCGCCAAGGTTAATCATAGCAACAAATTCGTTTGTTACTAATTTGGTTGCCATAATACCGCCAGCAGCCACAGCATCTGCCCATGGGATACCCATTAGGAAAGCGATTGGCGCAAAGATATAGCCTAATATTTCTTGGAAAGATATACCGATAATCATATCGAATAATGAATTGATTAAATCCATTAATGCTACGAAACCAATAAGCATCGCCCCAACAATGATGGCTACTTTAAAGCCATCCATAATATATTCGCCAATCATTTGAAAGAACGCTTGCTTCTGTTCATCTTCAATTGTTAAGATATCTTCTTTTTCATCCACAGTATATGGATTAATGATGGAAACAATAATAAATCCACCAAACAGGTTTAATACAATGGCTGTAACAACATACTTTGGCTCAATCATCGTCATATAAGCTCCCACTACTGACATCGAAACAGTCGACATAGCAGATGCGCATAATGTATACATTCGTTGAGGTGCAATCTTATCTAATTGCTTTTTAACAGTTATGAACACTTCTGATTGGCCTACCATAGCAGAAGCAACAGCATTATAGGATTCCAACTTCCCCATACCACTTACTTTACTTAAAAATAAGCCTACCCATTTCATTAGAAAGGGAAGAATTTTAAAATGCTGCAAGATCCCAATCAGAACAGATATAAAGACGATCGGTAATAAAACTGCTAAAAAGAAGGGTGATTCTCCTTCATTTGCTAAGCCACCAAAAACAAATGATATGCCCGCATTTGCATAGGACAATAAGTGATCAAATACTTTGGTGATTCCTTTAATTAGCACATAGCCAACTGTTGTATTAAGGAGTAAAGCTGCCAATAAAAATTGGATGATCAACATAATCGCTATATATTTATATTTTATTTCTTTTTTGTTTTTACTCATTAATAAAGCTAAGGCAAAAACAAGTAACAATCCACAAAGGGAAATTAAGTATCTCATAAGTTCCTCCATAAGTATCTGTGATTTTTTGTCCTGATGTTCCAATTTCAGAAGAACAGCTAAAAGATCTTAATTAGTCAGACGTCAGACAAACAATCTCACTATAACAGTTTTTTTGCTAGTTATTCAATAGATAATAGAAAAAAAGTATGTAACATGGCATACAAATAAATTCAGTCTAAAAAATGTAGGATATTTCATAAAAAATACCCTCTTATTGTGTGAGGATTTTTTCTTTTTATGACTCTCATGTTAACGAAACTTTTTCGATTTTTTTGAAACCAACTAAGTTCGGATTACGACTATAGGGTGAATGTTTATAGGAGGTGTTTGGATGAGTGAGCATTTAGTGGCCATTATGAAAGAACACGGAGAATATTGCTTACGTGTGGCTTATCTTTATGTAAAGGATTGGGCGATGGCAGAAGAAATAGTCCAGGATGTCTTTTTTTCTTATTATCGGCAGCGGGATCGCTTTGAACATAGAGCATCTCTAAAGACCTATTTAGTTAAAATAACTGTACATAAAAGTCATGATTATTTACGAAGCTGGAAAAATAAACGCCATCAACTTTTTGAAAAATTGCATATTGGTGCAAGTAAACGAACACCAGAAACGCTGCTATTAGCACAGCATGAACGGTCAAACTTAACAAATGCTTTATTTGAGTTGCCTATTACTTATAGAGAAGTCGTCATTCTTTATTATTATCAGGAATTAAAGGTTAGAGAAATTGCAGATATTCTTACATGTGCAGAAAATACAGTTAAAACCAGATTGCATCGAGCAAGGAAAATGTTACAGGAAAAATTAGTGAATAGTGAGTGGGAGGTGTTAATGGATGACTACTTTTAAAGAGAAATTGGATCAAGAACTTGGTGAAGCACCACGATTTACACAATCCTTACAGGAGGATATTTTACGGCAAGTGCGGAAAACAAAAAAAACAAGACGCTGGACATATCCCTTGATCATCATAGGCACGATTGTCATGTTTCTATTGATAATAGAAATCGGTCCATTAGGGCAGATAGAGCAAAAGCAACATGCTTCAATTGTTCAGTTAGCACAGCAGCAATCAATAAAAAAATATACAATGATTTATAATTCAGATGAGGAGATCTTTAAGGCTGGAAGACCTGGGTGGGTCATTGGACAACGAGTAATGGAGCAAAGTTCAGAAAAAGAGTTATTACATCAACTATTACAGCAAGCTACAATGAAACAAATGAATGAGCGTACCTTTTTTAGATTACAACGTGATGTCTGGGTAGAGTTTGAAAAAGGGCAGGTTATGAAGCTGAAAATGTTCATAAACGAGGAGGATATCGGAATTGTTGATTATGACAACAATTCATTTTATAAAGTAGATAATAAAGAGCTGGCAAAGGCTTATTTAGATCTTGCTCTCAAAGAAGATGCTAAATTGGGAATGTCAGGTTTAATCGTTATGCTAGTTTTGCTCATAGCTATCCAAATGCTTGTCGATAAACTAATGAGGAAAAAATTTAACATACCAAAGGAATATGTCAATAGTCGGCATAGACGTGCTGTTTGGGCTATTAAAATTTTGAATACCATGATGCTCATGGTGATCATAATAAAAGGATGGATTTTATTTACTGTTATCATTGGAGGATATTTAGCTGTCAGCCTTTTCAGCTCTATTTTTATTGACTATTACTATGGTCGAGAGGAAAAAAGACATTATGTTTCCATTAGTTCGGCCATTGTTGGCTTGCTATCACTAATTCTATTCTTATTTTATATCAGTTAAATAAAGTATAAACCTGAACCCGAATAATCTCGAGTTCAGGTATTTTTTTCTATCGTTTCTGTCTGAAGCATTAATTGATAAATACTCGAGATCATAAAGCTTGCAGCTAATCCGTAAAGCGTATTAAAGCTTAAACCAACACCAATTCCAATGATGATGGAAAGCAGGATGACAAGCCAACTATGCTTATGAACATGACGATTCGTAAATAAAAGGATTAACACAAACGGTAGCATGGTAATGTGCAGGAAGGCAAAAGAATAAATAACACCTAAAATCGTTAAATCGATAGATAAGAAACAGGTGAATAAAATAATCATCAGGCCAATCAAATAGAAATAATAGGGTCTTTTGGTCACAAAAAAACGTTTCGTTGCCCGCATGTCCACAAGCAAGGTTGTGACAATGGCTAATAGGACAATGACGAGAAAAGCAAATGTAAGAAAGCCTGGTTGCACTTCATATAAAAACGTAAAAATCAGTACTTGGAATTGGCCAAATGATCCGCTGTATAGGGCAATCATTAAAATCGCAGTAAATGATAGCGTTAATAACGCTAAAATTACACCTGAGGAAAACAGACTGCGACGTACTTTTTTAGGTTTTATAAAGGCAATTAAATACCATGTTGATTTATCAAAAAATACTTGTCCTAAAACAGCTAGTTGAATAATGACATAGAACAGCAGAATTCCGCTATTTTTAAAATAAAATAAATAAGGGTGATATAAGCGAATACCCTCATATACGGTGCTTGCCCCATTTAATACAAAGTAATAAATAGGGATAAAAATAAGTAATGAAAAAAGAGCAATAATAAATAAAATTTCCAACCATAGTATACTTTTCACTGACATGATGCGGTCAAGAAGTAAGATGCCGATTAAAAAGAAAAAAAGTGTAATAGGTACTGGAATATTTAACATAATTTCAGACAATACACTAATGCTTATTAATTGAATAAGCCAAAGTTCAATACCTGTTAGCAGGTAAAATAGACGTATAACCTTTAAATTCATACCAGACAATTTACGCTGTATGGTAAAGAGCAAAAAACTTTGTGTATGCTGATTTTTTGTGTAATCGCTCTTATTCAACAATGAGCCAAGTATGATAAACGAAATAGCTGTTGCTAATGTATAACAAATGCCCGCCATAAAACCAAAAGAAATAAGGGCTGAAGGAGAGGACAATAATAAATTACCATTAATCCATCTCGCTAAAAGAATAATGACTCCTGCTGCTGTGCTTAAACTTCCAAATGGAACAAGCAATGAAAACTTCCTTAACATACTATCTAAAGACCTTTACTCATTTTAGAGGATTTATATTGACGTGGTGATTGATTATATTTTTTCTTAAACGCAACACTAAAATAGTGCTGACTATTAAAACCACAGCTCTCAGCAATCGCAGACATACTTGTGTCTAGATTTTCATTGATTTTCTTTACAGCCATTTCTAGGCGATAATTATTAATATATTCATTAATGCCAATAGACTGCTCCTCCAAAAATTTCCTACTTAAATAGCTAGGATTCAAATGAATTTTTTCAGCAATAATATTGAGACTCAGTTTTTCATAATAGTTTTCATGAATATAGGAAAGTGCGCTTTGGATCGCATCATGGTTAGAACTCCACACCTTATATTTCTCCACAATCGCATCTAATTCACTTGCAATGACTGGTTTTGTAAGATAATCCTTTACTCCGATCCGCAATGCTTGTTGGGCATATTCAAACGTTTGATAAGCTGTTACCATGATGATGTCTACCTCATAAAGCGCTTTTAATTCCTTGCTCAACGTGATTCCATCTTTCCCAGGCATTTGAATATCCAAAAAGGCGATAGTCATACGGTGCTTTTTAGCTAATTGCAGAGCTTGTGAGGCATCTTGGGCAGTATGGAAGGTCCAATTTGGAAAATGTGGCTTTAATAAATAAATCATTTGCTCAAGCTCTAATGGCTCATCATCTGCGATTAAAATATTCATGGTGAGATTCTCCTTTCTCCTTCCAGTTGATAGAATGCCTAAGCAGGAACATGGATTGTAACGGTGTAATGCTGTTCATTGTTTTGTATCGAGAATAAAATATTTTCTAGCCCATAGATAAGCTCAAGCCGTTTTCTAATATTTTCGAGACCATAACCTTGCTGCAGTTCGTCTACTACCTGTTCAGTAGTCATTTCTATTTTTTCTAATGGCTGTGTATTTTTAATTTCAATTAATAAGCTATTATCCATTTTTTTGATTATAATGGATAGCTCTGCAGGTCCTATATGTTTTTCAAAGCTATGTTTATATGCATTTTCAATAATGGTCTGCAGAATAAAAGGTGGTATTTGGACGGATAGTGCTTTATCATCAACATATTTATTTACAGTCAAACGATGGCCAAATCGCAATTGTTGAATATTTAAATAACTATCGACAAATTGTATCTCGTTCTTTAACGCAATTAACACCTCATGATTATTGTATTTAAATTTAAAAAATGTTGCCAAAGCCTCCATGCCCGCAACTAAATCTTCCTTCCGATTGATGCGAGCTAGGCTTAATAATGAATTTAATGCATTAAAAAAGAAATGTGGCTGTATTTGCTGATTCAACTGAAGAATATTTGCTCTTTGTAAATCCTGCTCAAGCTCTAAATTTCTTTTTTCCTCCTCAAGGCTATCGATTTGCTTTTCGAAAATAAATATAAAAGTAAGCAGAAAAGCTCCAATAATTGGAGCAATTACACATAGGAGAATATATATGTTGAAGGTTTCTGGTTGTAACATAATGACCTCTCCGTTTAATTTATAAGTGTAAGATACATTAAACTAAATTTTCTGCGAAATGGCAAGCTACCTTATGTGTTGCAGTGATGGCTCGTAGTGCTGGTACTTCTGCTTTACATTTATCTGTTGCGAATGGGCAACGTGTGTGAAAGCTACAGCCAGTAGGGGGGCTAAGAGGTGATGGTAAGTCACCTTTTAAAATAATACGCTCCTTTCGATGCTGCTTATCAATGACAGGTATAGAAGAAAACAGTGCTTTTGTATAAGGATGATGTGGCTGAGTAAAAAGGGAATGCTTATCAGCAATTTCTACGACCTTTCCAAGATACATCACCATAATACGGTCTGAAATATGTCGAACAACACTTAAATCGTGTGAGATAAATAAAAAGGTTAAATCTAAATCTCTTTGTAGTTGTTTTAGTAAATTTAGTATTTGAGCTTGAATGGAAACGTCTAGGGCAGAAACAGACTCATCACAAATAATAATTTTAGGATTAACAGCAAGGGCTCTGGCAATACCAATACGCTGACGCTGACCACCAGAAAATTCATGTGGATAACGCTCTAAGTATTCAGGACGTAACCCTACAAGGGACATTAATTCAATCATGCGTGCTTCTTGTTGCTCAGGTGGTACAATTTTTTGAATAGACATGGCCTCTGTTAACATTTTACGAATCGTTCTTCGTGGGTTAAGGGAAGCATAGGGATCTTGGAAAATAATTTGAATGTCCTTGCGTGCCGCACGAAGCTCTTTTTTGTTCATATTCACTAAATTTTTACCGAATAACAATACCTCTCCAGCAGTAGGCTCATCTAATCTTAAAATAGAACGACCAGTTGTTGATTTTCCGCAGCCAGATTCTCCAACAATACTGAGGGTCTCACCAGGCATGATGTCGAAAGATACCCCATCCACAGCTTTTACAACCTGCTGTGGACCGAAGAGCTTTTCTTTTTTTAAGAAAAAATGCTGCTTTAAATCATTTACTTGTAATAGTGGTTGTGTGTGTTGCGCTGTTGTCATACTGTCAGCTCCTTCATAAGTGTGTCTCCTTGCCATTCATTACTGTACATCCAGCATCTTACCTTTTTACCTTGCTCAACAGTCAAAAGCTCAGGCTGTTGTTCACGACATAAATCCGTAGCAAAAGGGCAACGTTCTGCATAACGGCAGCCAATTGGATAATTATAGGGACTTGGGACAGTTCCGTGAATAGTAGATAATTCTTCTTGGTCTTCATATAGCTTCGGTAATGATTGAATTAATCCATTTGTATAAGGGTGTAGCGGTTTTTCAAAAAGACTTTCTGTTGTGCCTTCTTCTACAACCTGCCCCGCATACATAACAGCAATCTTATCGCAGATTTCTGCTACAACACCAAGGTCATGGGTAATGAAGATAATGCTCATGCCTAGTTGTTTTTGCAGGTTTTGAATAATATCAATAATTTGAGCTTGAATGGTTACATCTAGAGCAGTCGTCGGTTCGTCAGCAATTAACACATCTGGTGTACACGCTAGTGCCATGGCAATCATAATGCGCTGTCGCATCCCACCACTTAACTGATAAGGCTCCTGCTTCGCTCTTTTTTCGGGTGCAGGAATTCCAACTAGGCGAATCATATCGACAGCCTTTTGCCATGCTTCTTTACGTGATAAGCCTTGGTGCAATCGAATGGATTCAGCTATTTGCTCTCCAACGGATAACACAGGATTTAAGCTTGTCATAGGCTCTTGGAAAATCATCGAGATTTTATTGCCTCGAATTTTACGTAGCTCTTCATCTGAGAGCTTCAAAATGTCTGTATTATTTAATAAAATTTCGCCATTAATGATTTTACCAGGAGGCGATGGTACTAAACGAAGTAATGACAGGGAAGTCATGGATTTCCCACAACCAGATTCACCAACAATGCCCAGTGTTTCCCCTTTTTGAAGCGTAAAGGATACCCCATCTACAGCTTTGGCAACCCCTTCACTCGAATAAAAATAGGTTTGTAAATTTTTTACTTCCAACACGGTTTCTTGTTTCATCCGTTTTTCCCCTCCTTAGTTTAAATCCATCCGTTTATTAAAGAATCGGTACAATATGTCTACAAAAAGATTAATGAAAACAAATATTAATGAGGCAACAAGAACGCCACCTTGTACGACTGGTATATCACGTGTTCGAATGGCATCTACAATCATTCGTCCTAATCCGTTTACAGCGAAAACAGATTCAACTAAAACTGTTCCGCCAAGTAAACTACCAAACTGTAAGCCTACTACTGTAATAACTGGAATCAAGGCATTGCGTAATGCGTGCTTTAAAATGATGATGTATCCTTTTAAGCCTTTTGCTTTCGCTGTTCGTATATAGTCTTGGTTTACAACCTCTAACATACTAGAGCGAGTCATACGAGCGACGATGGCAGCTCCACCAGCACCAAGTGTGACAGCTGGTAGAATAATATGTTTGGCACTATCCCAGCCTGCTACAGGAAGCCAGTGTAACTGTACAGAGAATACATACATTAATAAAATTCCTAACCAGAAGCTTGGAAGGGAAATCCCTAATAAAGCGACAACCATTAATCCTACATCCATCAATGAATAAGGACGGATAGCGGAGATAATACCCGCAATAAGCCCTAGAACAATTGTGATTAAAATACTATAAAAGGCTAGCTCTATTGTAATTGGTAATCGGGAGATAATTTCCTCGAATACTGGTTGATTATTTTTTAAAGAGTTACCCATATCTCCTTGTAGAAGATTTTTAATATAGTCTGTATATTGAACTGCTAATGGTTTATTGAGTCCTAAATTTTCACGTAATTCTGCCACTGTTTCTTGAGAAGCTCCTTCTCCTGCTAAAATAATCGCTGGGTCTCCAGGAATCATCTGCATAATTAGAAAAACAACAAGCGTTACACCAAGTGTCACAGGAATAATTTGAGCTAGTCGTTTTAAGATAAATAATGTCATGTGTCTTCTCTCCTTTAATTTTTCATTCTTGGATCGAGTGCATCGCGTAAACCGTCACCAAATAAGTTAAAGCCTAATACCAGTATAGAAATCATAATACCTGGGAATAGCGCCATATAAGGAGCAGTAAATAGGAAATCTCGTCCGTTAGAAAGCATGGCACCCCATTCAGGAGATGGTGGCTGAGCACCTAAACCTAAGAATGATAGACCTGCTGCAGATAGAATAGCGGTTGCTAAGCGCATTGATGCTTGTACAATAATAGGTGATAAAATATTTGGAAAAATATGCTTAATTAAAATCGTCATATCTTTCGCTCCAAGTGTTTTGACAGCATCGATATATTCTAATTTTTTAACTTCCATTGTTGAACCACGTACTATACGAGCAAACATGGGAATAGAGAAAAACCCAACAGCAATTGTGACATTGATAAGGCTTGGTCCCAATGCACTGACAATCGCTAAAGCTAGCAAAATACCAGGGAAGGCAAGCATGATATCTAAAATTCGACTAATAATAGAATCAACCCATCTGCCATAATAGCCAGCAACAAGACCTAAGAAAGTGCCGATTGTACCACCGAATAAAACAGCTGAAATACCAACACCAATTGATAAACGGGATCCATATAAAATTCGACTTAAAATATCTCGCCCTTTGTCATCCGTTCCCATTAGATGTTCAACGCTTGGTCCTTGTAATTTTTGATCTAATTGTACGTCGTAGGGATCGTAAGGGGCTAAAATGGGCCCGATAAGAAACATCAATATATATAGAAGAATGATGATGCCTCCTACGACAGCTGCTTTATTCTTTTTGATTTTGTTTAGGAAAGAAACAAGATTCTTTTTTCTAGATGCCTTGCGTGCATTCACTAAAACAGAATGATCAATAGTAGTTGTTACTTTATTCATATCGAATACTCCTTTTCTATTTGATTTGATTTCAATTTAGTGAAAAGCGTAAAGAATGTAAATATTTTATGGCTTATTAGTCAGAAAATTTAAAAAACACGTAAAAATTTTAAAAAACAAGTGAATTTTATTTCTTTATAATTCGAAATGTAAGGAACAAATCACACAAGGAGGAAATGTTGATGAAGAAAATGAAGTTGTTTTTATTCATGGCACTAATAACTGTACTTATTCTGCAAGCCTGCTCTACTGCTAGCAATAATAGTACAGAAGGTTCCAAAGAGGGATCAAAAAGCGTAGGAGGAGAATTAGTTGTTCTAAGAGCAGCAGATGCGACAAGTCTTGATCCTCACTTTATTACAGATATTCCATCAGCAAATATTATTCATGGCAAGGTATATGAAACACTTGTCGCTTTTGATAGAGATCGTAAAATTGTTCCATTACTTGCAAAAGAGTGGGAGCAAAAAGATGAAGTCACTTGGACATTTACATTAAATGAAGGCATTAAATTCCATGATGGAGCAGATTTTAATGCAGAGGCTGTAAAAGCGACATTTGACCGAATTCTAGATCCTGCAACTGGATCACCACAACGTGATAAATTATCTATGATTAGTGAAGTAGTGGTAGATGATGAATATGTTGTAACGTTGAAATTAAAAGAACCATATGCTCCGCTTCTATCTATTTTAGCCAGTCAAGAGGGTAGCATGATGAGCCCGAAAGCGATTGCTGAAGCAGCGGACGAATTAGCAACTCATCCAGTAGGGACAGGTCCATTTGTATTTGAAACTTGGAAATCTGGTCAAGAAATCACTTTAATTTCGAATAAAGATTATTGGGGGACTGTACCGAAAGTAGATAAAGTAACATTTAAAGTTGTACCAGAGGATTCTACTCGTCTAGCAATGATTGAAAGTGGAGAAGCACATATTGCTGAACAAGTACCTGTAACAGAGATTGATCGTATTGAAAATTCTTCAACGATGAATTTATTCCGTGCAGAAGGACTAGCAGTAGAATTTATCGGATTCAACGTGAAAGATGCGTTATTATCAGATGTAAAAGTACGTCAAGCTATTAGCTATGCTGTTGACCGTGAAGCAATTATTAGCGGTATTTATGATAATGTAGGAACACTTGCAAATTCTGCAATGAGTCCAAAAATTATTGGATATTCTAGTGAAACGAAACCGTATGACTATGATGTAGTGAAGGCAAAAGAATTGTTAAAAGAAGCTGGTGTTCAAGAGGGAACAAAAGTTAAATTACTGACAAGTGATCGTAAAGAGCGTATCAACATGGCGGAGGTTATTCAATCTCAATTAAAAGGAATCGGATTAGATGTAGATATTCAAGTAATGGAGTATGGTGCATTTATTTCTGAAATTACGAAAGAGCAGCACCAAATCTTTATTAGTGGCTGGGGTAATGCAACGGGTGATGCTGATTATAACCAATACAATCTATTCCACACTGCTTCTATGGGACCTCCAGGAAACCATTTCTACTATTCAAATCCAGAAGTAGATAAGCTAATTGAGCAAGGACGTTCTGAAGCAAACCAAGAGGCACGTAATGAAATCTACAAAGAAGCAATGCAAATCGAGTTAGACGAGGCTGTCTATATTCCAGTGCGTAACTATGAGCATTTAGCAGTTTACAGCAATGCTGTAAAAGGTTTCTGGTTAGATGCATCTAACTACACGATGATCAGTGGCGTTGAAATTGTAGAGTAGTCAAAATTTGGTGATAGACGAAAAAATACCAATTGGGAGGAAACTATGAGTAAACTATTGCTGAAAAATGTGAGATTAGAAGAAGCATATGAGCGCGAAAATGAACACATTGTTGCTACTCGTACAGGTATTTATGATGTTCTAATCGAGGATGGGTATGTTCAACAAGTAGATAAGGATATAGTGGCTGATGGAGATGTAGAAGTAATAGATGCACAACAGCAACTATTAGTCCCTTCATTCCGAGAGATGCATATTCATATCGATAAAACTTATTTCGGCGGAGAATGGCAGGCACCAAGGCCCATTACTAAAGGGATTTTAACACGCATTGAAGAAGAAAGAACACTACTACCTAAACAATTGCCGACAGCTGCTTATCGAGCTGAGGAAATGGTGAAGTGGCTCATTTCACAAGGGCATACACATATTCGTTCCCATTGTAATGTCGACCCACAAATTGGGACAAAGCATATTGAAATGACAAAAGAGGTTTTAGCAAACTATCGAGATCAAATTACCTATGATATTGTGGCCTTCCCACAGCATGGCTTATTACGCTCCAATGTAGAGGGACTGCTCCGTGAGGCAATGGTAATGGGAGCAACGCTTGTTGGTGGCGTTGACCCATCCATTGTAGATCGCAATATCGAAAAGTCATTGCAAACAACGATAGGTATTGCCCAAGACTATAATGCAGGGATAGATATTCATATTCACACGGCGAACACACTAGGCGAATTTGAATTTTATAAGCTGATTGAGTTAACGAAACAAGCGAAAAAAGAAGGACAAGTCACAATTAGCCATGCGATGGCACTTGCTGATTTAGAACAGTCACGCTTAGAAAATTTAGTTCAAGCGATGGCTGAGGTACAAATGGATGTTACGACAACTGTCCCAATCGATTTGAATCGTTCGACGATACCAATTCCTTATCTTTATAACAATGGTGTCAAGGTATCTGTAGGACATGATAGCTTAACAGATCATTGGTCACCATATGGTACTGGTAATACGATTATGAAATTAAATGTCATGGCGGAGAGATTCCGCTTTATTGATGAATATTCATTAAGTCGAGCTTGGAAATACGCTTCTGGTGGTATCACACCATTGAATGATGCTGGAGAACGGGTTTGGCCTCAAGTTGGTGATAAAGCTAATATGCTGTTAGTGGATGGTGTGAGCACTGCCCATGTGATAGCAAGAAGATGTCCAATTACTACCGTCATTTCACGAGGTAAAATGATACACCAACAGGATGTAGGAGAGTTGAAAGGAGAATTCAGATGAAGCACTGGCTGACAAATGTTCTACTTGAAACAGGAGAATATCTAAAGGAAAATGATACAGTTGGAACGAAAGTGGAGCTTTTTCACCTTGAAATTACAGATGGCTTCATTTCGCAAATTGTACCCGCAACAGACGCAATCGAGTCTCCAAGCGAAGTCACAGATATGAAAGGGAAGCTGCTATTACCTGCCTTTAAGGAAATGCATAATCATTTAGATAAAACTTACTTATCTTTACCTTGGAAGGCTTGTGTGCCCGTAAAGAATTTAAAGGAACGACTTGATCGTGAAGCACAAGAGCTATCCGTTCTTGCTACAACAGGTAAACAACGTGCGACTGCAATGATTGAAAAAATCCTTAAGAATGGTGCGAATCATATTCGTACACATGTCAATATTGATCCATACATTGGATTAAAAAATTTAGAAGGTGTACTAGCGGCATTGGACGATTATAAAGATGTCGTGACATCCGAAGTCATTGCCTTTCCACAGCATGGTCTATTAAGAGATGATGTCCCTAAATTATTGCGTGAAGCTTTACGCAATGGAGCGACGATGATTGGCGGCCTAGATCCAGCTGGCATCGATAACTCGATTGAGCCTTCTCTTTATGAAGTGATGGATATTGCACAGGAATTTAATGTTGATGTCGATATTCATTTACATGATGGTGGCCATGTTGGGTATTACACAATCGATAAATGGATAGATATCGTGGAGGATGCCAAATATCAGGGGAGAACGGCGATAAGTCATGCCTTTTCACTTGGTGATGTATCAGTCATGGAGCAGCATAAAATTGCAGATCGTTTAGCACAACAACAAGTAAAAATAATGTCAACGGTGCCATTTGATTTGCGACGATTAATTCCACCAATTGAATTACTAGCAGAGCGCGGCGTGGATGTCCACTTTGGTTGTGACGGCTTTTATGATTCTTGGAGTCCTAATGGCTCAGGAGATATTTTAGAAAAAGCGACTACTTTTGCAGACATTTCTCGTAAACTTGACGAACGTTCGATTCGACAAACATTAAAATATATTACAAATGGTATCACACCATTGGATGCAAATGGTCAAAAGGCTTGGCCTAATGTGAAAGATGAAGCAAGTTTTGTATTCTTTGACGCAGTTTCAAGCGCTGAAGTTATTGCACGTAAACCATCCAACCGAGTGGTTATGTCAAAAGGTAAGTTTATCAACAAAGTATAAATCTAAATCCCCCTTATTTAGATAACATAGCAAACTAGAAATCTTCTAGTTTGCTATACTTATGTTTTAATAGAAAAGATGAATAAAGGAAAGTAGATTTGCCATTACTTATGTAGAAATCTCTTTATTTGCGGGTGTGATAAAATATGAAACAACTAACAATCTATATGATTTTATTTAGCTGTGTATTTTTTTGGGCTAGTAACTTCATTATTGGCTCTATTTTAATTGACCATTGGGATCCTTTAACAGTCACCATTTTTAGATTGATTGTCATTGTTCTGTTTTTAGGAAGTATTAGTTGGAAAATAATTTTCCGAACAACATTTACAAGAAATGATTTATTGTTATTGATCCTTGCAGGAATACTAGGCGTTTCCATTAATCACTATAGCTTTTATGCTAGTCTCCAGCACATTTCTCCTATCACTGCCGCTTTAATATTAGCCTGTGCACCGATTGTTACATCTCTACTGAATAAAATGATCTATCATGAATCACGGAACGGCATATTTTGGCTAGGTGCGATACTTTCATTTGTTGGTGTTGGCCTCATCATTACCAAAGGGGCACTTATCACCATTTCAATCGGTGTGGGTGAAGTGTTGAGCTTAATTACAATGCTAAGCTTTGCTTTGTTCCTCATTATTGTCAATCATCTTAGTCAGAAAATGTCAGCCCAGTCGATTACGTTCTATACAAATTTAATAGGTTTACTGGTGCTTGTGCCGTTTTCATTTACTATTTTGCCGCAGACGAATTGGCAAGTTGCAATGCCCTACTGGTTTTTGCTCATTTTATCAGCGATTATTATCCACGGGGTAAGCAATTTAATATGGAATCAAAAAATGAAGGAGGTCGGCTCAACAAATGCGTCACTGTTGTTAAACTTTGAGCCAGCTATAGCCATGCTATTGAGTGCGGTATTTTTAAAACAATTCCCTACAAGTGTTCAATTATATGGCTTTTTATTAATTTTAGTAGGAATTTTGCTGTGCATATATTATAAAGAAATGAAAGCAATTGTCCTTGTAAAAAAACAATGAATTAGCAAAAAAAGAGATGCTCATTTTTTGAGTACATCTCTTTTTTGCTGTTTCTGTAGCGAATTTAAAATAAATAGGTATGTTATTGGCAGAAAAGCAGTAATGATTACGATACCATGCCATTGAAATAATGACCAAACAGGGCTTAATATTGTGCTTCCAGAGGCCACCCCAAGGTAATAAGCGACCAGATATAGACTAGAGGCACTTCCTTTTTGAGAAAGAGCTAGCCGACTTACCAATGAAGAAGTTAATGCATGAGCAGTAAAAAAACCTAAACATGCTAGACAAAGTCCAATTACAATAATGAAAAGTGACTTGCTTAATGTAAAAAGTATTCCCACAGTTAATAAACAAACACCAAATGTTCGAATGGTATTTAATCCAACTTTTCCTGCAAGTGCATTAGCAATAGGCGAACCAATAATACCTAAACCATAGGCTAAAAAAATAAAAGAAATGCTTTGTAAAGATAATAGAAAAGGAGGCGCTGTTAAGTAATAGGGAATAAATGACCAAACCCCAGTAAAGGATAATTGTAAAATAACTCCTAATCCAAAAAGTATTAATAATTGAGGGTTTTTCAAATGGAAACAAAAGCCTTGTAAATCTTGTTGAATCGTACGCTGTTGTACCGAAAAATTTTTGGATTTAGGTAGCATCCACCAGACAATTACCATAACGATGCACCCCATAATGGCTAATGAAACAAATGCCATTTTCCATGAAAAATATTCAGTGATATACCCCATCATGAGTCTACCAATTGTTCCGCCTAGTGCATTACACGAAATATACAATGCAGTGGCAAAGCCCATTGATTGTTGATCAATTTCTTCGCTAAGATAGGCAAGTGCTGCTGCAGGTACACCTGCAATAGCAAAGCCCTGAATAAAGCGTAATAAAATAATAGCAGAAAAAGAATCAGTTAGTGGCATGAAGAAAAATGGTATGATGGTAAAGACTATGGATAAATGAATGAATAATACTCTTCCATATCGATCTGATAAAAAACCTAGCACGATTAATCCAACAATTACTGATAGAGTAGTCATAGATACGGATAGACTTGCAACGGATACAGAAATATGAAATTGCTCTGTAAAGAAGGGGAGCAGGGGCTGAACAGAATACATTGCAGCAAAGACAAAAACCGAAGCCCCGCCCAAACTAATGACAATTGTCCAAAAAGAGCGATCTCTTATTGAATAACCCTTTGTATTTATACCCATCTTAATGCCTTATTTCATTTGCTCTGGTAACCAGAGAGAAAGTTGTGGGATTAAGACAACAAGTGCTAAGAAGATAATCATTAAAATGATAAACGGTATAACGCCTTTTACCACTTCCCCAAGTTTTTCTTTTGCTATCCCACTTACCACAAAGAGATTCAATCCAACTGGTGGTGTGATCATACCTAATTCCATATTAATCGTCATAATAATGGCAAAGTGTAATAGATTGATATCGAAGTGTGCAAGAATTGGCAATAATATTGGTAAAGTGATTAAAATAATAGAGACAGCTTCTAAGAACATACCCATAATAAAGAACAAAATATTGACAATGATCATAAAAATCCACTTATTTAAATCGCTTTCAGCAATCCATGCGCCCACTTGTTGTGGTACTTGTGCATTTGTTAAATAAAGCCCAAATAACGAAGCGGCACCTATTATTAAGAAAATCATAGCGGTAATATTAATAGATTCTACTAATACTTCGCGGAAATCCTTTAGCTTCATTTCACGATAGATAAACAAGGATACAATAAGGCCATAAAAAACTGCAATCACCGCTGATTCAGTTGGTGTCACAACTCCTGAATAGATTGTTCCTAAAATTAAAAAAGGTAAAAATGCTCCCCAAATGGCTTTTAAAGATTTACGCCCACGTTCTTCCCAAGAAGCTGGTTGATCTCCATTAAATCCATTGCGTTTCGCATAAAAGATGGCAGCAATAATTAAAATTCCTGTTAAAGCTAATCCAGGAAGAACCCCAGCCATAAATAATTCACCAATTGATTGCTCCGAGGTGATACCATAAATAATTAATGGAACACTCGGTGGAATTAAAATTCCTAATGTACCACCTGCTGCAACAAGTCCCATCGAATAACGTTTTTTATAGCCTGCTGAAATCATTGCAGGGATCATAATAGAGCCAATTGCTGCTGCTGTGGCAGGTGAAGAGCCTGAAATAGCGGCAAAAATAGCACAGGCAACAATTGTAACAACTGCAAGACCACCTGGCAGGTGACCAATCCATGCACGTAAAGCTTCAATTAAATATTTTGATATCCCACCGCGCGCCATTAATACGCCAGCTAGCACGAATCCTGGGATGGCCATCATAGGGAAGGAATCTAATGCAGTAAAAATGCGCTGTGGAATCATATTCATATTAAAATCTATTTGGAAGAACACTAGAATTGTTGATAGTGCTAAGCTAATAGCAACAGGTACTCGTAGAAATAATAGCAAAAAGAAACTAAGTAAGAGGATTAGCATATTCTTCATCCTTTCCTCGTAGAATATTAACTAATCGTTCTACGAATCTTAGTAAAAATAAAATACCTGAAAGAGGTAGGACTAAATATACAATCCACATTGGAATCCCGATATCAAGTGAAACCATACCAGATGTATAGCGATTTTCCACTAAAACAAAACCATAGTACGTGTAAATTAAGCAAAAGGCGATGCTCAAGCCTGTTGCTACTAAATCTAATAGACGTTTTTTCGATGGCTTTAACTTGTCATATAGAATATCCACCTGTATATGCTGATTGTGGCGAAGAGCTAAGCCAAACCCCAAAAATGTACCCCAAATTATAGAATAGCGTGCTAATTCCTCTACCCATGCTTGTGGTTCATTGAATATGTAGCGCATAATAACCCCATAAAAAATGAGTACAACACCTGCTACGAAAAAAATTCCTGCAAGAATTTCTTCTAAGTAGCCCCATATTTTATAAACGGCCTTCATGTTTTTGCCTCCTTTATTTAAAGTTAAAAACGGATGCTTTTATTCCCACTGTAAATGTTGCAGTTTGAAGTGAGCTTCTTAGCACCCGTTTTTAAGTAAGCGATATACTAATAAAATTATTGATATTGACGATAAATCATCTACTACAGTGCAACTTCCTAACAAAGAATAATCAAGAAGTTGTTACGATTTTCTATTCCTTACATCAACTAATTGTTGGAATAGTAAGTTTTTTAAGAACTCTGTTTTATTTTAAATCACGAATACCATTAATGAGTTCTTCTGTGATAACATCAGTAAACTCTTCATAAACTGGTTCCAGTTGTTTTTTGATGGCTTCTTTTTCAGCATCTGATAGCTCAATGACTTCGATGCCAGAGTTTTTAATGTTTTCGAATGATTTTTCGTTTTCTTCCGCAGCTAAATCCCAAGCTAACGTTGTTGCCTCATTTAATGATTCTTCAACTGCTGTCAATAGCTCTGAAGGTATTTTTTCCCAAAATGTTTTGTTTACAAAGATGGCATAGTCTAGACGACCATGTTCAGATACGGAGAAGTACTTTTGAACTTCTTGATATTTTTGAGTATCAAAGTTATTAAATGTGTTTTCTTGTCCATCTACTGTTCCTTGTTGTAAGGCAGCATACGTTTCACCAAATGCAATTGTCGCAGAACCTGCATTTAAAGCTTTAAACTGCGATTCTAAAACTTTACCTGCTTGTGCTCTAAATTTTAGTCCTTTAAAATCGTCCACTGTCACAAGTGGGTGTTTGTTATTGGAAAAGTGTTTAAAGCCATTTTCCCAGAACACGAGACCTTTAATGTCGTTAGCTGCTAGTTGTTCAGATTCTAAAATTAATTTTGCAACATCTGAATTAAAGAACTTACGAGCATGCTCTTGATTTTCAAAAAGATATGGCATATCAACGTATTGCCAGCGAGGGTCGATTTTTACCATTTTCGTTACAGAAGGAGCAATCATATGCACATTTCCTGATACTAAGGCATCTAATTCATCGTTATCTCCATAAAGTTGCGAGGATGGATAAACCTCAACTTTCACTTTACCCTCTGTTTTTTCCTCTACTAATTTTGCAAATGCCTCGGCTGCTTTACCTTTAACACTATCAATTGAAGTTACATGCGAGAATTTAATAACAAGAGGTTTTTCTTTGGTGTAGCCACCATCTCCCTCAGCTGCTGGAGCAGAAGCTTGTTCTTTTTTGTCGCCACCACAAGCTGCAAGTACTAGTAAAAGCAAAGCCATGAATGACATGAAAAGCCATTTTTTCATTCTATATCCCCCTAAAATATATATTTATAGTTAAAAGGGCAACCTTTTAAACCCTAGTTAATGAAATTGATTTTTAGGAAGTGCCTCAATATATTTAAAACCATAATTTTCTGTGTAATAGTCGTATACAGGTTTAAAGGCGTTTTCCCAATCCTCTATTTCTTCCTCCGTTAAATAATGAATTTGTATGCATTGACATGCTTCCATTTCCTGAAGTCTTTCTGCACTTAAATTCTCTGCTTGTTGCCACTCCCATTTTTGTACTTCCTCAAGAGTATCAATCAAAAGCTCCTGTACATTTTTAGGGAGGGAATTCCAAAATTCATTGTTCATTAATAACAAATAGCCTAGATAGCCATGATTACTAATAGTTAAGTAATCTTGAAGTGAATGTAGATTTTTGCTTGTGATATTAGTGAGCGTATTTTCTTGCCCATCAACATTGCCTTTTTGTAGTTGATGGAAGACCGTATTAAAATCGATTCGTCTAGGATAGGCACCGGCAATGGAAAATTGCTCGGCTAAAATATCACTTGGCATTATTCTCATGCGTAAGCCTTGTAAATCAGTTAAGTTTTGGATGGGACGAATACTATTACTTAACTGTTTAAAACCACTATCCCATATGCCCATCGAGATTAGATTGTGTTTATTTAATCTCTTCATTAATGATTGCCCAACTTCGCTTTCAACATATGTATGAACTTCTTTTGCATTTTTAAATGCATAAGGTAAATCCATGACAGACCATTCGGGTACAAACGTAGTAATTTTTGAAATGGCAGGGGCAATCATCTGAATATCTCCTCTTAAAAGAGCATTCATCTCCTCACCATCCTTGTACAGTACACCATTTGGAAAAACTTGAATCTCTACATGACCATTACTTCGTTCCTTAATAAGCTCCGCAAATTTAATTGCTGCCATTCCTTTTGGTGTGTTTTCACCAACAACATGTGAAAAACGAATGACAATTTGTTCTTCATGACTTAATTGCTCATTGTCAGTTGGATAGGTTTGCTGTTGACAGCCTATAAGGATGGTTAAAAAACATAAGTTTAAGAATAGTACTTTTATAGGGTTACGCCACATGTCAATTCACTCCTAACTGTATAAGATGTGAACGCTTTCTATTGTATTTTATACGAATAAATATTCAATATTATGGTTTTAATGAACATTTTGGTATTTATGGTATATAACAATTAGTTATATTGATAAATTGTTATAATACAAGATGATTGCTAGAGAAAAAAGAATCTGCTTACTTTTCTTTTATTAATGTGCATAGTAAAGCATCATAAAGCTATGCATAATAAGAAAAATAGCAGATTCTATATGAGTTTTTATTTTAATAAATATTTGTGCTCAACTATTTTATAGAATAATATTTCGTTGGTCGTCCAACTGTTCCATATTGTAGTTCAATGCTAACGGTTCCTTTAGTTGCTAAAAAATCTAGGTATTTTCGAACTGTGACCCTTGCCATTCCAACATTTTGGGCCAGCTGCTCGGAGGTTATAGCTTCTCGATATGTTGTTAAATAATCTAATATTTGTTTCATCGTTAAATTGTTTAAGCCTTTAGGTAATTCATTTGACCCTTGTTGTATACCTAGCCAATTATCAATATCCTCTTGATTTAAGGCCGTGCAATTAGAAAACAACTTGGAGCTATTTTTATATTGCTGTAAAGCTTTTTCAAAACGTTCGAAACGAAAGGGCTTAATGAGATAATCGCTTGCACCAAATCGTAAAGCCTCTTGAACAGTCGGAGCATCCCGCGCAGCAGTTATCAGAATAATATCTGAGGGAATCCTTTCTGAACGGAGTTTTAAAAATAAATCCATACCAGTCATATCTGGTAAAAACATGTCTAGTAAAATTAAATCTGGTTTTTTCACTTTAATTTTTTCGTAAGCATCACGACCAGTGATCGATTCGCCTACAAGCTGAAAACCAACCATTTTATTTAAAAAACCTTTATTTATCTCAAGCACCATTGGATCGTCTTCTACAATAAAAACTGAAAGTATGCTCATTGTTCCTCTATCATCCCTACCTCAATAGTAATATTTGTACCGATATTGACCGTTGATTCAACTTGTATATTTCCGTTATTAGATTCTACAATTTGTTTAACAAGTGCAAGGCCAATACCATGTCCTTCCTTTTGTTTGGTAGTAAAACCATATTCGAAAATTCGATGCGGTAAACCTATTATCCCCAAGCCACTATCCTGTACTTCTATATATAGATAGTGCTTATCGCCAATTAACGTTAATCGTACATCTTTATACGTACACTCAAAGCATGCTTCCATCGCGTTATCAAGCAAATTCCCAATTATAGTTACCAAATCACCACTAGAAAAACCGCTCATAATATCGGCTAGCTTTGAATCATCATCAATGGTCAGTTCCACGCCGAGTTCTTTTGCTCGCGAGTACTTCCCAAGTAGTAAACCTTGAATCGAGTAATCAAGTATTTTATCATGTAAAATTTGTATAATTTCCTCTTCATCCGTAATTTCATCAATAATAAGACTCAGAGCTTCCTCATTACGATCTAGTTGAATTAATCCTGCAATACTATGTAAACGGTTCATATATTCGTGCTGTTGAGCTCGTAAGGAATCCACAAGCATTTTAATCCCTGTTAATTCTTCAGCTAACATATTTGCCTCTTTACGATCCGTTAACATTATAAGGTATCCAGCATTTTGATCTAAAATTCGAATAGGGAAGGTGCGTACTAAATACATCTGGTCATGTATAAGTAAAGGTCTATATATTTCATGCTGCTGTAAAATGTCTTCCGCAAGCCATGTCCCATTAAATAATTCTTTGCGGGAAATTCTTTGTTCAAAGAAATGAGTATACTGCCTTGCGAGACGGTTAATAAATGATACATTACCGCTTTCGTCAGTTGCTAATATACCGATATCCATTGCCTGTATAATGCCAGATCGTTCTTCGACTAAGCGAGCGATTTCGTATGGTTCTAAGTTAAATGTTTGACGCTTTAAGTGATTAGCCACCCAGACTGAACCACCTAATCCAATAGCTAGTCCCCAAAAAAGAGAAATCAATATATCAAATTGATATTCATCTAATAGGTTGTACCATTTTGGTGTGAGTAACCCAACTGTAATAACACCAACTTGTTGTGTACCTTCTTCATTCATTATAGGAACGAATGCACGGATGGAATAGCCAAGCACTCCCTGAGCTTTTGATATGTATTCATGCTGTGAAAAAGCTTCTATTTCGTCTCCACCCTCAAAAACTGTGCCAAGTTTGCTCTCGGAAGGGTGAGAATAGCGGATTTTCTTCATATCAATAATCACGATATAATCAACATCAGTTGTTAAACGAATTCTCTCCGCAATGGGTTGAATAACTTCAAATCCATTCGGCTTCCCAACATTATTTTGTACATCTGTCAGTTGTGAAACGGTTCTCGCGATAGCAATGGCTCGTGCTCCAAATTCTTTCTCAAATGCACCCGAAAGGTTATGGAGCATGATAGCACCACTTGTTGCTATAGAAAAAAGGACAATAATAAATGAAAAAATAAACATTTTTAGACGTAAAGATATATTTTTCATAGACATATAAAAGAGCGATAGCTATTAGCTTTCTTTTATACATTCATCACCTCAATTCTACAAAATAAGCATGTTTACCTTAAAACATACTAAAAATTCTTAGTTTATACTAAATTACCATAAATAACAAAGCTGTTGTAATACAAGATTTGTTGAAGAGTATTTTTTTTATTGTGTAGTATAACAAAACGATTGATAAATATGATTTATATTGTTGTAATGGCATACATATGCCAGAAAATTGGACTCTAATATATATATTTGAATAATAAAAAATTTTTCACTTTCAATAAATAATTTGAAATATACATTGATTGTATTGTAATTTTTTGAAATTATAATACAAATATGGAAATAAAAGACGGAAACCAGCTTTTTGTTCATACATATAAAAGTAAAAATCTTGTAGAAAATAGTTTCAAATTTCTCTTCTGTTCTTAAAAATTCTAGCGTAATAAACTAAATAAATAGTTCTTTCTTTAGATAGATAATAGAAATTAATTTTCTAATTAAGATTTTATTCATAAACAGCATGTGAAAATATACACAAAAATAATTATTTAAGAATAATTAATATATAACGATAAAATAGAGTAGAAAAATAATAAAATCTAGTATATGTAGATTTTTTAGTTTGTAAAACTTCATTTTTCTTAGAGGCTGTAAGGTTTGTTTGATTTTAATTTTTAAGAAAAGAATGAAAAACTTTTTGGAGAAATAATATTTTTTAGAAAAACATCTTGCATTTGAATAATTCTAAGTGGTAAATTGTTTTACATGGACGTTCATAGAATTTTCACAGGTAGCAAAAGAGGGGAGAAATGAGAATTTATGAATAAAAATAGATGGTTAATTGCATTATCTGCAATCGCTATTCACCTTTCAATCGGTGGAGCCTATGCATACAGTGTATACAAGCTACCGATTGTCACAGAAATGGGATGGAGTGAAACAAAGGTAACGATTGCCTTTACCATTATGATGGGATTAGCTGGTTTCTCAGCTGCATTATTTGGTAGTTTAGTAGAAAAAATGGGACCACGTAAATCGGCGATGGTAGCAGCTGTCTTATTTGGAGCAGGACAAGCTGGTGCTGGTGTAGCCATTTCAATGGATTCTGTTGTTATGTATTGGTTAACATATGGTGTTCTTAGTGGATTAGGAATGGGGATTGGCTATATTGCACCTGTATCAACACTTGTAAAATGGTTCCCAGACCGTCGTGGTCTAGCAACAGGTATGGCCGTACTTGGTTTTGGATCGGGTGCACTGATTACAGCACCAGTCGCAGCCAACTTAATGGAGGCAGTTGGCATTTCTACAACATACTTTATTCTAGGGGCAAGTTACTTCACGTTAATGATTTTAGGGGCTTCATATATAGCACCACCTAAGCCAGGTTATATGCCTGCTAATATGAAAGCAGCTGCCAATAATGGTAAGGACGTAGTGAAGAAAGATTTATCTGTTATGTCAGCACGAGAAGCTGTTAAAACAAAGCACTTCTGGATGCTTTGGTCAATGCATTTAGTTAATGTAACAGCAGGGATTATGATGATTTCTGTTGCTTCACCAATGGCACAGGAAATTGTTGGTCTATCAGTTGCAGGTGCTGCCGCAATGGTAGGAATTATGGGGTTATTTAATGGTGGTGGCCGTTTAATCTGGGCCGCTGTGTCTGATTATATCGGTCGTTCTAACGTTTTCGTTATTTTCTTTACAGCACAGCTAATCACATTTATCGTTTTACCACATACAACTAACGTAATTATTTTCCAAGCACTTATCTTCTTAGTTGTTAGTTGCTATGGTGGTGGGTTCTCAAATCTACCTGCATTTGCAAGTGATTTATTTGGCACAAAGCAACTTGGTGTGATTCATGGTTATTTATTAACAACGTGGTCATTGGGTGGAGTATTTGGACCGTTGTTAGTAAGTGCAATCAAAAATGCGTATGGAAGCTATATTCCTGTATTCTATGTATTCGCAGGTTTAATCGCAGCTTCGTTGATTATTTCCTTAACGTTACGTGCAGATGTACGTAAGCAAACAGCTTTAAAAGCAGCGCAAAATGTTGGAGATGTATCTGCTACACAATAATATGAACTTTCAAATTACTATATAGGTGTCATTTCGTGGATGGCACTTATATAGTTATTTTTTTGAAGCGCTTGTTATATAACAATTGTAATTTCTTTGTTTAATGTATAACAGCACATGTCTGATGTCAATAACATTACTGGAAATAAAGTGATTTCGTTATTAAAAGAGAAATTTTGTAACGAAATGCACAATGAGGAACAAACCGTTAAAAATTGAATCTTTTCTCAAAGATCAACGTATATAAAGTAATTAGGGAGGGATCAATCATGGGGAAATTTTCTTTAGATGAATTTGTTCATAAAACACAGCAGGACGATAATGAGAATGATTATTTTGAATTGGAAACTGAACGCGTATTAGAGGTTAATCTAAACGGTGAAGTGTGGTCAAAAATGGGCGCTATGATTTCCTATACAGGTGATATTAAATTTGAACGTGAGCGCGTCTTGGAGCATGGTCTTGGCAAAATGTTTAAAAAGGCTTTAACGGGTGAAGGTACGCAATTGATGAAAGCTAGCGGAAAGGGCAGACTCTACTTAGCGGACCAAGGAAAGAAAGTAACTGTTTTTGATTTGAGAAACGACAGTATTTGTGTCAATGGCAATGATTTACTTGCCTTTGAGCCTAGCATCGAATGGGATATACGTTTGATGCGTAAAATGGCTGGCATCATGTCAGGTGGTTTATTTAATGTAACCCTTCAAGGAACAGGGAAGGTTGCGATTACAACTCATTTTGAACCACTGACATTATTAGTGAAACCAGGTGAAACAGTATATACTGATCCGCATGCTACTGTCGCATGGTCAGGCAACTTAACACCTGAATTTAAAACAGATATTAGCTTCCGTACATTTATCGGCCGAGGCAGTGGAGAATCCATCCAGATGGCGTTTTCTGGTGAGGGCTTTGTTATTATCCAACCATTTGAAGAAGTTTATATGTCTAGTGAAAGCTAAAAAAGCGCGTCCGTTTTCTACGGACACGCTTTTTCTTCTATTATAATGCCGCATGCATTCCTGCAATACGTCCCGTTACGAGGGCTGAAGTGATGTTATAGCCGCCTGTATAGCCATGAATATCAAGAATTTCTCCACAAAAGAACAGTCCTTCTTTTTTCTTTGAGGCCATTGTTTTTGGCTCGATTTCTTTTACAGAGACACCGCCACCTGTTACAAACGCCTTATCGAGTGACTGTGTGCCACTCACTGTTAAGGTGAAGTTTACTAGTAAACGTGCTAGCTGACGAATTTTCTCTTGGGATAATTCAGCGCCCGTCAATTGAACATCAATATGTGCTCGCTCACATAAGAACAAGAGCCATCGTTCAGGTGCTATGCCTTTCCAAACATTTTTCACAGCCTTTTTCGGATCTTCTTTTATTAATTTATTTAAATATTGTAGACATGTTTCTTCATTATAATGTACCAGTGTTTGAATACGCATTGTCACGGGCTCATAGCCTGTTTTCATTAATTCTTTCACAACGAATTGACTACAACGCAAAATAGCAGGACCACTTAAACCAAAATGGGTAAAGAGCATATCCATTTGATGGGTGACGAGTGTCTTGCCTTTTTTATTTAGCACGGAGACAGCAACATCACGCAATGCTAGTCCTTGTAGCTCACGTGCTTGAATAAAATCTTCTTTTGAAATAACAGGGACTTCTGTTGGGAATAAGGTAGTGATTGTATGACCCGCACGTTCAGCCCAAGGATAGCCATCACCTGTTGAGCCTGTTTGTGGAACCGCCTTGCCCCCAACGGCTACAACGACTGCTTGACTACGGACTTCTGTGCCATCAGCAAGACGTACACCCAAAATTTTATCTTCATCCATTAGAAGCTTACTGACAGCTGTGTGTAAACGAACTTCAATATGAAGACGTTGTAGCTGTCTAATCAGCGCATCAACGACATCTTGTGCACGATTGGATACAGGGAACATTCTACCGTGGTCCTCTTCCTTTAGGGCGACACCAAGTCCTTCAAAAAATGCAATTATATCTTCATTATTATAAACGGTAAATGGACTATAGAGAAAACGGCCATTACCGGGTATATGTTTCACAATTTCTTCAACAGGCAAACGATTTGTAACATTACAGCGTCCTCCGCCAGAAATGGCCAATTTCTTGCCTAGTTTTGTGCCTTTTTCTAACAATAACACCTTCTTTTTGCGCTCTCCAGCAGCAATCGCCGCCATTAATCCAGATGGGCCACCACCAATCACGATTACATCATACATAGTTAGAAACTCACTTTCTGTTCAAATTAGGAATCTTTCCTATTATACATGAAGTCTATATAGAGAGGGGCTTTCTTTGACATTGAAAATAATAGAAAAGTGTTTTATAATTCTTTATCTCTTCTTTTGGGATGAAGAGCTTATACAGTAGAATGAAACACAATATTCTTTTTATACAATTGGATGAATGAAAGTTTTCCTTTATTAGCATTGTCAGCATGAAATGAATGTCTTTTCGTGCTATTATGGTAAAGGTTATGCACTAAATTATGAGGTGAAAAATAGAATGTGCGGATTTATAGGTTATATTAATGGAACAAATGTGATTGATCATCATCAGACGATAGAAAATATGATGAATACAATTATTCACCGTGGACCAGATAGCGGTGGTATTCATAGTGACGATAAAGTGACGTTGGGTTTCCGTCGATTAAGTATTATTGACTTATCAGACGTAGCAAATCAACCATTATATAGTGCAGATGGCAATATTGTGCTTGTATTTAATGGAGAAATATTTAACTTCCAAGAGCTGCGTGCAGATCTTATTGAAAAAGGTCATACGTTTAAAACGCAGTCAGATAGTGAAGTCATTATTTATGGCTATGTAGAATATGGCGTAGATTTTGTGAAGAAACTGCGTGGGATGTTTGCCTTCTGTATTTGGGATAAAAAGAATGATTTACAATTCATTGCGCGCGATGGCTTTGGAATCAAACCATTGTATTACTCTGAGCATACAACTGACGGTACGTTTATCTTTGGTTCTGAGATTAAATCGTTTTTACCACACCCATCATTTATTAAAGAGTTAAATAAACAGGCACTTCGCCCTTATTTAACATTCCAGTATTCATCTATGGATGAAACATTCTTTAAAGGTGTCTTTAAATTACCACCAGCACACTATATGCTAATTCAAAATGGACAAAAGCAAATCGTGCAATATTGGGATAAAAAATTCCATGCAAAAGAAGCACCAATCGAAAAATATATTGAAGAAATTCGTTCAACTGTTAAAGAATCTGTAGAGGCTCATCAAATCAGTGATGTAAAAGTTGGTTCATTCTTATCGGGTGGTATTGACTCTAGTTATATTACGTCCTTATTACGCCCAGATAAATCCTTCTCAGTCGGGTTTGCGGACTATGAAGATATGTTCAATGAGACAAATCTTGCAAAAGATTTATCGGATACGTTGAATATTCAAAATGAACGTAGATACATTACAGCAGATGAGTGCTTTGAAGCGCTACCTAAAATTCAATGGCATATGGATGAACCACAATCCAATCCATCTTCAGTGCCACTTTACTTCCTTTCGGAGCTTGCTTCAAAGGATGTAACGGTTGTCCTATCAGGTGAAGGTGCTGATGAAATTTTTGGTGGGTATGCTTGGTATCAAAACTCAGGAAGAATGCAAAAATACGAAAAATTACCATTAGGTCTTCGTAAAACATTACGTGGGATGGCAGAAGCTCTACCGAAAAATCAATACACGAATTTCCTTATTAAAGGTGCTCAAACAGTAGAAGAGCGCTTTATTGGAGAAGCGGTAGTGTGGGATGAAGTAGATGCTATTAATGTTTTAAAGCCAGCTTATAAAAATGCCCCATCTGTAAAATCGATTACAAAACGTATTTATGATGAAGTGCCTGGCGATGATGATGTGACAAAAATGCAGTATCTAGATCTAAATCTTTGGATGCCTGGTGATATTTTATTGAAGGCAGATAAAATGAGTATGGCACACTCGATTGAATTACGTGTACCATTTTTAGATAAGGAAGTAATGGAGTTAGCGAAAAATATTCCTTCAAGATACCGTGTGAATGATATCGATACAAAATATGTTTTACGTCAAGCTGCACATCAGGAATTGCCAGAAGAATGGGCAAAGCGTCCGAAACTTGGATTCCCAGTGCCAATTCGTCACTGGTTACGTGAAGAAAAGTATTACAGTATGGTAAAAGAAATGTTTACAACTGACTTTGCAAATGAATTTTTTGATACAAAACAATTAGTTGGCTATCTAGATGAGCACTACGAAGGGAAAGCAAATCGTGGTCGTTATATTTGGACAGTTTATGTATTCCTAGTATGGTATAAAAAGTTCTTTGTGGACATGGTATAAGAAATACCTTAATCGGTGGGGATGTTCAATTCCTCACCGATTATTTTAAGGCCTTTTTTCTTCAAGTTTCTTTATGAATGAACTTTTTGGTGTTTTTATGCGTCTCATTTCCTATAAATGTGGTAAGATTACAATTGGTTTACTTAAATCATTTACAAGGTGACAGCGTTTGCATGTCGTGTATGAGTAAGGAAAATGTTTTATAAGAGCCATTAAAGTGTTACGATAATAATATTGATTTTACAATGAATGGATGGGTATGATGTCCAATTTAATGAAAGGTACTGCGATATTAACAATGGGGATGTTTTTATCGAAGGTACTCGGATTAATTTATATTTTTCCGTTTTATGCAATTGTTGGCGAGAAGAACATTGCGCTTTACCAATATGCATATATTCCCTATTCAATTATGCTGGCAATCGCCATTTCAGGTGCACCAATAGCCGTCTCTAAATTTGTATCCAAATATAATGCCATGGGGGATTATCAATCGGGTCGCAAGCTGATGAAATCTGGCATTCTTATTATGATGATGACTGGCTTTGCAGCATTTATTGCCCTCTTTCTACTTGCTACGCCAATAGCAGGGTTAGTTATTAAGAGTGAGGAACAAGTCTTTACAGTCGAACAAATTGCTTCAGTAATACGATGGGTTAGTTTTGCCTTAATCGTAGTACCATTTATGAGTCTATGGCGTGGCTTCTTCCAAGGCTACGACAAAATGGAGCCTACTGCCGTTTCACAATTGGTGGAACAAATTGTGCGAATTGTTGTGTTACTTGGTGGATCGTTCCTAGTGGTTATTGTGTTTAAAGGAAAACCAGAGACAGCCATCTCCTTTGCTGTGTTTGCTGCATTTATCGGGGCAATCGGAGGATTAGGTGTTCTTTATTATTACTGGAAAAAGTATCAGCCTGAATTTAACTTATTACGTAGCCAAAGTGTGACTTCCACACAGTTACCAATGTCCAATATTTATAAAGAAGTGATTACCTATTCCATCCCAATGGTGTTTGTAGGGGTGGCCAATCCGTTATTCCAATTAGTCGACATGCTTACGTTTAATGGAGCAATGACGTCCATTGGTTTAGCAGAAGTAACAGATACTTATTTATCGATGATTAACTTTATGACACATAAAGTTGTTATCATCCCTGTTATGCTAGCGACTGGATTTTCGATGGCGCTTGTACCAACAATTACAAAGTATTTTACACAGGGGGAGTATTTAGCGCTCCGCCATGCAATGGATAAGACCTATCAAATTTTAATCTTTATTACATTGCCAGCTGTGGTTGGTATTTCTCTATTAGCCAATGAAATTTATTTTATGCTTTATTCAGAAAGCGAAATGGGAGCAACGATTTTAGCGCATTATGCACCTGTTGCTATTTTATTTGCGTTATTTCAAGTCACAGCAGCACTACTTCAAGGAATTGATTTTCAAAAGTGGATTGTTTTCAGCTTATTATCTGGAATTTTCGTAAAGCTAGCATTAAATATTCCTTTAATTCGCTGGTTAGAGGCAGATGGTGCAATAGTAGCTACAGCTATTGGCTATAGTGTTTCGATTATCATTAATATGCTTGTGTTACGAAAAACGTTGAATTATCGATCAGAAATGGTTGTGCGTCGTGTCATGCTAATTGCTTTATTGACAATGGCGATGGCCATTAGCGTGCTGATGGTGCATAAATTATTGGAATTACTAATGGGACCAGTTGATAGTAAATTCTCAGCATTACTATTCTCAATTATTTGTGCGGGTGTTGGTGCGGCTGTTTATGGCTTTTTATCATTACGCCTAGGTTTAGCCCAAAAGCTATTAGGTGAACGATTAACCCGTATTATGAGTAAACTGGGATTGAAATAGGAGTGGAACGATGCGTTTAGATAAATTACTAGCAAATATGGGGTACGGTTCTCGTAAGGAAGTGAAGCAGTTATTAAAGCAAAAAGCTGTCACAGTAGATGGTGCTTATGTCAAGGATGCAGCTTTACATGTAGACCCAGAACAGCAAATTGTTTCAGTGTTTGGAGAGCGCGTTGTTTATACAGAATTTGTTTATTTTATAATGAATAAACCGCCTGGTGTTATTTCTGCCACTGAGGATTTAAGAGATGAAACAGTAATTGATTTATTAGAGCCATTACACCAGCATTTTCAACCGTTTCCTGTTGGTCGATTAGATAAAGATACAGAAGGGTTGCTCTTATTAACAAACGATGGTCAATTAGCTCATAATTTATTGTCTCCAAAAAAGCATGTGCCAAAAGTTTATTACGCACAGATTGAAGGCGTTGTGACAGAAGAAGATGCCGAGAAATTTGCAAATGGTGTTGAACTAGATGATGGCTATGTTACAAAGCCTGGAAAGCTTGTGATTCTAAAGTCTGCACAGCAATCGGAAATAGAGCTAACGATTCAAGAAGGCAAGTTTCATCAGGTAAAGCGAATGTTTGAGGCTGTAGGAAAACGTGTAACATATTTAAAGCGTATTTCTATGGGAAGCCTGATATTAGATGAAAATCTAGCGTTAGGTGAATATCGTGAGCTCACTACAGAAGAGCTAAACGGTTTACAAAACAATCATTAAACATATTATTCCTCGATGCCTCACATAGCATCGGGGATTTTTATATACAGTAATATGACTGTAACTGTATAATATGAAATGAGTTATTGTGATATAGTCATAGAATGTATCATATTTTGAAATGTTTCCCAAAAGACGATGGTATAAATAAGTAGAGGACAATGAAATGAAGAACCTGCGTATTAAATTATTACTATCTTTAATAGCATTTGCACTCATACTTGTTGCTGTTATTTCATATGTGAACCGACAAATACTGGTAACAGAGATAGAAAAACAAGTGAGCATGAATAAAATATTAATTGAAAATCATATTTTGACAGATATGCAAACTGTTGATAATGCCCATTTTTATTTTGATAATACTATTTCAGACAAAATGGAACAGGAGCTTAGACAGTTAAAAAACTATTACCATGAAAACCCTAATGTAGCTACTTGGGATTTGCAGCAAATGAAAAAGAAACATGGTATGGATATTTACATAGTAGATCAATCCAATACAGTGGTTTACACGACTTTTGCCAAAGATATTGGCTTGGATTTCTCGCTTTGTTGTCAACGTTTTTCTGCTTTATTGGATGAACGGCGCGCTAGTGGCGAATTTTTTACAGATGGCATTGATATTTCAACATCAACAGGAGAATATCGAAAATTTGGCTATCTGGCAACACATGATAAGAAATATTTGCTTGAGTTAGGTATAGACCTACTAAATGATCCTGTCTTCCAAACCTTTAATTTTGAGAAAACTGCACAGTACTTAATTGGTAAATATATTGATTTAGTGGATGTGCAAGCTATTAATGCAGGTGGCGTTTTCTTTAATGATTCGAGATCGAAGAAAATCACTGTACAGGAGCAATCTAAGAAATTTCAAGAATACTTCGAGCTAGCAAAGAAAACAATGGAGCCAGTTGAGTATGAAAAGGCTTTAGACAATGGTTATATAGAAACACATCGTTTTCTGCCCTATGAAGCAGAGACAGTGAGAGGGGAGTCATCCAAAAGAATTGTCTATGTGAAATTTATTAATTTCACTAAAATGGAAGCTCTTCAAAAAAATACGAAACAATTTTGGTTTTTACTGTCTATCGCCCTACTAACATCCTTTATTATGCTGTTAGTTATTAATAAAATTTTATCTAAAACAATACACCTAGCTACCTTCGATCCGTTAACAGGTGTTTATAACCGTGCTACATATATTAGAAAAATTGATAATTTATTAAGAAAAAGAAAAATGAATGTGCCAGGTTTATTGTTAATTGATTTAGATAACTTTAAACAAGTAAACGATCAATTTGGTCATGTAGAAGGAGATCATATCCTCATTGAAACAGCGAAAATTTTAAAGCATGTTGTGAAACAAAGTGGCTTTGTCGTACGCTTCGGTGGGGATGAATTTGCCATTGTTTTATACGATACAACAGAGGAACAGATGCAGCACATGGCAGAGGACATCTTGACTCAAATAAGATCAGTTAGATATGATGGCCAAGTGAGCGAGAAATGGTCTGTGTTGTCTGTGAGCATGGGCGGAGCCATTTATAATCATGCTGAGGATACAGAAATGAGCTTATTTGAACGGGCCGATAAAGCGCTTTATCAATCCAAAAATGCTGGTAAGGATCAATATTCTAGTTATGCAGAGGTCGCTGCTGACGAGGGTTATAATAGTTAAAAAAACGCCCCATTCTATCGATAGCATAATTAGCTATTTTGATAGCAATGGGGCGTTTATTATTGAGCTGCTATTTTTGTTCTATAAAAGATACAACTACATAAAACAAGAACAGCGATGACTGGAAACATAGCGTTCATATAATGAGTCAAGAGCCATCCGCCTATTATTGGGCCAATAAAGCCACCTAAATTTTTAAATTGTGCAGCACCTAAATAGGTTGCCTTTTGAGTATCTGGTGCAATTTCATCAATCATGACATTCATTGTAGGGAAGGCAAAGATTTCACCTATGGTAAAAATAATCATGGCAATGATATAGAGCGTATAATTATTGGAGAATCCAAACATACATAATCCAATAGCAAAGAACAGTACACCTACTAATAATGTTGCTGTAGATGAAAAGCGCTCTGATACTATACTAATAGGTAATTGTAGTAATAACACAACTGCTGCATTGAGAGAGATTAATAACGAATAAAGTTTCGCACCTTCATCAATCTTTAATTCGATAATTTGAGGTAGCGTTGAGTCAAATTGCGAGTACCCAATATTGATTAAAATGGCTCCCAATATGAAGCTAAGCAGCACACGATTTGTCAAAAGAATCGTGAATGTACTGAGTATTTTTGTTTGTGTAACAGCTTTGGGTTGCTGCATTTGATAGCGATTTAACACAAAAAATAAAAACACTGCGTAAATAATATACATCATCCCTGTCAGCATAAAAGGGATACTTGGACTGGATAGCTGTGAGATATACACGCCAATAATAGGACCAATAACCGCTGCAATATTTATGGCCGTATAACGTAAGGAAAATAGTCTTTTTCGTTTATCGGCAGGTGTAAAATCAATCATCAATGCCTGTGTGGAAGGTTCAAAAAATGATCGACAAAGTCCATTTAAAGCATTGAATAGGATAAAAAGCCAAACAGCATGAACCGTTGCGAAGCCAAAGAACACAAGACTCCAAACGATAATTGTTAATAGAATAACGCTTTTTCTACCAAAGCGATCTGTTAAATACCCCCCGAAAAATCCACCTACTGTGGAAATGAGCGGCGCGATACCGATTGTCAATCCAATTTGTAAGGGAGAGGCTTGAATTTCATTATGTAAATAAATAGCTAAAAAAGGCATTGCCATAAAGCTTGCAATACGTGTAAAAATTGTCCCACCTAAAATAATCCAAACTAATGGATGAAACAACTTTGACAAAGTCATATAAAATCCTCCTCTCAACATTTAGAATGTTTCGAGTTTAACGGATTGTTAAGCAACTGTAAATAGTTAAAATAATCTTGAAAGAGAACAGAGCAGCTAATGGCGCGCAGATTTATGCTACTATGCTAAAATGTGTAGCTCAGATTGAAGGGTAAAGGAGCGATGTAAATAATCACTTTATAAATCATCAATTTACGGAGAAGTCAGTAAGCAAAGTGGGCAAAAAATCTAATAATCTTCTTACGACAAAAAAGAATGACCCCGACGAAAGGTCATTCTTTTTCCATACATAATGCTTTACGTACAAAACGTAAAACTAAGACGTTAATTTTACTTTTTTCTTCGTCGTTGTCCATCTGCCTCGACTTGGACTCGTCACCAAATCGTTAAAGGCTAACACGTTCAAATCTCTTTGAACGGTGCGAGGAGTGATACTAAACTCTTCGACTAAATCCTGTGTAGACACGGTTCCTTTGTCTAAAATAAACATGTACACGTCTTTAATACGATTAAGCATTCGATCAGTAGTTGGTTTCATTAAATGAACCACTCCTTCATCTTAATTCTCTTGGCAAAGACTAGCGGACGACAATATGTGCGGAGTGCACTTAGGCTAATAAGTAGCTGCCTTAGACATCCCCTTTTCTAATTTTATAGTCAGAACAATTATTCTGATAACTTTATTATATAGAAAAACTACTTAATTTTCTAGTGAATGCAAGAGAAATTTACAATTAATATATAAAATTTATACTGTATTTTGTGGGAATACGTGAAAAACGTGCTATATATGGTAGTGACAGTAGAAGTTACTGAAAATAGTTGTCAGAAAGCTGATTGTCATATATGTTGTAAGGTGTAGAATAATGTTAATACTTTGAAGGAGGTACATGGTATGGATTGGTTACAAGCTGCAAAAGAAAGGCAAGACGAATTAATACAAGAGTTACAGGAGCTTGTGCAAATAAATAGTGTGCTCGATGAGGATACAATAACTACTGAAGTACCTTTTGGAGATGGTCCACTTCAAGCGCTTGAATGGTTACTAGCAAAAGGTCAAAAAGAAGGCCTGCTCACGAAAAATGTTAATAATTATGCTGGACATATTGAAATGGGAACTGGTGAAGATTTACTTGGTATTTTATGTCATGTTGATGTTGTCCCAATTGGAGAAGAAGCAGATTGGACTTACCCTCCTTTCAGCGGCACAGTAGCTGATGGTAAATTATTTGCACGTGGTGCGATTGACGATAAAGGGCCTACGATTGCGGCATGGATGGCCATGAAACTTGTGAAAGATGCAGGTATTCCGTTAGAAAAAAGAGTACGAATGATTATTGGTACAGACGAAGAAACAGGATTTCGCTGTGTCGACCACTATTTTAAACAGGAGGAAATGCCGACAATTGGTTTTGCACCAGATGCAGATTTCCCGCTCATCAATGCAGAAAAAGGCATTGCAGAGCTTGTGTTCTCTCAAAATAAAGTGGGTGATGCAACGAAAGAACAACTACTACTATTTAATGCAGGAAAGCGCTCAAATATGGTACCTGATTTTGCAAAAGCAATGATTCAGCATGTAACAGCATCATTCGAACAGAATTTTCAAACATTTTTAAGCAAAAATCAGCTAGAAGGCTCTTTATTAATGGAGGAGTCTCGCTATATAATAACTATCAAAGGTAAAGCAGCCCATGCAATGGAACCAGATAAAGGTATCAATGCAGCTGTTTATCTTGCAGCATTTTTACAACAAGAGTTGACGA
Organism: Lysinibacillus sp. K60; assembly: GCF_019731275.1. Lineage (NCBI taxonomy): Bacteria > Bacillati > Bacillota > Bacilli > Caryophanales > Bacillaceae > Lysinibacillus > Lysinibacillus sp. K60. The sequence goes on along the minus strand of NZ_JAASJR010000004.1, from coordinate 235,422 downwards.
CAGAAGCAAGTAAACAATTTGTCGACTTTATTGCAGATGTTTTTTATCAGGATCATTATGGTAGTCAGCTCGATCTGCAGTTTGAGGATACAATGTCAGGACCAACAACATTAAATCCAGGGATCGTAAGCTATGATGTCCATAAAGGTGGCAGTTTAGTAATTAGTATGCGCTATTCAGTTTCCTATCCGTTCGATGAAAAAATAACAGCAGCACAACGCTTAACGGTAGAAAAAGGGTTTTCTCTAGACATACAAGACGACTCCAAGCCACATTATGTCAGCGAAGATGATCCATTCATCCAGACATTAGCAGCTATATATAGACGTCAAACGGGAGATACAGAAACACCTTTATTATCAACTGGTGGTGGGACGTATGCACGTGTGATGAAAAAAGGCGTGGCATTTGGCATGTTGTTCCCAGGGGAGCCAGATGTAGCGCATCGAGCGGATGAGTTTGTTGTCGTTGAAAACCTCGTAAAAGCAGCGGCAATTTATGCTGAAGCAATTGTTGAACTTGCAGGAAAAAAATAACTCAAAGACGAAAAGGATGAACAAAACATGGCATATTCATTATGGAATGATCAAATTGTTGAAGAAGGATCCATTGCAGTATCACCAGAAGATCGAGGCTATCAATTTGGTGACGGCATTTATGAAGTAATCAAAGTGTATAACGGAAATATGTTTACAGCACAAGAGCATATTGATCGTTTCTATGCAAGCGCCGAAAAAATTCGTCTTGTTATTCCTTATACAAAAGACGTTTTACACAAATTATTACATGAGCTGATTGAAAAAAATAATCTTGGTACAGGGCATGTTTATTTCCAAATTACACGTGGTGCCAATTCACGTAATCACGTTTTCCCAGATGCGAGTGTCCCAGCTGTATTAACAGGTAATGTGAAAGCTGGTGAACGTGCATATGAAAACTTTGAAAAAGGGGTTAAGGCTACGTTTGTAGAGGATATTCGTTGGTTGCGCTGTGATATCAAATCTTTAAACTTACTTGGTGCAGTATTAGCAAAACAAGAGGCAGCTGAAAAGGGCTGTTACGAAGCAATTTTACATCGAGGGGATATCGTAACAGAATGTTCATCAGCAAATGTTTATGGGATTAAAGATGGTAAGCTTTATACACACCCAGCTAATAACTTCATTTTAAACGGTATTACTCGTCAGGTCATTTTAAAATGTGCAGAGGAAATTAGTTTACCTGTCGTTGAAGAACCAATGACAAAAGCTGATTTATTAACAATGGATGAAATCATTGTATCCTCTGTATCTTCAGAAGTTACTCCTGTTATTGATGTGGATGGCAACCAAATCGGTACTGGAGTGCCAGGTGAATGGACGCGTAAATTGCAACAAGCTTTTGAGGCGAAATTACCACTTTCTTTGAATACAAAATAAAAGAACCGTTTAAGAGAACTATCGATAAGGGTAGTTCTCTTTTTTATGGATGTAATGTTTGGTATCGTCATGTAAAATAAAAAGGATAGTAATGAATAATTTTACAGATTGAAATTTGTAGAATAATTGTCGATGTATTGAATACAATGCCTCTTTTTTCTACCAAAGCAATCTAGATAAAAGAGAACTATAGATATGGTGAGTAAGAATGGAGTGACCTTTACATGGCACAATTGGTGAAATTACAAGATTACATTTCACGCTATCAAATTGATTTAGCGAGATACCCAACACAATTTGTGCGCTTGAAGAAAAACCAATGGGAGCGCATTAAGCGACAGTGGGAATTGGGAGAAGATATTAGCGAGTGGCAACATGTCGACAATGAGGCTGAAGCGGAGGCTTACGAGGAAAAAGAACGTTTTTCCTTCATAAAAAAATTATTTGCTGGACGTCAAAAGGAAACAACGGAGGATGTGGAAGAAGTAGAAATATCAAATGAGCTTGTTAGCGATGAGGATATCATTCCTGAAGAAGAAACGACGCTCACATTTGAACCTAAAATTGTGTATGCACCACAATCCATCCATGAGTTGAAACGAATGTTTATTGATCAGTTCTTTCATTTTCAAATGAAATGGGCCAGTTCAACATTACGGGAAAAATCATATGTAGATCCTCGCTTCATGCGTGACTCATTGCTCCGTATGCTATTGCAAACATTGCCAGATAATTATCTGTTGTTTTATTATCCAATACTACAAATTAGAAAAGCACCTATAGAGCTAGATGTAGTGTTAATGTCGCCGACAGAGTGTATTTGTATTACGGTCTTAGAGGCTGAAAATCAAGCTGTATATGTAGGTGGCAGTGATCGCTTCTGGATTAAAAAAGTAGGGACGAAGGATTCTAAAGTTCTGAATCCAACAATTAACTTAGGGCGGATGGAATCGGTACTGTCGCAATTATTTAAACAAGAGGATATTGATATGCCCATCCGTAAGGTTGTGCTATCTCGTAATGGTTATTTTGATTATCCTGGTTCACCATTTGGGGTTCGCTTTGTTGATCGTCGAAATTATCATGAATGGATAGAGCATTTAAGAAAAGTTTCCTCTCCTATGAAGCATATGCAAATCCGAGCTGCGCAGACAATTTTAAATACGGTCCAAACCACCTCCTTTAACCGAGATATTTGGCAGCAAGCATCTCAGCCAACAGAGGAATGATCTATGAACATTCTATTTATTGTCAATGAGGCTGCTGGGAATGGAAAAGGAAAAAAAGTTTGGCTCCAACTTCAAGAGCAACTAACGATTTCCTACCAAGTGGCTTTTACTGAATATGCAGGACATGGACAGAAAATCGCTCAACAATGGGCACACCAGCAACAAGAGAAAAAATTGCTTGTCGTTGTTGGCGGTGATGGCACTATTCATGAAGTGGTTAGTGGTGTTATACATAATAAATACATCATAATTGGTGTAGTTCGTGCTGGCTCTGGTAATGACTTTGCACGTTATTTTCATACCTTTTCCAATGCCCAGCAAATCGAGGATTATGTAAAGACTACCTTGGCTAATGTAAGAATGGATGCAGGGATCGTTCATATTGGTAATCAAAAAAAGGAAATATTTGTTAATAATGCTGGCATAGGCTTTGATGCCTTTGTGACAAAATCAATTAACACTTCTCGTCTTAAGTTTTATCTCAATAAGATTGGACTAGGCAAACTTTCGTATGCTGTCGCTGTAATTAGAGGGTTATTTCGCTTTGAACGCTTTGACATAACGATACGTTCAGGGGAACAGGAATGGCAATTTCAGCAGACGTGGTTTGTGGCGATGAGTAATCAACCTTATTTTGGAGGCGGCATGAAAATATCACCTGCCGCAAAAGCAGATGATGGGCAAGTGGATATCACGATTGTACATGATATTTCTCGTATCAAATTATTACTTGTATTTGTCACTGTGTTTTTTGAAAAGCATACAAAATTTAAGGAAGTTACTTTTTTACAGGGGCAGGTCTTTGAACTTATCGTAGCAGATAAGGTTGACTGCCATACGGATGGTAATTATATTGGCATTGTCAATCAAGAGACCAATATCCATTGTACAATACAGAAAAATGCTTGGCAGGTTATTGTTAAGGATTTATAAAAATATCATGGTGCAATAATTTCATGCGAATTATAAGGGAATACGTTATACTATAAAAAAATCAATAATTTCATAAGAAAGAAATGAGGAACAACATTGAGATTAAGAAATAAGCCTTGGGCAGAGGAAATGATTACAGATCACCCAGAGGTGATTATTCCAAATCCTGAAGACTTTAAAGGAAATTGGCAGGCTGTTTTCGGCAATGACAACCCTATCCATATTGAAGTAGGGTCTGGAAAAGGACAATTTGTGACCGGTATGGCTTTGCAAAATCCAACAATCAATTATATTGGCATTGAACTTTACGATAGTGTGATTGTTTGTGCACTAGAAAAAGTGCTAGAGGCAAAATCTCCAGCGAATTTACGGTTACTAAAAGTAAATGGCGCAGATTTATATAAATTCTTTGACAAAAACGATGTATCACGTGTATACCTGAATTTCTCAGATCCTTGGCCAAAAACAAGACATGCAAAAAGACGTTTAACGCACGGGGATTTTTTGAAATTATATGAGTCGATTTTAGTGGATAATGGGGAAGTCCATTTTAAAACAGATAACCGAGGTCTTTTCGAGTATTCTTTAATCAGTATGTCTGAATATGGGATGTTATTAAAGTATGTATCTCTCGACCTGCATGCAAATATGCCAGAGGATAATGTGATGACGGAATATGAAGAGAAGTTTTCTGCGAAGGGGCAGCCGATTTATCGCTTAGAATCGCAATTTATCACTAAATTGTAGGGGGAATATGGATGGATCAGTTACAGTTTCACAATATGTCATTATCATGGCTAAACGGGGGTGTTACGTGCCTAGATGGTGGTGCGATGTTTGGTGTTGTACCAAAGCCTCTTTGGTCCCGCAAATATCCAGTCAATGAAAAAAACCAAATTGAATTGCCAACAGAACCTATCCTTATTCAATTTGGGGGCAAAAACTACCTTATTGATACGGGTGTTGGCTTTAACAAATTAAATGAAAAGCAACTACGAAACTTTGGTGTAACAGAAGAATCTTCGTTAGCAGATAGCTTACAAGAGTTAGGATTAACGACAGCGGATATTGATGCAGTGTTAATGACGCATTTACATTTTGATCATGCTGGTGGATTAACGCAGTGGGAAGGGGATGTACTTGTACCGACTTTCCCAAATGCCAAGATTTTTGTAACGAAAATTGAATGGGATGAAATGCGTAACCCCAATATCCGTTCTAAAAATACTTATTGGAAAGAAAATTGGGAGCCAGTTCAGCATTTAGTTGAAACCTACGAAGAGTCATTGGAAGTAGTACCTGGAATCGAAATGATTCATACTGGTGGTCATAGTGAGGGACATGCTGTCATTAAGCTAACGCAAAATGATGAAGTGTTATTGCATATGGCAGATATTATGCCGACTCATGCTCATCAAAATCCATTATGGGTATTAGCCTATGACGATTATCCAATGACAAGTGTATTTGCAAAGGAGCGACTGATGAAGGAAGCCCTTGCAAATAACTATGGCTTTATTTTCTATCACGATGCTTATTACCGTATGATTAGATGGGATGAGTCAGGTAAAGAGATTGTGGATAAATTAGAGCGTAGTAGACAAGCTGTTATTACATTTTAATAGAGCAAGCAAAGGCGAGGTATTTTGGCATATAAAATGTCAATACCTCGCGTTTTTGTTCGTGAACAGGATAGAAAATATGATACACTTAACACGATACTAAAATACAAAAGAGAGTTGAAATAAACATGGCAACTGAACAACCATTTTTACCCGTTTTACTTGGATCAGATATGAATGCATATGGAATGGCACGTGCGTTTTATGAAGCATATGGTATAAAACCACTTGTCTTAGGACGTTCTCATTTAACAGCAACACAAGATAGCCATATCCTACAATTTCAAGAAATAGACCGTTTAAATGAACAAGATGTTTTTGCACCTGCCCTTGCAGAAGTTGCAAAAAAATATGCTGATAAAAAACTGTTACTTTTAGCATGTGGGGACGATTATGCCAAGCTGATCATCAAAAATAAACCAGCGTTACAAGAGCATTTTACCGTACCTTATATCGATGAATCGTTGATGGACGAAATTTTATTGAAAGAAAATTTCTATAAAATGTGTGATCAATATAATTTTAAATATCCAGGTACAACAACGGTGACAGCGGACAACTATGAAAACTTTACACCACCATTTGCTTACCCTATTATTTTAAAGGCTTCAAACTCTGTAGAGTATTGGGCTTGTAAATTCCCTGGGAAGAAAAAAGTATTTGTTGCACATGATGAAGCGGAAAAAACGGCTATATTAAAAGCTATTTATAGCTCTACTTATCAGGATACAATGATTATTCAAGAATTTATTCCTGGGGATGATTCCTATATGCGTGTGTTAAATGCCTATGTAGGGAAGGATGGAAAAGTGAAGCTGATGTGTCTAGGTAACCCTATTCTAGAAGAACATTCTCCTGAAGGAATCGGAAGTTATGCAGCCATCGTGACAACCTATGATAAAGAATTAATGGATCAAGTACGTTTCTTCCTAGAAGACATTGGCTATACAGGTTTTGCGAATTTTGATATGAAATATGATATTCGAGACAAGCAATATAAACTTTTTGAAATCAATTTACGTAATGGTCGTTCTAGCTATTATGTAACAGCAAGTGGGCATAATTTAATGAAGTATGTTGCGGATGACCATATGTTAAATATCGAGCAAGAAGTCACATATGTGCAGGACAAGCATTTATGGATGATTATTCCTAAAGGTGTATTATTCAAATATGCATCCAATGAAAAGCTCAAACTAGAAGCAAAAAAATTAATTAGTGAGGGTAAATACACAAATTCTCTTTACTTTAATGAGGATATGAATGCGAAGCGTTGGGTGAAACTAACACTCAATAATTTAAATTATTATCGTAAGTATAAAAAGTACTTTAATAATAAAGGATTATCCGAATAACATAGAGAAGCCATCTCCATTTTATGAGATGGCTTCTATTGTATATACATAATTAAACTTCTGTTAGTTCCACGACAACACCAGAGCGTGCATCGGCAGCAAATTCGAATGTCTGCATCTCACCTTCATGCATACGCGAAATCCCCCCACGATATACTGGGATGGTAATAATACCGTTTGTGAAATCTTCAGTTTTCATAAAAATCCAAGAACCATCAATCGGCGAATCCTTTTTAAATTCTCTTTTTATGTTTTCAAGTACTTGTCCTGCAGGTACGAACGGAGAAACTTTTTCACTAGCTTCTTTAATAATGACTGCGGCAGCTAAGCCAGTTGCGACACCAATTAAAAAATCACGTAATTTCATACTTTTTTCCTCCTTTTTCTATACCTTTATTTTAGCATAGCCTATAGAGTGAATGCACGTTCACAATTAGCGGTTTTAGAAAATGTATCAATATTTCGAATTCGGAAATAATTGTGTTACAATAGGCAAGGAAGAATATTCTACTTCGTGGGGAGAGAGTCATCATGAATGAGGACACATTACAATTATTTAAAACATTAACAGAATTACCAGGCGCTCCGGGTAATGAACACGCAGTACGTGCGTTCATGCGTTCTGAGTTAGAAAAGTACTCGGATGAAATCGTTCAAGATAATTTAGGGGGTATTTTTGGTGTTAAGCACAGCGATGTTACGGATGCACCGAAAATATTAGTTGCTGGTCATATGGATGAGGTTGCATTTATGGTTACTTCTATCACAGATAATGGAATGATCCGCTTTCAAACATTGGGCGGCTGGTGGAACCAGGTTATGCTTGCACAGCGTGTAGAAGTATATACGAAAAATGGGGCAATTCCTGGTGTAGTTTCATCCATCCCACCACATTTATTAACAGATGCAGAACGAGCGAAGCCAATGGATATAAAAAATATGCTTATCGATGTTGGTGCTGATAATAAAGAAGATGCTATGTCTATGGGTGTTCGTCCTGGACAATCCATCATACCAATTTGTCCATTCACACCAATGGCAAATCCGAAGAAAATTATGGCTAAAGCTTGGGATAACCGCTATGGCTGTGGTCTAGCGATTGAATTAATGAAAGAAGTACAGCACGAAAAATTAGGCTCACATTTATACTCAGGTGCAAATGTAATGGAGGAAGTTGGCTTGCGCGGTGCACAAGTATCAGCAAACATGATTAAACCAGATTTATTCTTTGCACTAGATGCTTCTCCTGCCAATGATATGTCAGGTGAAAAAAGTCAATTTGGACAGCTCGGCAAAGGTACTTTACTTCGTATTTTAGATCGTACAATGGTAACACATCGAGGTATGCGTGAATTTATTTTAGATACAGCCGAATCCAATCATATCCCTTATCAGTACTTTGTCTCCCAAGGTGGAACAGATGCTGGTCGAGTGCATACGGCAAACGATGGCGTTCCAAGTGCAGTTATTGGTGTATGCTCACGTTATATTCATACATCAGCGTCAATTATTCACATTGATGATTATGCAGCTGCCAAAGCATTAATTGTTGAATTAGTAAAAAAAGCAGATCGTTCGACATTGGAGACAATTCACGCTAATGTATAAGAAGTTAGGAAGATGCCTTTTAGAGGCATCTTTTTCTATGGAAAGAAAGTAGGGATTAAATGAAGATAGCAATTGGCACAACCAATAAAGCCAAAACAGACGCAGTTGAAGTAATTGTTCGCAAATACTTTGAGGATTCTCTCTTTACTCATGTCAAAGCTGCTTCTGAAGTATCAGATCAACCGATAAGTAATGAAGAAACTAGATTAGGAGCAATGAATCGTGCTAAAAACGCATTGATTTTAACGGATGCAGAATTATCATTTGGCTTAGAAGGTGGCGTAACTGAAATCGATGATGAAATGTACGTTTGTAACTGGGGTGCATTAACTGTATCAGACGGAACAATGTTTACAGCTGCCGGCGCACAAATTATTCTGCCAAAAGAAATTGCCCAGGAAATAAGAACTGGTGGAGAACTTGGACCGATTATGGAGCAATATACAAAGCGTCGAGATATTCGACAGGGTGCAGGTGCTGTAGGTATTTTTACGCAAGGTTTAGTGAGTAGACAGATGATGTTTGAGCATATTGTCTCGCTTTTGGTTGGTCAATATTTGTTCACATTTTCACAAAAATAGTTAAAAAGAATTAGTGGCGAGAGGGTAGTTAGGTTGCATCTTATGAATAATTTTTTTAAAATAGAAAAAAGTTAGTAGTGAAAGGAAGAGAGACATGTTATTTTCATGGCTAAGAGCAATTGGCCTAATGCTTTTACTTCTTGTCCTTTCTGGCTGCAATCAATCTATTGATGATCAAATTGCTAATGGGCTCCAATTAACGGAGAAGGTTTTTGCTGAAGAGCCAGAAGAACATACAGTAGAAATTGGGGATATCAAATTATACTTACCTTCAAACTTTAAAATTGAAGACAGTTCAGATGCTTATAATATTGTGATTTCAAAAGGAAAAGAAAGCTACATTCTTTTTATCAATGATCGTGAAGCACAAGACAGTAAACTTTATTATAGTCTTTTAAAAGAAAATGATGCGGACAAAATTATCGAGGAATCGACTTTTGATAAGGATGGTCGTTTTGGCTTTACAGCGGTTCTAAAAACGGACGAAGAAAATGAAATGGAACTCATTGTAAGTAGTGGTGGTGTGAAGATGACAACCATTTCAAAGGCTAAACAAATTGAAAATAATTTGCGTGAGATGACGAAAATCGTTCATTCGGTTAAGATAAAGTAAATAGAAGGAATGAACAGAACGGTTCACAAACATGTGAGCCGTTTCATTTTGAAGTTAGGATGTGAAAAAGATGAAGCAAATGAAGTCTGAACAACTAGTCGAGCTATTAAAAAAGCATTTAACTGAAGAGAAATATGAATTTCATTTTGATAAAAAGTACGATAAATTACGCTTGAATCATAAGATGATTGAAAAAGGGATGGAGCTCTCCTTACCTGGGATTTTAGCAAAATATAATGAGAAGCAAGAGTCGGCGATTGAAGAAGTTATATATACAATTGAGCAAACCTTTAATGCGATGGTACAAGAAAAAGAACAGGGTTTCCAAACGACTACACAGATTTATCCCGTAATTCGTGCCACTTCTTATCCACAGAAATCGAAAGAAGGGCATGCTTTTATTACAACTGAGCATACAGCTGAAACGCGCGTTTTTTATGCACTCGATTTAGGTAAAACCTATCGCTTTATTGATGAATCCATGCTAGAAGCCTTACAATTAACTGTAGAACAAATTCGAGAAATGGCACGCTTTTCGGTGAAACAACTACCAACCGCCTATAAAAAAGATGAGGTAGCAGGTAATATTTTTTACTTTGTCAATGTGAATGATGGCTATGATGCTAGCCGTATTTTAAATGAGAGCTTTTTAAAAGAAATGCAGGCACAAGTGGAGGGCGATATGACATTATCTGTGCCTCATCAAGATGTATTAATTATAGGTGATATTCGTAATGAAACAGGGTATGATGTATTAGCACAGATGACAATGCATTTCTTTGCAGTCGGTACTGTACCGATTACGTCATTATCTTTTATTTATGAAGATGGGGAACTAGAACCAATCTTTATCTTAGCAAAAAACAGAGTGAAAAAGGAGCAAGAATAACAATGAACGTATTTTACAACAAAGAGCATGTAGGAGATGTTTTACTAGTTCAACTAGCAACGGAGGCCATAGTGAAAACAGAAGTAGAACGTGCTGGTGATATTGCTATTTTAAGAGAAGCTCAAACGGGAGAAATTAAAGCCTTCAATTTATTTAATGCGAGCAGTTACATCCAAACAGATGCTAAAGGCTTAGTAGAAGTGACACCAGAATTAGTAGCACAGCTAGCAGTGGCAATCGAAAAAAATGGAGCTAATATTAATCTTGATGTTGATTTTTCACCAAAATTTGTTGTTGGTTATGTAGAAACAAAGGACAAGCATCCTAATGCTGACAAATTGAGTATCTGTTCAGTCAATGTAGGAGATGAGATACTACAAATTGTATGTGGTGCCCCTAATGTAGAAGCAGGTCAGAAGGTAGTTGTTGCGAAAATTGGTGCCGTAATGCCTTCAGGAATGCTTATTAAAGAAGGGAATTTACGCGGTGTTGAGTCTTACGGCATGCTTTGTTCAGCGCGTGAATTAGCGATTCCTAATGCACCATCTGAAAAAGGAATTTTAGTATTACCAGAGGATGCTATAGTAGGTAGTGCTTTTGAAGCACCAACTAAATAAAAATTTCCCTATTTAAAAAAGAAATTATTAAAATTTAAAGGTTTTATCATGATATTATTCCTTGTGTCAAGGTGAAATGCCCTAAATCGTTATGTTACTAATATGCTAGTAGCATAACGATTTTTTTGTTTAGAATGAGCCTCTAAATGCAAGTTTCAAGACCGTTTTTATGGTATGCTTTTTGATGTAGACATTGAGCTATTGATAAATTTAAAACTAGACAATGCTATAAATGAAGTGTAAGAGAAATGAGTGAAACGAAGTGAACTGGTTTAAAAAACAAATTAGTAAATTTATTAATAAAGAAGATGAAGACTATGAGTATGAAGAATATTATGAGGATTATGGAGAAGTTCAGTCGGAGCAATTACATACACAAAAAGAACCACCAATCTCTAAGCAAAAGACTTTCCGTTTTCCTTTGATTGACGATGATGAAGGTGAGGCTTCCTATACGTCCTCAAAAGAAATGTTTGATCAAATGGAAGATGATGAATATGGACAAATAGGGGAATTATCGTTACCAAAACATTTAAATCATCATATTGTCGATTCTAGTGTTTATGATGTAGAGGTTTCAGGAATTCGAGATTTACTAGCAAATCGCTCTAAACGTACAGGTAGAAAAACAACGATGAAAAGTCAGCCTTCAGAACAAGAATTTCGTTCAAGAGCAAGCTTAGTGTTTCGTGATGCACAAAATGAAACAGCTAATATAAGTCCTATGACTGCACCTGCACCAAAAGAAAAGAGTCAGCGAAAAGAACAAAAAGTTGAAAATATTATGCCTGAGAATCGCAAAAGATTTGTTCCAACAGATGTGCCTTCACCTGTCTATGGTTTTGCAAAACCAAGTCCCATCAAAGAATTATTAGATAAAAGAAAAGAGGAATACGAGAAGCAAGAAACCGATGTACAGGCAGTTGAAAAGGTAACTGTTGCAAAGCCTTTAAAAGAAGCGACAACAAATGAGGTCAATGAAAATATACTAGAAGAAAAAGAGCCGGCTAGCACAAACCAAACGGTTGTATCCGAACACCATGAGATTATTCAATCGAAAGAAATTTTGACAGTAAGTGAACCAATTATTTTTGAGGAAGAACTGTTGGTTGAAGAGAACGATGATAAGGAAAATTTGGCATCAAATGTAGCTGTGCCTCAAACGACTTCTTTTGCTATGGATTTTGAAGGGCAAGAGAAGGAAGCTGTTGTTCAAGATCAAACAGTTCAACAACTTTCAGCAGATCAATCCGAAATCCATGTCAAAGAAATGATTGTGGAACAAGTACAAATTGAAAATTCTACGATCCATATTGGAGAAGTTACTGTCGTTCAACCGTCAATGGATGACCAATCTCCTGATACTGCATCGAGGGAAGACAAAAGTCGAATTCCATTTAATGTACTCATGTTAAAAACAGATAAAGAAAAATGGAGAATCCAACAGCAATTAAAGATGGCTCATCAGCCTATACGTGTAGAGAGCAAGCCGGAAACAGAGAAAAACAAACTAGTGGATGTGATGCCAGAAAAATCATCGTCCTTAGACAGCATGACAACAAATGAAATGTCCGTTTCACCATCAAAAGATGACAACGATTTCCATATGACAGAGAATGTTCAATTGCAAGTAGATGGTCCAGTGCAACTTGATATAAAAGATGAAGTAGAAAGTGTCACTACAAAAAGCAATGCTGAAGAGCCTATTGCTGTAATTACAATGGCTCCTGTTACATCAATGTCAAGTATCTCAACAAATGAAAGAATAGAAATTGAAAAAACCACTGCAGATGAAATTTCTGCAACTATTGAGCCAAAGCTTGAGTTAGAACCAGAACTTGAACTAGCTTCAGAACGACTTGAACTAGCTTCAGAACGGGAACAAGTGTCAGAACCAGAACTAGCTATCGAACCTGAAGTCGTTTCAGAAATTGTAGAGTATGCTCCAGTAGAATCTGTTGAGAATCAAGTAGTAGAAGTAGAAGTTGAGTTACCAGCAAAGCCTGCTCACGTCTATCAAAAGCCTACGGATGAATACCTAGAGCCACCAGAGGAAAAAACACAAGATACGGATTGGATGGAGCAACAGGGCGACACATTAGTCGAAGCACTATCTTATTTCCAAGTTTCTGCACAAATTGAATCGATTATGCAAGGTCCTGCCGTTACTCAATTTGAAATAACGGTGAGCCATGGTACAAAGGTTAGTAAAATTCGAAACTTAGCAGATGATTTAAAACTTGCCTTAGCAGCAAAAGATATTCGTATTCAAGCACCAATTCCTGGGAAGAGTTCGATCGGTATTGAGATCCCAAATCGGGTATCACGAGCTGTTCGCTTATCTGAGGTAACAAATAGTCCCTCCTTTGTTGAGTCAGATTCACCATTAGAGGCAGCATTAGGACTTGATTTGACTGGAAAGCCTGTTACGTTAGATCTACGTAAAATGCCACATGGCTTAATCGCTGGTGCTACAGGTTCGGGTAAATCCGTTTGTATTAATTCTATTTTGGTTAGTTTATTATATAAAGCTGCACCACACGAGCTAAAACTCATGCTGATCGACCCTAAAATGGTAGAACTGGCGCCTTTTAACCATATTCCGCATTTAGTTAGTCCTGTCATTACAGATGTAAAGGCGGCAACGGCTGCACTTAAATGGGCAGTTGAGGAAATGGAGCGTCGCTATCAACTATTTGCTCATGCAGGTGCACGTGATATTACACGTTTTAACGCCATAGCAGATAAAAATAATGAACATAGCCTGAAGTTGCCTTACATTTTAATTGTCATTGATGAGCTAGCTGATTTAATGATGATGTCTCCAGCAGATGTAGAGGAGGCCATTTGCCGTATTGCTCAAAAGGCACGTGCATGTGGTATCCATTTAATTGTTGCAACACAAAGACCTTCAGTGGATGTTATTACAGGGTTAATCAAATCAAATATCCCTACACGTATTGCCTTTGCCGTTTCCTCTCAAATTGATTCTCGTACCATTTTAGATGGGCAGGGAGCAGAAAGGTTACTTGGTCGAGGGGATATGCTATATTTAGGTAATGGTATGTCAGCGCCAGTGCGTTTACAGGGAACTTTTGTAACAGATGATGAAATTGAATCGATTATTGAGCATGTTCGTGAACAGGGTGAGCCTGATTATATTTTCGATCAAGAGGAATTATTAAAGAAAACAGAGGTGTCGGCAGAACAGGACGATTTATTTGAAGATGTTTGCCGATTTGTCTATGAGCAAGGTGGCGCTTCTACCTCATTGATTCAACGAAAGTATCATATAGGCTATAATCGTGCTGCTCGTTTAATTGACATGTTAGAATCACATGGTTTTGTTTCGGAAGCAAGAGGAAGTAAGCCACGTGAAAGTTACATTACCGAAGAAGATTTAATTACTATGTTTGAATAAGAATTGCATTGTTTTCGTCTAGATTATCTAATTTACGTCGAATTTAGTTTTTTTAGAAAAGTTACACATCTATCCTTATGCATAAAAAGTGCTATAATAGACAAGATGTGTTGAATAGTACGTATTTTTTAACACTTGTGAAGGTATTAATACCTAACCATTCGTGAAATAATACGATACACCTAATAGATGATAGATGGGATATTGAAATTCCCGGGGGGTTTAATTAATGACAGTTTTTCATTTCACAGGCATTAAAGGTTCTGGCATGAGTTCGCTTGCTCAAATCTTATTTGATGCTGGTGAACAAGTACAGGGCTCAGATGTCGATAAATATTTCTTCACGGAGCAGCCGTTACGTGAACGTAATATTCCAATTTTTACATTTAATGCAGATAATATTAAAGAAGGTATGACAGTGATCGCAGGTAATGCATTTTCTGATGATCACCCTGAATTAGTACGTGCTCGAGAAATAGGTGTAGAAGTCATTCGTTACCATAAATTTTTAGGTGAATATATTGGCAACTATACATCCATTGCCATCACAGGTGCACATGGTAAAACGTCTACGACTGGTTTAATGGCACATGTAGTAGGTGGCTATAAACCGACATCTTATTTAATTGGTGATGGTACTGGGGCAGGTCATGAAAATGCTGATTTCTTTGTGATGGAGGCGTGTGAATACCGCCGTCACTTTTTAGCCTATAATCCTGATTATGCTGTGATGACGAACATCGATTTTGATCATCCAGACTACTTCGCTAATATAGAGGACGTATATTCTGCATTTCAATCATTAGCATTACAAGTGAAAAAAGCAATTATCGCATGTGGTGATGATGAACAGCTTCAACGTATTCAAGCAAAAGTACCAGTTGTGTATTATGGATTTGGTGCCGAAAATGATTTTGAAGCACGTAATGTTGAAAAAACAACTGAGGGTACAAAATTTGATGTTTTTGTACGTAATGAATTTTATAGCACTTTCTTTATCCCATTATTTGGAGATCATGCTGTTTTAAATACATTGGCGGTTATTACGCTATGTGAATATGAAGGCATTTCTCCAGATATTATTCAGGAGCGTTTACACACGTATAAAGGTGTAAAAAGACGTTTTACTGAGACCAATATAGGGGATAATGTTTTAATAGATGACTATGCACACCATCCAACGGAAATTCGTGCGACAATTCAATCAGCACGACAAAAATATCCTGAGCGTGAGCTAGTTGCGATTTTCCAACCACATACATTTACACGTACACAAGCTTTTTTACAAGATTTTGCGGATAGTTTGAGCCTTGCTGATACAGCCTATTTATGTGATATATTTGGCTCTGCGAGAGAAACGCAAGGCGCACTTTCTATTCATGATTTAGCGTCACTTATTGAAGGCAGTGCAGTGATTACCACTGAAGGAATTGATATATTAACAAAACATAATGGCGCAGTATTCTTATTTATGGGCGCTGGTGATGTTCACAAGTTCCAAGATGCTTTTGAAGACGTGCTTAAAAACAATGAAACAGCTTAGTCCGTAGGGGTTAAGCTGTTTTTTCTCAAATTTAAGCAGGAATTCCGTTTTTTTTGTCGAAGATAGGGAAAGTAATAGTAAAGACAATTTACTAGCAGGAGGTCAACTTATGGAAGTGATTTTGTATATTGCAGCCATTATTGCTGCAATCGGTTTTTTAATCTTATGTGTGAGCGTGGGCATGACACTATTCTCGCTTAAATCCATCCTAAACAGCTTAGCTGGGACATTATCTGGGATTGAAGGCCAAATGGAAGGCATTACACGCGAAACAACGTCTTTATTATCAAAAACAAATAGCTTAGCAGAGGATATTCAACATAAATCTGAACAATTAAATTCAGTTGTTCAAGCTGTTAAAGGTATTGGTGACTCCGTTAATGGTTTAAATAATTCTGTTCAGCAGATCACTTCTTCTGTTTCTAAAAGCGTAGAACAAAATGAAGAAAAAATTGCACAAGTTGTACAATGGAGTAACGTTGCGATGGGGATTGCGGATAAATGGAAAAAACGCAAAATCATCGAGCAGGAATCGGTATCACCAGATGCCTATGCATTTGAAACTGTGCAAGTAGAAGAAACACCAAAAAGAAAATGGGGTCGTAAAAAATGATAATTATTCAGTGAGTATTCTATGCTGGCTGAATAAAAATAAAGTCTTAGACATATAAGTTGAAGATGCATCTGTGAAAGTAGATGGACAACCAGTCTAGACAAATTTGATAATTAGATGGGGAGGAATTGTTGCATGACAACTCAAAAGCCAAATTTTAACGAAGTAAAGGAACAGCAGCTTGAAAGTTCTTTGCCTCAGCTTTATCATCCACAAGACTCGATTTATGAAGAGGAGCGTGTTAACATGAAGGATTTTGTGATTGGCGCATTAGTTGGTGGAATCGTAGGGGCTGCTGCAGGTCTACTGTTAGCTCCAAAATCAGGAAAAGATTTACGCAGTGATGTGGCTGTACAAGCTGTTCAGCTAAAAGATAAGAGTACAGACTTCTCGACAACTGCAAAAGATAAAACAGTTCAACTTTCTAAACAAATTCAAGAGCAATCTACACAATTAGTAGAGAAAGTAAAAACACTAAAAACCGCAAAAGCACCAACTGTTTTTGATGATGGTACGGTTTCCTTTGAAGGGGAAGAACCATTAGAGGATTACATTCCAAGTGAGGAACCAAAAGCCGAAGAAACGACAGAAAACGCAGATCAAAAAGAAGAAACAAATGAAGAAGTTCGTGCATAATGCATAATATAAAGGGATACGTTACAAGATAAAGTTGTAACGTATCCCTTTTTTTAAATGATAGGTGTAGATTCTAATATTATTTCTAATTGATCACCACCAAATATCTCTGTATCAAAGCTCGCTGTCTGGCCATTTCTTAAAATTGTAAAATTCCCCTTAAAGTTGCTTGGTAGCTGCCAATTAGAGAATCGGAAAACATCTTGATAAATCCAACGACTGCGATCCTTTTCTTTAAATATTAAAGTCGCTCCATTGTGTACAGTGGACTGTGGTGATACAACCATTTTATTAACAATTGCTTCATTTGCAGTCTTCTTTAGTTCCAAAACTTCCTGTTGGAAATGAATAATGATTTTATCCTCTAGCAAAAGATTCATTTGGTCTGCGATGTGTTGTACTGTTGGTAGAGATGGTTGTTGGAAGCTTATCACATCTCCATTTTGTACAGCATAGCTCAATTTTGCTACTTTTCCATTAATCATTAGCTGAGGGGAAAATTCTGGTAAATATAAAGGTTGTCCATCCACTTGAATCGTATAGGACTCAAATTGTTTTAACAAATGCCAATTATTAGTGATTTTAAAGACATCCTCAATTGTTTCGGCAATATCAAAAACGACGATATCACGATCATTTAAAACGGTATCGAGTGATGCAGAAGAGTTATTGACAGTAATTTTCGGCTCAATCACATATTGGGTGTTTTGAATTGTCACTGTCTTTATTGCTGCATCATCTATAAGATCTCTTACTGTAGCCGTCGCCTGTTGCCCATCTTGGCCTTCTATTAACTGAATGGCATCTCCAGTTTTAATCAGGCTTTTTGTAGATGCCTGTTGCCCGTTTACCAATATTTCAGCAGGCTGACCATGTCCGCCTGGTATAAAAATGTCCTGTCCGTTGACACTGATAGATAGCCCATGTCCTGGTTTTCCATATAATTGCTTTGCGCGAATATTTGCAGCTAGAAAGGCATCAGCCACAGTCATTTCTTTTAGTTCAAAAAGACGTACCACTTGATTATTGACTGTTAAACTCATATATTGAATCGGCATCTTTTTAGCAGCAATGGCAATACCAATAGGTGTGACTAATTCAGGTGAGGCTTTTATATGTTCTTCTTTTGTTAAGTTTTGAATAGCATCAATGCCTCGAACAGCAATACGATTAGCTGGTAAATTTAGAACTTGACCTAGTTCTGTAGTAAGGTTGGGTGTTAAACTACCTCCACCAACCAGCATAACGGCTTTGGGTGCTACTCGGTTATTGAGTCGTAAAATTTCTTCTCCGATAGACTTCGCCAACTGTTTCACTGCAGGCTCAATAGCTAAAAAAACCTCTTCTTTGGGATAGAACTGATCAAAGCCTAAAATATCTTGAATCAATATCTCTTCAGAGGTTTGTAGCTGACGTTTAGCCTCTTCAGCTACAGGGAAGTCTAGCAAATAGTGGTCGCTTAAAGCTTCTGTTATTTCATCGCCAGCTGTAGGGACCATGCCATAAGCTACAACTGTACTTTTATCCGTAATGGCAATATCTGATGTCCCTGCCCCTATATCAACAAGTGCCACATTTAAGCGACGCATCGTTGGAGGAATCAGCACATTAATGGCAGCAATCGGTTCTAATGTCAATGCTTCCATCTCTAAATCAGCTCGTTTAAGAGCAGCAATCAATGATTCCACCACCACCCGAGGTAGAAATGTTGCTATCACTTCGATTTGGGCTTCATCCCCTTGTTGATCCAACAGGCTTCCAATCTCCTCGCCATCCAAGCGATAATACAGGACTGAGTAACCTACACAATAATAGTGGCTAATTTTTGCATCCTCTTTTTGTTGCAAGAGTTGCTGCTGTGCTTGTTGAACAGCCTGAAGTTCCAAGCGACTAATATCTTCTTCAGTAAAAATGGGTCGATTACGTATATTGATGGTCACACTAGCTTGTTCAGTTTTCAAAGATCGACCTGCTGCAGCGACACTTACCTTTGTGAGAGGTCCATGTTTCTCTTCAAGTTCACGTTTTATTTCATTAATTAATTCTGCCACATACATGACATTATGTATTTGTCCATCTACCATGGCACGTTCTTTATGCTCTTTTACTAAAATATCTTCCACATGAAAATGGTCATTTTCTTCTTGGAGAATAATCCCGACCACAGAGCGAGTGCCAATATCAAGTGCGAATAGTTTAGAACTCAATGTAATCGCTTCCTTTCGCGTCATACTTGAAAATAATTTAGCGAGTTGAAGCGCTAAATTAAAAATGCGTGACATTCTGAACAACATTGATTATAATAATGCTATTATCTAAAAATGTAACATACATTTCAGAGTTCTGAAAGTGTCTGTCATGAGGAGAGGAGCAAGAAAGCATGAGCCAAAAAGATTTAGAAAGCTTACGTAGTCAAATAGACGGTTTAAACTTAGAAATTCTTCGTCTAATTAATGAGCGTGCAGCTGTAGTTGATGAAATCGGTAAAATTAAAGAAAAACAAGGTGTGAATCGCTATGATCCGCTGCGTGAAAGACACATGCTTGATCTTATTAAAGAACACAATCAAGGTCCATTAAACCAAATGACGGTTGATTATATATTTAAGCAAATCTTTAAAACAGCTTTAAAACAACTTGAAGCTGATAAAAAGAAAGAGTTGCTTGTATCTCGTAAGAAGAAGTCAGAAGATACAATTATTAATATCAATGGTGAATTAATTGGACAAGGAAAACCATCTTTCGTATTCGGTCCTTGTGCGGTTGAGTCTTATGAGCAAGTAGCAGCAGTTGCCGCTTCTATTAAAGCAAAAGGCGAAAAGTTAATTCGTGGTGGTGCTTATAAGCCACGTACTTCTCCTTATGACTTCCAAGGTCTTGGATTAGAAGGTCTGAAAATCTTAAAACGTGTGTCCGAGGAATATGGTTTAGGTGTTATTACAGAAATCGTGACACCAGGTCATTTAGAGGAAGCATTGGATTATATTGATGTCATCCAAATTGGTGCACGTAATATGCAAAACTTTGAATTATTAAAAGCAGCAGGTGCAACAAATAAACCTGTATTATTAAAACGAGGCTTAGCTGCAACAATTGATGAATTCATTCATGCTGCCGAATACATTATGTCTAAAGGAAATGAAAACATTATCCTTTGTGAACGTGGTATCCGTACTTATGAAAAAGCAACTCGTAATACATTAGATATTTCAGCCGTACCAGTTTTAAAACAAGAAACGCATTTGCCAGTATTCGTAGATGTTACGCATTCAACAGGGCGTCGTGATTTATTATTACCATGTGCAAAAGCAGCGATTGCCATCGGTGCTGATGGCGTCATGGCAGAAGTGCATCCAGATCCATCTGTTGCATTGTCTGACTCACAACAACAAATGGACATCCCAACATTTGACGCATTCTATGAAACACTACAAAAATTCATGAAAAATCATGAAATTCATGCTTAATTGTTAACAGCGAACACCGCTTGCTTACTTCGGCAGGCGGTGTTTGTTATATCGTGACAAAATAATGTCTAGAATAGGACTATTAGTACTTGGTTTTTACGTAGTTCTTCTTGAAAATAATATGAAAATTATCGTATGATAAGGCTATAATAGGAAAAAAGGGAGGCACGTACGATGACTGTTACAATTTATGATGTTGCAAGAGAAGCAAATGTTTCTATGGCAACGGTCTCTCGTGTAGTCAATGGTAATCAAAACGTAAAACCAGCAACACGAAAAAAAGTACTAGAAGTAATTGAACGATTAGAATACCGTCCAAACGCTGTAGCGCGTGGATTAGCAAGTAAGAAAACAACAACAGTTGGCGTGATTATCCCAGATATTGCAAACAATGTTTATGCAGAGCTGGCTCGTGGTGTAGAGGATATTGCCACAATGTATCGTTACAATATTATTTTAGCCAACTCAGATCAACATGAAGATAAAGAGTTACAGCTACTGGATACAATGCTTGGAAAACAGGTTGATGGTATTGTGATGATGAGTGATGAAGTAACAGAAAAGATGCAGCAAACGATGGATCATTCGCCAGTACCAATTGTGCTTGCAGGCTCTGTGGATGAATCCCAAACAATTGCAACTGTCAATATCGATTATTTCCAGGCGGCTTATGAAGCGATATCTTTACTAATTCAAAATGGACATACACGCATTGGTTTCGTAACGGGTCCACTTTCGTATACAATTAACGGAAAATTCAAGCTAGCAGCCTATAAGAAAGCATTGCAGGATGCTGGTTTACCAATAGATGAAGCATTAATTGCTGCAGAAGAGTCCAGCTATGATATGGGCTTAGAGGCATGGGAAATTTTATCTGCTCTTGAACAGCCACCAACAGCTTATTTTGCAGGAAGTGACGAACTGGCCATCGGTTTAATTCATGGCGCACAAGATGCGGGCAAAAATGTTCCAGAAGATATTGAAGTTATCAGCTTTGAGAACTCAAAGTTAGCACGAATGGTTCGCCCACAGTTAACAAGTGTCGCGCTACCGCTTTACGATATTGGAGCTGTTGCAATGCGTCTGCTGACAAAATTAATGAGCAAGGAAACTGTTGAGGACGAATCGGTTATTTTACCACACCGTATTGAGCATCGACAATCTGTCAAAAGTAAATAATGATACCTAACACGTAAATCGCTTATGAAGGATTTGCGTGTTTTTTTACTGGAAGGAACGTCAAAAATAGAGGATAGCGTTTCAAAAATGAGGGATAGAACAAAAGAATTGATGGATATACGACCAAAAGACCAAAAGCATTAATCTAATTTAAAAAGCCCCACGAATATCGTGAGGCCAAGAAATTAATCCCGTCTTTCATTCCGAATAATATGTAGCGATTTGGCTAACATTTGAGCATTCTTTTCCTCTATTTCTGCTTTACGCGGAATTGGCTCATATAAAGGCATCGGGTCCTCCCATGTTGGAATAAAAGGAACAGGGGCTTCTGGTTGCCAGCGATCCAACCATGCTTGAGGGAGTGGCCCCATTGGTAACACTTGGTCAGTCATTTCCAACCATAACATGGACCAGGCACGGGGCACCACTCGCCAAATATCGTAGCCACCGCCACCCACTGCAATCCATCGACCATCACAATATTCATGTGCTAATTGATGAGCTAGCTTAGGAATTTCGCGATAAATATTCATTGTTCCATGTAAATGTGTTAATGGATCAAAATAATGTGCATCTGCCCCATTTTGCGTTAATACAACATCTGGCTTGAAAAATTCAAAAATCTCTCGCATTGACTGTTCATAGATCTCTAGAAAACTTTCATCCTCAGTAAATGCATCCATTGGAAAATTAAAGGAGGTTCCATAGCCTTGACCATTGCCACGCTCAGTAATATTTCCGGTTCCAGGGAATAGATAACGACCAGTTTCATGTATGGACAGTGTACAAACATTAGGATCCTCATAAAAGCTCCATTGGACACCATCCCCATGATGGGCATCTGTATCTACATAAAGTACACGAGCGTTGTACTTTTCCTGTAAGTAACGAATAGCCACTGTGCTATCATTGTAAATACAAAAACCTGATGCACGACCACGGAAACCATGATGGAGTCCTCCACCAAGGTTAAGGGCGTGTTCGGCTTTTCCTTCCATTACATAATCAACAGCGGTTAAAGTTCCACCAACTAGCTGTGCACTTGCTTCATGCATATTTTCAAAAATGGGGGTATCTTCAGTGCCAATCCCGTAGCTTTCACATTGTGCTTCTGATAATTCACCATGCCCTGCTTTTTTTACGATATCTATATATTTTGAGTCATGTGCAAGCAATAGTTCTTCTTCCGTTGCAACACGTGCTGGTACAATATCTACATCATCGAGAGCATTAATATTTTTTAGTAAATCCATAGTTAGCGTCAAGCGTTTATGATTGAAAGGATGTGTATCTGAAAATTTATATCCGAGTTGTTCTGGCGAGTAAACGAATACAGCCTTTTTCATTATAGTGAAACACCTGGTAAATTTGGCCATAGGACATCAAAGCCCTCTTTGCGTAGATCTTCAATCATTGCTAAAGGATTTAGTGTTTTTACTCGGACGCTTAAAATTTTGTTTTGTGTATTTTCAGAGTCAGGATAAACTAAGACGCTTTGAACATTGGCATGATGTTGATGAAATATTTTTGTAATTTCAAATAAAACTCCCGGTGTATCGGATACCCGAATCTCGATTTTTGACCCAGGCTCTGTAGCACCAGTCAGCTCTATATATGTATAGAGTAAATCTGTTGTGGTAACAATGCCTACCAATTTTCCACCAGAGACGATAGGTAAACAGCCTATTTTTGATTCGTAAAACGTCAGTGCTACCTCTTCAACAAAATCTAGTGGATGACCTATAAGGGGGTCTTTCACCATAATATCCTCTACTTTTGCATTAAAAATAGGAGAGTTTGGTTCATCCTGCAAAGATGAGGGCAAGACCTCTTTAATATCTCGTTCAGTAATTACTCCTAAAACGTGTTGTTCATCATCTACAACTGGTAAATGACGAACTTTCTTTTCACGCATTAACTTTAGTGCCTCCTGCACTGTATTGGTAGGAGCTAATGTATAAGGCTTATCATTCATAATTTCTTCTACAATCATATAAGCATCCCCTTTGTATTAGTTTTAATACATGAAACGATTTCTAAAACGAAGTCTATCAAATCTTTCCATTGTCTCAGGAGGCACCCGTTTTCCTTCGCGTGCCATCAGGCAATTGGCTGGATGTGATGTAATTTCAGGATCATCTGTTGCAAAATATTCGAAACCAGCAGAGCTCATCATTTTCTCCATCATTTTGCGGTAATCCCAAACATTTAAACCAGTTCCTTTTAAATCCCAATGCCAATAGTACTCGGTAGTAATCACAAGATAATCTTCCATTTCATCCCCCATAAATGAAACGGCTAGTAGTGCCTTCCCAGCACCAGTACCACGGTAGTCTGGAATGACTTCAATGGCACCTAATTCAATCATGTCATCGATACGATCTTCTGCCCATCGTTCAAGTGGATCGGGGTAAAGATAGGTAACATAGCCTACAATAATATCTTGGTTTCGAATAATAATAATTCGGCCTTCGGGTAGTCCAGCAATTTCTATAAGGGCCTGCTGTTGCTGTTTTGGAGGTCTGAAGGCAACCAAGCCTTCATGGAATGAATATGTAGCTAATTTTTCTGGAGGCACAGGTCCTTCCACATACACAGTACCATGCTTTGTTTCCTTTGTGACAGAAAAAAAAGTTTTTTTATGTTCCATAATTACACCACCTGAGTTTAATAATTCCATTATAGCTGATTTCTTGCGTAAAAACGCTTATTTTTGCAAAATATACCTGTATTTTTGGAAAAATAAAAATATTGAGACAATCCATCCTAATTCGTGTAAAATAAGATTATATTGCTTCTGTTATTTAACAGATAAAAGTAGTGCCATTAGGGATTCGACCATTAATACTACGGATAACTGTTATATAACAAATGCTACATATCAATTTTGCTTTTGAAAAATTCTCTGATTTTCAACAGGGGGGATTGTTGAAATTTAGTCAAAAACAAAAGCAAAGAAAGGGGTATTTTCATGGGGATGAAAATGAAGGAGAAGTTAATGGCTTTACCTGGTCAACACCATTTAACGAATTATGAAGAAGTGGCAGAATCTCATAATTGGGCAGATACGGAAAAGGCATTTAGTTGGAGCGAAACAGGTTTAGTGAATATGGCATATGAGGCCATTGATCGCCATACCGAAACACACCGCAAAAATAAGGTGGCATTGTATTTTAATGATGGTAAACGGAAAGAGGCATATTCATTTAATGAAATGAAAAGGTTAACAAACAAAGCAGCAAACGTTTTTAAAACGACTACTAATCTGCAGAAAGGTGATCGTTTATTTATTTTTATGCCTCGTTCACCTGAGCTTTATTTTTCATTATTAGGTGCGTTGAAAATGGGGGTTATTGTTGGACCATTGTTTGAAGCTTTTATGGAAGGTGCCGTGTATGATCGACTTGCTGATAGTGAGGCGAAAGTATTAGTCACGACACCCGCTTTACTTGAACGTGTACCCTTAGCTAAATTACCTAAATTGGAGCATATCTTTTTAGTAGGGGAGGGCATTGAGGAAACAGCTCAAATCCTAGACTTTACTAAACATTTAAAAGAAGCTTCAGCTCATTTTGATATAGAGTGGGTAGACAGAGAAGATGGGATGATTCTTCACTATACCTCTGGATCAACAGGTGCTCCAAAGGGCGTATTGCATGTCCATAATGCTATGATTCAGCAATATCAATCGACGCAATGGGTACTTGATTTACGTGAAGATGATATTTATTGGTGTACAGCCGATCCTGGATGGGTTACAGGAACAGCCTATGGCATTTTTGGTCCGTGGTTAAACGGTGTAACAATGCTAATCGTCGGAGGAAGATTTTCACCACAAGCATGGTATCAGGCTATTGAAGATTATAGTGTGACAGTGTGGTATAGTGCACCAACAGCGTTCCGTATGCTGATGGGGGCAGGTAGTGGCTTGCTTGAAAGCTATGATCTAACATCTTTACGCCATGTGCTGTCTGTTGGTGAGCCGTTAAATCCAGAAGTTATTCGCTGGGGAGTAGAGGAACTAGGTCATCGTATACATGATACATGGTGGATGACAGAGACGGGAGCACATATGATTTGTAATTATCCTTCGATGGATATTAAGCCAGGTTCAATGGGGAAACCTCTTCCTGGTATTCATGCAACGATTGTAGATGATGCAGGCAATGAGGTACCACCATTTACAATGGGGAATCTAGCTATTCGTCGTGGTTGGCCTGCCATGATGCGCCAAATTTGGGGAAACCCAGAGCGTTATGAGTCTTATTTCCTGAAAGGAGAATGGTACGTTTCTGGAGATTCTGCCTATATGGATGATGAAGGTTACTTCTGGTTCCAGGGGCGTGTGGATGATGTCATTATGACGGCTGGTGAACGTGTAGGACCTTTTGAAGTAGAAAGTAAGCTACTTGAGCATCCGGATGTAATTGAAGCAGGTGTTATCGGGAAACCAGATCCGGTGCGAGGCGAAATCATTAAAGCCTTTGTATCCTTACGAGAAGGGGTTGAACCTTCTGATGCATTAATTGAAGATATACGTGATTTTGTTAAAAAAGGTTTATCTGCACATGCAGCACCACGTGAAATAGAATTTAAAGATAAATTGCCAAAAACACGTAGTGGTAAGATTATGCGTCGTGTTTTGAAAGCTTGGGAATTAAATTTACCAACTGGTGATTTATCAACAATGGAAGATTAATTAATTATCTAAAACATCAATTGATATTTATACAACATGTGCATAAAAAGAAGGCAGGGATTCATTCGATGGGCGAAAGGATTCTTGCCTTCTTTTTTCTGTTTTTACAATAGTATAGAAGTGAGAGTAGGTGAAATATTATCTGTTTCAAAAAAACAATGAATTAAATAAAAATTCAGTTGACTTAATAAATATGCAGACGTATACTATTTTTAACTTATTTCAGAGGTGAGTGCAGTGAAAGTAGGTATTGTTGGAGCAACTGGATATGGTGGTCTAGAACTTATTCGATTTTTACATAATCATCCAGCTGTGGAACGAATTGATTTATTTACTTCTTCAGAAGAGGGTGTCCAATTTTCTTCGAAATTTGGTCATCTTGTTAGGATAGCTGATACACCGTTACAAAAGATAGCGTATGACACTTTAGAAAAATTCGATGTTGTTTTTACGAGTACACCATCTGGAGTGACAAGTGAGCTATTACCGCCTTTGGTTGGGAAAGGACCAAAGCTAATCGATTTATCTGGTGATTTTCGGTTAAAAGATCTAGCAAGCTATGAAACCTGGTATGGCAAAAAAGCTGCACCGTTCCATAGTGTTCAACAAAGTGTATATGGTTTAACAGAATGGAATGCAGAGCTTATACGTCAAGCAACACTCGTTGCTAATCCGGGTTGCTACCCAACAGCAGTTTTATTATCCTTACTACCACTTGTAAAAGAACGTTTGATTGATCCTAGTTTTCTAGTTATTGATGCAAAGAGTGGCATTTCAGGAGCAGGCAATAAGCCCTCACAAACTACCCATTTTAGTGAGACAAATGAGAATTTTTCGATCTATAAAGTAAATACACATCAACATATTCCCGAAATTGAACAGGCACTTTCCATGTTTGCTCAAGCAGATACAAAGGTTACTTTTAATACGCATCTGGTTCCAATGACTAGGGGAATTTTGGCGACCTCCTATGCACCAGTAATGCAGGGAATTACAGAGTCGCAATTGATCACTTGCTTACAGGCAACCTATGAGAATCACCCATTTGTTCGAATCGTTACGGATGCATCTAGTTTAGGGACAAATCGTGTCAAGGGATCAAATTATTGTGACATTCTAGCGAAAGTAGATCCCCGTACAAATCGCGCTACAATTGTTAGTGTAATTGATAACCTTGTCAAAGGAGCAGCAGGGCAAGCTATCCAAAATATGAATGTGCAATTTGACTTACCCCAAACGACAGGGCTAGATGTCGTACCGTTCTTTATTTAACAGCATGCAGGAAACTGTATGCTTCTCTTATTTATTAATCTAAGGAGGAATTTCGGATGACAGTTACCACTTCAACGACTCTAATGAAAAAATTATCAAGTAAAAATATTGTTTCACCAAAAGGCTTTAAGGCAGCTGGATTACACTGTGGTTTAAAGCATAAGAAAAAGGATTTAGCCCTTTTGGTAAGTGAAGTCCCAGCAAGTGTTGCGGGTGTTTTTACTACAAACGCTGTGCAAGCAGCACCATTAAAAGTTACGAAGGAAGTTGTTTATGCAACTAAGAAAATGCAAGCGATGATCGTCAATTCAGGCAATGCGAATGCTTGTACAGGTAAACAAGGTGTAAAAGATGCCCAAACAATGCAAGCGCTAGCTGCGGAAAAATTAGGGATTGCACCAAATTTGGTGGGAGTTTGCTCGACGGGTGTTATTGGAGAAATGATGAAATTAGAGCCAGTAGCAAACGGTATTCTACAGTTAGAGCCAAAGGACAATTTAGAAAGTGCGATTGACTTTGCACAGGCTATTTTGACAACAGATACCGTCATGAAAAACACAAGCTATAGTACAACTGTGGATGGCAAGGAAGTTATTGTTGCAGGTGTAGCAAAAGGTTCAGGTATGATCGAACCTAATATGGCCACAATGCTAGGCTTTATTACAACAGATGCCAATATTGAATCTGAGGTGTTGCAAGCAGCTTTATCGACTATTACTAATTTAACATTTAACGCTATTACAGTTGATGGGGATACGTCCACTAATGACACAGTGGTAATATTGGCTAATGGCTTGGCAGGGAATAATTCTTTAACACCAGAGCATCCAGATTGGCAAAATTTCTTTTACACTTTGCAAACAGTAGCGGAAGATTTAGCAAAAATGATTGCCAAAGATGGTGAAGGAGCAACGAAGCTTATCGAAGTGGAAGTTGTTGGTGCAATTTCAGACGAGGAGGCACGTAAAATTGCAAAAACAGTCGTTGGTTCACCACTTGTAAAGACTGCTGTTTTCGGCTGTGATGCTAACTGGGGGCGTATTATTGCAGCAGTAGGGTATAGTGGCGCAACAGTTGATCCAGATAAAATTACCATCCAAATCGGTGGTGCTACTATGGTAGAAAACGGTGAACCAATTCCTTTTTCTGAGGATGAGTTAATTCAAATATTAAAAATGCATGAAGTAAAAATCTATGTGTCCCTTGGTGTGGGTGATGGTAAGGGGCATGCTTGGGGATGTGACTTAACATATGACTATGTTCAAATCAATGCATCATACCGCTCATAAACGTATGGTCATTAAGCTTGGGGGCAGTACACTGGAAGGTTTAAATGAGGCTTTCTTTGATAATTTTAAAAGATTACAAGAGAGTGGAGTACAGCTGATTATTACCCACGGAGGTGGGCCAGCCATAAATCGAGAATTAGCTGTCCAAGGCATACAATCACATACATTAAATGGAATACGTGTCACGAACGAGGCTGCAATTAAAGTTGTCCAATCGACCCTAATAGGGCAAGTAAACACTGCATTAGTTCATGAGTTAACAACAGCTGGTATAGCAGCCATCGGATTAAATGGCTTTGATGGTCAGTTGATGGTCGTAGATTTTTTAGATCAAGAGACTTATGGCTATGTCGGAGCTATTAAAAATATCAATACATCCTTATTGGAAGCTTTAATGGGTGTAGGGATTGTACCTGTTATTGCCTGCGTAGGTGCCACCGAAGCAGGTCAGGCTCTTAATATTAATGGCGATACGGTAGCCAGTGAAATTGCTTTAGCCGTCGGAGCAGATAGCTTACTACTCGTGACGGATGTGAGTGGTATCCGTATTGAAGATGAATATCAAGCAATAGCTACACCTAGTCTTATAGATCAATGGACAGAGCAGGGCCATATTTACGGTGGAATGATTCCGAAAGTGCAAGGAGCGATTGACTGTTTACGGGCAGGGATTCCTTCTGTACAAATCGTAGGTGCAACTTTAATTGGTACAACAATTGTAGCCACAAGTGAACTTCTTTCTTCCTAGTGTTCTAAATAGGATAGCTTGAGAAGTATAGTTGTTGAAAGAAACTATTTTAAATGATAGTGGAGATGATAAGATGAGTGTTTTATTTGAGAATTACGGCAAGCGTCGTGCACAAATTGTCAAAGGTCAGGGGACAATTGTTGAGGATTCAACAGGGAAGCAATACTTGGATTTTACTAGTGGCATTGCTGTGGTGAGTCTTGGACATGCTCATCCAGCCGTTGTACAGGCACTTCAAGAGCAAAGCGAAAAGCTATGGCATATTTCAAATCTTTTTGAAATACCAGGTCAGGAAAAGGTGGCAGAAAAATTAATTGCTAATACACACTTTTCACATGCCTTTTTTTGTAATAGCGGGGCTGAGGCTAATGAAGCGGCCATTAAATTAGCTCGTAAGCATACAGGCAAACATCATATTATTACATTTGAAAAATCATTCCATGGTCGTACCTTTGGAGCAATGTCTGCAACAGGTCAAGGCAAAGTACATAATGGCTTTGGACCACTCGTAGAAAAATTTTCGATTTTGCCCTTTAATGATGCTGCTACACTTGAAGCAACCGTTGATGATTCTGTGGCAGCTATAATGTTAGAAATGATTCAGGGAGAGGGTGGCGTTAATAGTGTATCGGCAGAATTTGCAGCAGCTATTGCAAAAGTCTGTGAGGAGCAAGGTATACTACTAATTGTTGATGAAGTGCAAACGGGCATTGGGCGAACAGGAACACGCTATGCATTTGAACAAACGGTATTAAAGCCACATATCATAACTTTGGCAAAAGGCTTAGGTGGTGGTTTCCCTGTTGGTGCAATGCTCGGAACTGCTGAGCTTCATGCTACATTTAGTCCAGGAACACATGGTACAACATTTGGTGGAAACCCTCTTGCGATGAATGTGGCACAAGCTGTTTTGAATCATGTGTTTGAGCCGGATTTTTTACAGCATGTACGAGAAATATCTACCTATTTTGTGGCACAACTAAGGTCTCATTTACCTTCTAGCTATACTGTTCAAGGTCAGGGTCTCTTGTTAGGGATTGGCTGTGGGGACACGGAAATAGCGCCTTATATCGCGGCAGCGGAAGAAAGTGGTCTTTTATTAGTAGGGGCAGGGCCAACAGTTATTCGTCTCTTGCCTCCATTAACGGTCACAAAGGAAGAGATTGATAAAGCAGTAACTATTTTAAAGAACATATTACCGTGATACACTTAAGCAATGAAAGTGAGGCACCAGCGGCAAAAATCCCTTTGAAATTAGGAATGAACAAAGAATCTGCTAGTATCTAGTAGATTCTTTGCGCTATAAATGCTACTGTAGCTGTTTTACTAATGTTGTCACTAATTTTGGTAGCCAATCTTCAAGCTGACTAAACGTAAATCCTGCCTTCTCGGCCTTTGCATTGGACATATACCAATCAGCAGGCACCCCATAAGGAGACTGTGATTCCTCATCACCACCAATGAGGGAAATTTTTGCGCGCTGACCACTCGCTTCTTCGATTAGAGCAATTAGATCTTTGAGAGACATTGCCCCTGATGCGGTAGCATTGTATGGTCCCTCAATAGGAGTAACACCCGCAAAGTATAAAAATTCAGCTGCTTCTTCATCTGTAATATAACTCATCTTTGCATCAATGTTCGGTAAAGTAATCGGCTGATTCTGTAAAATATGTTCAACGTGGAAATGTAAACGTCGAGTATAATCATCTTCACCCATCACAATTGGGAAACGTACAGCTACGACTGGGAATGAAGCTTCTTTGAATAATACTGCCTCCGCTTGTCGTTTTCCTTCTCCATAAGAAAATTGCTCTTGATGTCCCATGCGAATTTGATACTGGTATGGATCAAAGTCTTCTTCCTTTTTCATTTTACCATCTACCTCATAGGTTGAAAGAGTAGAAGTAAAGACCAGCTTTTTCGTTTTCCCTTTTAATATCTCGCAAATCGCTTGTGCCTCGTTGGGCGCATAGCAAATATTATCATAGACAATGTCCCATGTTGTATTGGCTAGTGCCTGTTCTAAAGCATCACGATCATTACGATTTACTACTAATTGCTTAACATGTGTACCAAAGGGATTGCCACTTTGACCACGTGTTAAAATCGTTACATTATGTCCATTTTGAATACAAAGATCAACTAGCTTTTTTCCAAAAAAACGCGTGCCTCCTAAAATCAATATGTTCATATATTTTCACCCCTTCAAAATAGTAGTCCTCTTAATAATGACAAAAAAACAGACTAACTACAATTCATAAGTAAAATGCAGTAAGTCTGTTTAATTGATTATCTACTACAAATGCTTGCTAAGGCATAATGGATTAGCGCCTTGACGTTTCAGTTGGAGTAGTGGTATTACCATTGTCTCCTCCGTTTGTGCCATCTCCAGGGTTATCAGATCCATCACCATGGCTTCCGGATCCATTTCCATTATTGGAGCCATTGTCGTTGCTACCAGAACCATCACCGTTATTGGAGCCATTGCCGTTATTACCAGACCCGTTCCCGTTATTGGAGCCATTGCCGTTACTACCCGAACCATTACCATTGCCATTAGTAGGTGGCGTTGTAGGTGGTATTGGTTCTTGGTCGTTTTCCTCTGGGTCAGGTTCGTTTTCACTACCGCCAGTAGACACAACATTGGAGTGTGGTGATGTTAAACCTGTAATATCTACAGCGACCACTACATAAGCTTGTCCACTAGCAACCGTAATGCTTTGTGTTGACTCTAGTACGGACGTTACAAGTGTATTACCGCCATTCGTAACGTTGTAGATACGATAACCAACAACATCATTCGATGACTCTGACCATGATAATGTAGAGCCATTTACTGAAGCTGAGACAGCTGCTGGAGGGCTACCATCTGCTGGGAAATCAACAGCTGATACAGATGAATTCGACAATGTAGAATTCTTTGGTAACAGACTAGCAGGGTTCCCGCCAAGTCTACCTAACATTCGTTTAATAAAGTCTTGATTAATGCCTGCGCCACCTGCTTTTACAAACTCGGCTGGTGTATTTGGCAACGCATTATAAGTTTTTCCTTTAATCGTCACAACACTTGAAGAGGCTAAGCTATCATCAGGTTGTGAGGGTAAAAATACTTTCGCATTAAATAAATCTGAGCGTACAAGACCTGCGCTAGCACAAGCTGCAGAAGGGGCCATGCCGGAAATGCCACAGAATGACGCAGTCACAACATTTTTAGGCGCCTTAAAACTTGTTGGTGGGTCAATTAGCTGAGGGTCCGCATCGTAAACGGCATTCATTAAAGTACCCCATAGCTTATTCACCCGAACGCTTGGCTGTAAATAGGTATTGTTAAATGCATAAAGTGTACGAGGTTGATCGTAACCCATCCAAACACCAAGAGATACATTAGGGTTATAACCAACTAACCAAACATCTTTATATTCTTGAGAAGTCCCTGTTTTTGCAGCAAAATCAGAAGAGAACTTTAATGTATTTCGTGCCATTGTCCCTGTTCCTTTAGTGAGAACATCACGTAACATATCTGTCACGATATAAGATGTTTCTGGGCTAAATACTTGAACAGGTTCTACTTCATGTTGGTAAACAATATTACCTTCTTGGTCTTCAATTCGATCAATCATATAAGCGTCAATGAATTGGCCACCATTTGCAAAGGTAGCAAAGGCATTTGTATTTTCTTCAACAGTAGTTCCTTCTCTTAAAGCGCCGATCCCAGTTGCTAGGTTAGTAAAATCATCGGGATGTAATTTTGAGAATCCCATTTTTACTAACAAATCTGCAGGGCGTCTACTAATAATATCATTATATAAACGTAGTGCTGAAATGTTTTGAGAATCTGCTAAAGCTTCACGTGCTGGGATAAGACCTCGCTCATCACTCGTAATATAGTTACTTGGACTCCAAGAACCGACTGAGAATTTCACGTCAACTAATGGGCTACCCGCACCGATTACGCCATACTCAATGGCAGGTCCATAAACAAGTAATGGTTTCATTGTAGAACCGTTAGAACGATAAGCTTGTGTTGCATGGTTTACTTGAGTGGTTTTAAAGTCTCGACCACCAACAAAGCTTAAAATGCGACCTGTCGTATTTTCTATTAAAATACTACCTACCTGTACTGGCATCTCAATATCAATTTCTTCACCAGTAACAGGGTCTTTCCCTTTACCAGTATACGTATGACCATAATAC
Source organism: Lysinibacillus sp. K60 (assembly GCF_019731275.1). Lineage (NCBI taxonomy): Bacteria > Bacillati > Bacillota > Bacilli > Caryophanales > Bacillaceae > Lysinibacillus > Lysinibacillus sp. K60. The sequence continues at coordinate 201,497 of NZ_JAASJR010000004.1, read as the reverse complement.
TGGAAGTCTTTTGCTGCTTTTTGCATTGCATCATACATATCTTTATTAATGGTTGAATAAATACGATAGCCTTTTGAGCGAACATCACGATCTGCTAAAATCGTATATTTATCCTTTAATTTCTTTTCTGACTTTAAGCGCTCTGGGTCAATCCCATCATCTTTTGCTAGTTTTTCAGCAATAATATCTTTTGCACGAGCTTCAAGCTCATAAGTCAACCAAGGATATCGATCCTCCGCGCGCATTTCTGGTCCACGGAAATCAGCAGCAATATCATAGTTTAACGCTTCATTATACTGTGCATCATCAATATAACCAGCTTCTTTCATACGATAAAGTACTGTTTTCATACGATCAATACCTGGTTTCAAAGCTTCTTCACTTTTCAGTTCACCTGTATTTGTAAATGGTGTATAAGCAAATGGTGCCTGTGGAATACCAGCTATGTACGCAGCTTGAGGAAGAGACAATTCTTTTGCTTTTACGCCAAAAATTCCTTCCGCAGCTGTTTCAACACCTGCAATATTTCGTCCTGAAGAGTTACGACCATAGGGAATGATATTTAAATAAGCCTCTAATATTTCTTCCTTCGTCATAAAATGTTCTAAACGCATCGCCAGTAAAATTTCCTTAGCTTTACGCTCGTATGATACTTCATTAGTTAGTACTTGGTTTTTAATAAGCTGCTGGGTAAGTGTAGAACCACCTGTTTGCGTTGCAGAGTTAGTGACATCTTGTAATAACCCACGAACAACCGCTTTAGGAACAATTCCGTTATGCTCTCGAAAATATTCATCTTCTGTTGCCAGAACAGCATTCACGACCTCTGGTGCAACATTGCTAAGCGAAGTTTCACGTCGATCTAAATCTGTCCTTAATTTCCCAATATAAATATCGTTGGCAAAATAAATCTCACTGGTTTCTTCATAGCTAAAAATTTGATCCCTTAACTCTTGTTTTGAGCGTAAGGGTTCTTCTTTCACAAGAGAAGCAAAATAACCAGCTCCAACTGAACCGACAAATACAGTGCCAACCAATGCAAAGACTAAAAATAGTAAAAATAAGTTCCAGGTAACACTACCTGAAATACGTAATTTCTTCATCCATTTTTGTTCAAGTAATTCATCGATCTTTGCATTGATTTTTTCAATCCAATCTTTCAATGTATCGACCTCCTAAAATCTTGTCTATTATAGCACATATTGTTTTGGCACGAACATAGTTATTGACTTTGAAAAAGAATCGTATAAAATTATGTTTATAGTTTTCTGGTGATGAAGAGTTTGCAGTAGTGTCTATATTCCCTGTTTAGAGAGCCGGTGGTTGGTGAAAACTGGTCATAATGTAGAGACGAATTACGTACTTGGAGCTTAGACGTGCGCGCCTGCGATAAAGGCGGCTGAATGAAGTGGAAGGTGGATGACATCTTCAAGCTGGGTGGTACCGCGTTAGTTTGCAACTTAACGTCCCTGCATGCAATTGTTTGCGTGTAGGGACTTTTTTTATTTAAACATGTCCATGCACGTAACGAATTTAACCATTTTAGGAGGAATGAACATGACAAACGAATTATTACAAGATTTAGAATGGCGTGGTTTGCTATACCAACAAACAGATGCGGAAGGCATGGCAAAATTATTAAATGAACAATCCGTATCTTTATACTGTGGGGTAGATCCAACAGCTGACTCCATGCATATTGGACATATTGTTCCATTGTTAACACTTCGTCGATTCCAAAAAGCAGGCCACCGTCCAATTTTACTTGTTGGTGGTGCAACAGGGATGATCGGTGACCCGTCTGGCCGTTCAGAAGAGCGTCAATTACAGACAGTAGAGCAAATCGATAAAAACGTTCAAGGAATCCGTAGTCAATTAGAACGTATTTTCGAATTTGCAGAAGATGGCAATGGTGCTCAGCTTGTGAACAATCGTGACTGGATTGGTAATATAAACACAATTGAGTTTTTACGTGATTATGGGAAATTAATTAACGTAAACTACATGTTAGCAAAAGATACGATTGCTTCTCGTCTTGATACAGGAATCTCATTTACAGAGTTTGCCTATACGTTAATTCAAGGTATTGATTACAATCATTTATACAATCACTACAATTGCCGTATTCAAGTAGGTGGCTCTGACCAATGGGGTAATATTACAACAGGGTTAGAGGTTATTCGTAAAACACACGAGGAAGAAACGAAAGCCTTTGGAATTACGATTCCATTAGTAACCAAGGCAGATGGCACAAAGTTTGGTAAAACAGCAGGTGGTGCTGTTTGGCTAGATAGTAAGAAAACATCTCCATATGAGTTCTACCAATTCTGGATCAATGCAGCTGATGCAGATGTCATAAAATACTTAAAAATCTTCACGTTCCTATCTCGTGAAGAAATTGAAGCTTTAGCCGTATCTGTAGAGGAGGAGCCACATTTACGTAAGGCACAAAAGGCACTAGCTGAAGAAATGACTCGTTTAATACATGGTCAAGAGGCATTAGAGCAAGCCATCCGTATTACAGCTGCATTATTCTCAGGAGATCTAAAAGCACTTTCAGCTGAAGAAATGAAGGATGCTTTTAAAGATGTTCCTTCTATTGAAATGGCTAAAGATGATAAAAACATTGTGGAGCTACTTGTGGAGGCGGGCATTTCCTCTTCCAAACGTCAAGCACGTGAAGATGTATCAAATGGTGCAATTAGTGTAAACGGTGAAAAGGTAACGGATTTAGAATATGTAGTCGATGCGAAGGATCGTTTAGAGGATGCATTTAGCATTGTTCGACGAGGTAAGAAAAAATATCATATGGTGAAATTTATATAATTTCTATTTGCAAAACCACATCCCAAAAAAAGTTGGATGTGGTTTTTTAATCATAAGAAACTTGGAGGTTTTATTTGTTCATATTCTTTAGGATGCAGTATTTTTCCAAGCTTTATAGCACCTTCAATAAGTCGTGGAGAAGGGCGACAATACAGCCATTCTTCCATTACATGGAGCTGTTCCGATTGAATGGCATGTAACTCTTTGGCATATGGACGTTTTAATAAATTAGCAGGTTGGATACGCTCAAATGCTACACCAACCCAAGCCATCATGATATAGTCAGGCTGGCGTTTAACAACATCTGTCCAATCTGTTTGAACACTAGCAAGCTCAACATCTTGAAATAGATTAATGCCACCGGCAAGAGCGCTAATTTCTGTTAGCCAATTTATTTTCCCAGGAGTAAAAATAGGGTTCGGCCACCATTCCCAATACAGGGTAGGTTTCTTCGGAATTGTTTGTGCAATGGAATACATTTTTTCGATGGAATGCATGTACTCTTCAGCAATTTTCTTTGCTTGTTCCTCCACTTGACAAGCTTTCCCGAGTGTCAGAAGATCTTGCGCAATTTCTTCTAATGAGTTTGCATTAAAAATAATATGAGGAATATTTCTTTCTTTTAGTGCCTCAATGTTTTTTTCCATACCAGGTACACTCAAGGAAGCCAGAACAAGATCAGGCTGTAGTGCCTCTAATGCCTCCATGTTAATTGATAAATCAGGCCCAAGCTGTGGTAGATCTTTAACCGAGGATGGCCAATCGGAATAATCATCAACTCCAACGAGCTGGTCTGTCAGCCCTAAATAGGCGACTAATTCTGTATTGCTAGGACAAATTGAAATTAAACGCATTATTGTTTTCTCCTATTCTTTTTAAGAAAAGTATAGCGAGAGTTCCCGTGATAGACAACGTGTGTGTATCGAGCCCATAAAAAAAGGGGAGAAAACATTTGTTTTCTCCACCCTTTGTATAGGCTTATAGGAAACCATCGATTAAGAAAGGGCAACTGCCTCGAGTGACTCTTCTTTTTTCACAATAGGACCCATTGCATTTGTGATGATTTGTTTGATATCCTCTAGTGTTGCTTTACGAGGGTTCGTCTCAGCACACACATCTAACAATGCATTTTTTGCTAAGATCTCAATATCCTCATCTTTTGCACCTAATTCACGGAAGCCGCTAGGAATATTTAAATCTTGTGATAACTTCTCAATAGCTGTAATAGCCTTTTCAGCGGCATCGCGCTTACTTAAACCTTCTACATTTTCTCCTAATAATTCAGCGATACGAGCAAAGCGCTCTGTACGTGCTGTGACATTAAATCGACAAACATGTGGCAATAAAATTGCGTTGCACACGCCATGCGGTAGGTTATAGAAACCACCCAATTGATGAGCAATTGCATGAACATAGCCAAGTGATGCATTATTAAAGGCCATTCCCGCTAAAAATTGTGCATATACCATTTGTTCACGAGCTTCTATATCAGCTCCATTTGCATAGGCACGAGGTAAATATTCAGGGATTAGTTGAAGGACCTTTTCAGCACATGCGTCCGTGATTGGTGTAGCATTCGTAGAAACGAATGATTCAATAGCATGTGTTAGTGCATCAACCCCAGTAGCTGCCGTAAGAGCAGGAGGTAAACCAATCATTAATTCAGGATCGTTTATAGAAAGTAACGGTGTCACATGCTTATCAACAATGGCCATTTTTACTTTGCGTGCTGTATCCGTGATAATAGTGAAACGAGTCATTTCACTGGCAGTACCAGCAGTTGTATTAATTGCAATTAATGGCACAAGTGGATTTTGTGATTTGTCAACGCCTTCATAATCATGAATGCGTCCACCATTCGAAGCAATAAGTCCGATACCTTTTGCTGCATCGTGTGCGCTGCCTCCTCCAAGAGAAACAATAGAATCGCAGTTTTCCGCATGATACACGGAAATACCATCTTCAATGTTTTGATCTGTTGGATTTGGTTCTGCTTTAGGGAAAATTGCTACATCAATTCCAGCAGCTGTAATGATGTTTGCAATTTGTTCTGAGAGACCTAATTTGTGTAGGCCCTCATCTGTTACGATTAATGTCTTTTTCACTTCTAAATCATTTAAGCGTTTACCAACTTCTTGAATTGCTCCAGGTCCAAATAAGTTTGTTTTCGGCATAACAAATTGCTTTAGAACGTCTGACATATTTCCAACCCCTTTTAAAAAATTATTATTGCTTGAATGATGGTGAACCACCTTTCGCAATTCATCGTATTCTATTTTTTGTAAAAGTTCAACTCGTATTTTTATTAAAATTGTTAATTTTTTTCGTGTTATTATTTTACAAAAAAGTTAAGGCGGTGAAAGAAGGGGGGAATGTTGTTTTGTAGTAGAATATTGAATTTAAAAAGGTTTTAAAAATATTTTACTATGAAAGTAAATTATATTTTTTGGAAAACAGTTCTATTTTGATGACCTAATGAATAGTAAATAACTGATATTTTGTTTTTAATATAAAGGTAGTGATTATATTATATTGAAACTATGTAATTGCTATTTTAAAGTACATAAAAATGTCACAATATAAGATGGGAAAATTATTGTTAATTATAATAATTGGGGCAATGCGTCTGTGCTGAAAAAGTAGTGCATCATTTTGGAGAAATTAGTGGAAATATAAATTCTTGCTTTCGCTTAAATTTATAGTTAGGCTGGTTTAACAATCATGAGTATTTTATTTGTTGGTGGGATTGCACTTGCTGTCCCTTTATTAGTGGCGCTTGTTAAACAGTTAGGTTGGAATATGGGAGGGATTGCAATCTCTATGTACACAGTAATATTATTTGCTGGAACAAGTGTTGCACCGTTCATATCTGTTTATTTCAAACAATTTCTTTACTGTAGCCTTCCTCCTACTTGCTACAATACTCGGTACGGGATTAGTTTCTGCATTAATGATTAAAAGCAAGAAAAAACGTAGGTTCTAATTGATTGTTCATAGGAAGTAGGATCAGGACGATCAAACGTTGAAAAATAAAAAAGCCCTGAAGCCTTGGGATGCAAGGGATTTCAGGGTTTTTATTAGCATTATTTGCAGTGCAAACTGATTAACGAGAGTAGTACTCTACGATGAATGCTTCGTTGATTTCAGCTGATAATTCAGAACGTTCTGGAAGGCGAGTGAATGTACCTTCTTTTTTGTCAGCATCAAATGTTAAGTAGTCAGGTACGAAGTTGTTTACTTCGATTGCTTCTACTACTACAGCAAGGTTTTGAGATTTTTCACGAAGAGAAATCGTTTGACCTGGTTTTACGCTGTATGATGGGATATCAACGCGTTTGCCATCTACTAAGATGTGACCGTGGTTAACTAATTGACGAGCTCCACGACGAGTACGAGCTAAACCTAAACGGTAAACTAAGTTGTCAAGGCGAGTTTCAAGAAGGATCATGAAGTTTTCACCGTGAACACCTTTCATTTTACCAGCGCGGTTAAATAGAGTACGGAATTGACGTTCGTTCATACCATACATATGACGAAGTTTTTGTTTTTCTTGAAGTTGTAAACCGTATTCTGATAATTTTTTACGTTGGTTTGGACCGTGTTGTCCTGGTGCGTAAGGACGTTTTTCGATTTCTTTACCTGTACCGCTTAGTGAGATACCAAGACGACGTGATAATTTCCAAGATGGACCTGTATAACGAGACATATTGTTGTCTCCTCCTTTAAATTTGGTTTTTTTGTTGTAAAACAAAAACCAGTAGTACCCGTTCTTACACGCATTTTATTTTCATGTACTTTCGCCTATGCAGCCGTTAGGTTACACAATACACCATCTAATTTTCATTACTGATCATCTAAGTAGTTGTACATCAGAAAATAGAGGAATAAAATACAATCATAAGCTTATACCACTGCTGCGTTTATTTTACACAAACTCCATTGTAACTGCTTAGGACAAGGACGTCAATTATTAGCTAGTAAAAAAATATAAAAGAACATAGTAGGAAATTCCTCATTACCTATTTTGAATAATATGGGAATAGTTAATGATACGCTGTGTTATGTAAATTGTAAAAGTAAGGGATAATTACATAGTCAAAATGACACAAATTATGTATAATATATTATAAGTTAATAGTAATTGATTTGGACGTTATATAGAAAAGGTGATTTCATGACAGACCATTTACAAACGCTAAAATATATAAAATCTGATGTTTTGAGCTTTTGGGTGAGTTCTTATGAAGAACAAACTAGTTTTAATGGGTATTTTTGTTCATTGAAACAGTTTCTAAAGAAGCGCTTGAAAATTGATAATGCTGCTTTTCTTAGTTTTGAAGGTAATTCCTTAATCCCAATCGAAGAGATGGCTTCATTAACAATTGAAACAAAGCTAAATGCTGTGTCATGGCTGATGATCGAAGCTAGTTTTTATCAACAAAAAGTAGTGAAAATTCCTTATGTATTGAAAGCAAGACAGGCCTATTCAATGATGACAGATATGGTGCTTTTCCAAGCAGAGGGCAAAAATCCCATTGGTATATTACTTGTGGAGGCAACAGAGTCTTGGACAGACTTTATGACCTCGGAGTATGGTGAAGAGTGTATAGAAATACTTTCAAAGGTTCTTCAAATGATTAGAGACAATTTAGATGTCAAAATAAATGAAGACCAATATAGAAAACTATATAACATGACTGACTTATTTCATTCAACAATGGATATTGATTTAATTTTAGAAAACGTATTAAAAAATATACGGGATAATTTTCCTGAGTTTAATGTGGAGCTTATTTTATCGAATGATCAAGATCGACACACGACCATCGATATTAAGCTTTTTGATTATTTATCAGAAAGACCTGCTACAATTGAAGCCTTTGTATCAGGAGAGTTAACGACAGAGTTAGCGAGCGATTTAAATTGTCGGTTGTTAAATGCACCGATTAAGGGCAGGCAAGCTATTTATGGCATCTTGCAAGTAAGTGCTCCCACCACTTATCTTTTTTCAACAACCGAAAAAGATTTTGTACGGATGTTGGCACAAGCTTCAGGAAATGCTCTTGAAAATGCAAAGTTATATCATCAATCGCATCGCCTCGTAAGTGACTTACAACTCATCAATGAAACTTCGCATCGTTTAAATATGCGAATTGACATTCATGAAATGTTACTTTTCCTACAAAAGCAGTTACTGAAATCCTTTCAGCCAATGGAAGTATGTTTCGCATTTAAAAAACACGATACATTTGAAATAACAGGTGCAAGTACCTCCCTGTTCCATTCAGAAAACGGTCAATGTTATATAAAACATGTTGAACAGCACTTTGCTCAAACGAATGATCCACTATTTGTTGCCGATTTCAGCCGTCTAACTCCTAATCAAATTGAGTATCGCTCTATTATGGCGATTCCTATACTTATGGAGGAAAAGATTAATGGTTTTAGTATTGTCTTACATAAAGAGCCATATTTCTTTTCATTCGATAGTTTCAAATTAATGCAATCTTTAATTCACCATTCATCATTAGCCATTGCAAACTCAATTTTACGAACACAGCTTCAGGAAATGGTCGATTTGGATCATTTAACGAAATTGTATGCTCGCAGTTACCTCGATCAGTTTGTAGAAAAATCACTTGAATATGATCAATCGGGTATGTTTTTGTTAATTGATATCGATAATTTTAAACGCATTAATGATACGTATGGTCACCAAGTTGGAGATAAAATTCTTGTTCAGATTGCGGTTCAATTAAAAGAGACTATTGGAAGTCGTGGGATTTGTGCAAGATGGGGTGGAGAAGAAATGTCTGTCTATGTCCCTAATATCGATGAAAAAGAAGCTTTAGAATTAGCATCAACCATTGTGGAAGTCATCCCAAGTGCCACAGATCCACAAGTAACCATTTCTGCGGGTCTTATAACATGGGATGAGCGAGATCGACCAGCATTCCAATCTGTGTTTTTACATGCAGATACAGCCTTGTATGAAGCGAAAAACAGCGGGAAAAATCGCTTTTGTACTCACAATGGATCGTTCCAAACGAATTCATAGAATTGATAATGCAAAATGTAAATGGTTGTTTAAATAAATCGCCCTGAAATGACAATATAAAACATTTCAGGGCAATTTTTAATATTGTATTATAAATGGTTAAGGAGTGTTCTAGCAAATTCCTCTAGGCCACTACGATCTTCCTCTGTAAATCGATTCACGATAGGACTATCGATATCTAACACACCAATAATTTCATCTTGCTTCATTAGCGGTATAACAATTTCAGACTGCGATGCAGCATCACAGGCAATATGTCCTGGAAAATCATGTACATCTTTTACAACAACTGTTTCTCTTGTTGCCACAGCTGTACCACAAACACCACGCCCAATAGGAATTCTAACACAGGCAGGAAGACCCTGGAATGGTCCTAACACAAGCTCATTATCCTGCAAGAGATAAAACCCAACCCAGTTAATGTTCGTTAAAAATTGATTTAACAGAGCGGAGGCATTACTTAAATTGGCGATTTGATTGGTTTCGCCAGTTAATAGTGCATCTAATTGTTTTGATAATGTCAGATACTGGTCAGCAATTGATCCTTCGTAATTAATTTGTGTAAACATACTAAGCACCTCGTTTAAAAGTTATTCATATTGGTAATATAACATTATAGTGTTGATGTAAATCTTCTGCGCTATGTGCATCTGAACCAAATACATATGGTAGTTTAATAGTTTGACTATAATTGATAAGAGCAAATGGTGGATAAGGCTCCTGACAATATTGTTTACTTAAACCAGCACTATTTAAATCTAATTCATAGCCCGCCAATTTCATGCTGTCTAATACTTCTTTGATACGTGGGATGTCATTGATTTTTTCGTTGTGCGCTAGTTGGAATTTATGAATAAGTGATGGGTGCCCAATCCGTTTCGGTTTGTATGGACCAAGATCTGCTCTAATCGATTGTAGGACAGTATCATAATATAAATCATAAACCTGTTCAACAGAGCCAACTTTTTTTGAAAAATCAATAAAGCATTCAGAAGAAAAGTCGATACATACAAAGGTATCTTGCCATTTTAAAAAATGGACTGATAAAATAGCGTCATCTAAAAGATGTCCATAGGTATCAAGGAATTGACGAGTTTCTTGTTCGTAGCCTTGGATGTAGTCTACTTCTAGTCCGATGCGGATACGAATAGCTTGTGCATACTGTTGTTGCAGATGTTGCAATTCTTCAATGTAAGACATGAGATCATCAGGATTCATGCCACTATCTTGTTGCGGGGTTGGATCGACAAAACTTTTGGGCAATGGGGCGTGTTCTGTAAATGTTATATCTGTGAAATGTTGAGAAATTGCTTTTTCAATATATTGCTGGAATGAATCCGTAGTGCCATGTGGACAAAAAGGACTATGTATATGCCCATCACGTTTCATAATTTACCACTCCTTTAGCTCTATAGATACGCTATTTAAATATTTCTCAATAGCGAAAATACAGTTTTCTGAAAAACACTTAAATTTTAGTACAAAAGGCGAAAACATAGTATATAATAAATACAACTAGCCAATTCGTTTATTGTAGAATAGGAGGCTTACGATGGAGTATATCATCATTCCGATTATCCTACTATTAATTTTAGCCATAGTAGGATTTATGATGCGAAGAAAACATGTTGCAATTATTGCAAAACTAGAAAATGAAAAATTACAAATACAACATAATCCTATAAATGAAGAAATTTCAAAAGTAAAATCTTTAAACATGAACGGTGAAACGGAAGAAATGTTTGAACGATGGCGTAATACTTGGGATGAAGTCATCGACGTACATATGACTAAAATCGATTCTCTTCTATTTGATGCTGAGGATCAAATTAATCGACTTCGTTTTAAAAGGGCAACTTTTATAGAACGTGAAATTGAAGATTACATTGAGAAATGCGACCAAGATAAAAATAAAATTTTAGAAGAACTGAATGAATTAATTGGCAGCGAAGAAAAAAATCGAATTGAAATCGAACAATTAAAAGAATACTATCGCTCTGCAAGAAAGACATTGCTGGCTCATCAACATTCATTCGGTGTAGCATTACCTGCATTAGAGAAGAAGCTAGAGACATTTGTTCAAAAATTTGAAGAGTTCGATGTCCTAACAAATGAAGGTAATTATTTGCAAGCGCGAGAAATTGTCATTAGCTTAAATCAAGAATCACAGCAGACATTCGAATATATTAATGATGTTCCAACCATCTTAACAGAAATTCAAGTAAAGCTACCAGGTGCGGTTCAGGAATTGCGTAATGGTCAGCGTGAAATGGAAGACCAATCTTACTATTTACAGCATTTAGAATTGACAGATGCACTTAATAAATATGAAAAAGAATTTGAGGCATTAAAACTCGAACTTGCAGAGCTGAATTTAAAAGTTGTTAAACCGCGTGTGACAGAAATAAATGAAGAAATCGACCATTTTTATGATTTACTTGAAAAAGAGGTTATTGCTAAAAATTATGTAGATCAAAATTGTGATCGTTTATTAAGTTCTATTACCAATGTCATTTCTTCAACAAAATTAGTGAATGACGAGGCAACGTATGTACAGCAAAGTTATCATTTAAATGAAAAAGATGCCGAAATTCCAAAAGTCGCTTTAAAACAATTGGAAGCACTGCAACGTCGCTATGATCTATTAGCTATGCGAGTTAGGGAAGAAAAATCAGCTTATTCTAGCTTACAGGAAGAGTTAATCGAAATTAGTGAAGAGCTTGAACGAATTCATGAAGAACAAGGTCATCTATCGAATACAATGAAGAAACTTCGAATAGATGAAAATAAGGCACGCGCTCAAGTCGAAAACTTAAAGAAAATATTACAGGATACTGATCGTTTATTGAACAAGGCAAATATTCCAGGAATTCCTGAGGAGATGGATGCAAGACTTGATGAGGCAGCAGAGCACATCTATGTTGTCATGCAAAGCTTGCAAGAAGTACCACTTAATATGGGTACTGTTCATAATAATCTAAATGCAGCAACACTCTGTGTAGAGGATGTTAAAGTAAAGGCACATGAGTTAATAGAAAATGTGATGCTCATCGAACGTATTATTCAGTACGGTAATCGCCATCGCGCATCGAACCCAAAATTGAACGGACGTTTACGAGAAGCAGAAGAGGCTTTCCACCAATTCCGTTATGCAAAGGCTTTAGAAGAAGCAGGTACTGCAGTGGAAGAAATGGAGCCAGGTGCCTTAAAGCGTATTCAAGAAATGGTTGCCGAAGAATTCATAGCAAAATAATTCAAATAACATTTTGAGCTGTCTAAAAAGTATAGCGATTACTTTTTAGACAGCTTTCTATTTATGCTTAGATTAGGATGTGATTCAGTATGAAACTGTCGATCAAAGAAATGAATGAACATTTTGCAAGTGAAATTTTACAATGGCAATATGTAGCACCTTACAATTTTTACAATAATGAATTATCGGGTGAAAATGTAAAAGAAATGCTTGAGAATCCTTACTTTGCGATCTTTAATAATCATAGTGATTTAATTGGCTATTATTGTACAGGTACGGCAGCACAAGTGCCAAAAGGGCAAGATATCGGAGTGTATGAAGAATACTGTATAGATATTGGAATTGGTATGAAGCCAAATCTAACAGGTCAAGGATTAGGAACGACATTTTTTTCGTTTATTGTTCAAACAGTTCAAGAAGAACATCATCTACCATTACGTTTAACAGTTGCCCTATTTAATAAGAGAGCAATTCATCTTTATGAAAAATTTGGTTTTGTGAAAGCAATTGAATTTAGTACACCAACAGAGTTTGTCACGATGGTGAAAAAAATGTAGGATATCAATTAAAATTTAAAGAATCGTTAAAGTTAGTGGTCAATCGCCAAAGATTGCGTTATGATAAATACCGTTAAATCAACGTTTTGAAAGTGTGTGAAAAGTTATGGTTAATACAATTTATTTAGATAATAGTGCAACAACTAAGCCATTAAAAGAGGTTATGCAGGCATTTATGGTTGTGAATGAGCAGTATTATGCCAACCCAGCTTCCATTCATGCTATGGGTGTTGAAGCAAATGATTTATTAATACGTGCGCGTGAGCAAGTAGCAGATATTTTGCAGACAGAGGCAAAAAATGTGCTATTTACTTCAGGTGGTACAGAATCAAATAATGCTGCTATTTTTGGCATAGCACGTAGTAATACGCATATAGGAAAGCATATTTTAACGACTGAAATCGAACATCCATCAGTGCTAGAAACAATGAAACAGCTTGAAAAAGAGGGCTATGATGTTGAATATCTTCGTGTAGATCGAAATGGTGTGATTTCTCTAGATGAGCTTCGTACTAAAATACGAAAAGAAACAATTTTAGTTAGCATCATGCATGTGAATAATGAAATGGGTGCAATTCAGCCTATAAAGGAAGCTGCAAAAATGATTCATGAAATGAGTCGTGCTGCCTTTCATGTTGATGCTGTGCAAAGCTTTGGGAAATTAGCAATATCCTTTAAAGAAGAAGGACCTGACTGTATTTCTATCTCTGGCCATAAAATACATGGCTTTAAAGGCTCAGGAGTGTTAGCATTCCGTAAACCCATAAGATGGCAGCCATTGGCTCTTGGTGGAGGTCAGGAATTTGGTATGCGTAGTGGTACTGTAGCAGTTCCGCAAGCTGTTGCTTTAGCGAAAGCGGCTCGACTTGCTGTTGAAACAATGAACGAACGCACAAATAAATACCGTCAATGGCAAGATGAAATCCGCACTCAGCTAGAAAGTTTCGGCGAAGCAGTCCATGTTTTATCAACCCCACAGGGAGCTGCGCATATTGTGTCATTTAGTGTTCGAGATTTAAAAGGGGAAGTCATTATTAATGCTATGCAAAAACGTGGTGTCATTGTGTCGACATCAAGTGCATGTTCTTCCAAGCAAACGAAAACAAGTCATGTAGTCGAGGCGCTTCACCTTGATGAGCATTATAAAAAAGGTGTGATTCGCCTTAGCTTTGGCGCACATAACACAATAGAAGATATAGAAAACTTTAAACAAGTACTAGCAGAAGTAATGTTGGAACTCAAAGGAGAAAATAAGTAAATGATTTGGAAAGAAATTTTAATTAGATATGGTGAGCTTTCTACAAAAGGTCGCAACAAAATGGATTTTATCCGCCGCTTACGTGAAAATATTCGTCATGCCTTTGCAGATTTAGGTCAACTGCATATTCGCACAGAACGCGACCGTATGTTTATTGCCATAGAAGACGAAGCACAAATGCAAATGCTAATTACAGGTTTACCTAAAATTTTTGGTATTCAATCATTTAGCCCTGTTGCTGCATGCGAAAAAGATATGGACAGTATGAAAAAGCTTGCTATCACGATTATGGAGACATTTAAAGACGAGCCACATACATTTAAAGTAGAGGTAAAACGTACTGATAAAACATTTCCTTTAGAATCTCATGCCATCCAACGTGAGATCGGGGGCTATGTTTTACCACAATTTCAAAATTTATCCGTTAAAGTGAAGCAGCCTGATATTGAGCTGCGTGTAGAAGTTCGCCATGATGCAACTTATATGATGGCACAAGTCATTCCTGGTGCAGGTGGAATGCCTGTAGGATCAAATGGCAAGTCTTTATTAATGCTATCTGGCGGTATTGATAGCCCTGTTGCAGGTTATTTAATGATGAAGCGTGGTGTGCGATTAGAGGCAATTCACTTCTTTAGTCCACCTTATACAAGCCAAAATTCATTGGAAAAAGTTAAAGTGCTTGCCAATGAATTAACAAAATTTGGTGCTAGTATTCGTTTACATGTCATTCCTTTTACTGAAATACAAGTTCTTATTAAAGAAAAAGTACCTTCTAACGTATCGATGACTACAACACGCCGAATGATGTTGAAGGTTGCTGATCAGGTGCGTGAGGAAATTGGTGCACTTGCTATTGTAACGGGTGAAAGTCTGGGGCAAGTAGCGAGTCAAACGCTTGAAAGTTTAACAGCAATAAACGCAGTAACAAATACACCTATTCTTCGTCCGCTGATTTCAACAGATAAATTAGAAATTATTGATATTGCAGAAAAAATCGGCACATACGAAACATCTATTCAGCCATTTGAAGATTGCTGCACGATTTTTACACCAGCAAGTCCAAAAACAAAACCGAAGCTTGAAAAGGTTGAGCATTATGAAAGCTTCTCTGACTTTGATGAATTGATCGAGCGAGCAGTGAAGAATCGCGAGGTCTATATTTTCCCTAAGAAAGAAGAACAACAAGATAAATTTGCAGATCTACTATAAGGATTCAAAAGCTGTCTCAAAGCCCATTTTGAGACGGCTTTTTTGTATGGATATTGTTATTCCAATAGAGGTACAATTTACCTCTAATTTTTTTGTATTAAAAATCTAATATCGCACATTCTATATTCACAAGGAGGTGAGAAACATGGCTTCAAACAACAACCGCAGTTCAAACCAGCTTGCAGTACCTGGTGTACAACAAGCACTAGATCAAATGAAATACGAAATTGCACAAGAATTTGGTGTTCAATTAGGAGCTGAAGCTTCAGCTCGTGCCAACGGTTCCGTTGGTGGTGAAATCACTAAACGTCTTGTACAAATGGCAGAATCTCAATTAAAAGGTATGCCAAACAACAACCAATAAATGCAGATTAAGCATTTATAAACTTAAAACCAGTGACCGTAAAAGGCACTGGTTTTAGTTTGTTTATTTGATCATTTATTTATACGAGTTAGAGATCTAAATGTAGCTACTGTATGATCAACATCTTTGCTTTGACAGATAGCTGAAATAACAGCAACACCATCAACCCCCGTTTGAAATACAGAATGTGCATTTGTGAAATTTATTCCACCGATTGCTACAATTGGTAATTCAGGATGCAGTGAATGAGCCTCCTGTAAAAAAGTTGTGCCACATGGTGGTTGTGCATCGCTTTTAGAGGATGTTGGAAAGATTGGACCGATACCAACATAATCAGCTTGATGGTTAATAGCTATTTGCAATTCTTCCTCGCAATGGACAGATACACCAAGAATCATTTTCCCAACTCTTTTACGTGCTACACTTACAGGTAAATCATCTTGTCCGATATGAACACCATCAGCGCCGAGTCGTATCGCTAGATCAACATCGTCATTAATGATGAAGGGCACATTATATTGATGACATAGTTTTTGACATTGGCGTGCAAATTGTTCATAGGCAAGTCCAGTTAACGCATGAGGACCTTTTTCGCGAAATTGAAACATTGTAATGCCTGCTTGCAAGGCTTTTTCTAGGATATAGAGTGGTTGTTCTTGAGGAGGAACATTGCTCGTACCCATAATAAAATAAAGCTGCAAATCCTCACGTTTCATGAATAATCACCTCACAGGCATCTTTATGCTGTTGATAAGCAAAATGATTAGTGGGTCCATGACCATTTCCAATCGATAAATTATACATAATAGCTAATTGGATAAATTTTTTAGCTTCTATAATGGCATTTTCCAGAGTGAATCCTTGTCCAAGAAAAGCAGTAAGTGCTGCGGAAAATGTACATCCAGTACCATGCGTATTTTTTGTTTGGATTCGAGGAGACTGCATCGAAAAAGAACGTCCATTTTTAAAAAATACATAATCAATGGCATAAAGTGGATCTGCTAAATGACCACCTTTAATGATGACACATTGTACACCTAGCTGTAACAAGCTTTGAGCTACTTCTTTCATATCTTCAAAATGATGTATAGCTTTCCCAGTAAGTGTCTCTGCCTCAGGTATATTAGGCGTAACAACCGTAGCAAGTGGTAGTAAAGTTGAGCATAAGGCATCGATAGCTTCTTGCTGTAATAGGCTTTCCCCACCTTTTGCAATCATCACCGGATCAACAATCAGTGGAATGTTTAGCTCACTGATCGTGTGTGCAATTGCTTTGATAATATCTGAGGAATAAAGCATTCCTGTTTTAATCGCAGCGATTGGAAAATCTTCTACCAAGGCCTCGAATTGTTTTTTTATAAAGGAAACGTCAATTGGGCAAACACCTGTTACACCCAAAGTATTTTGAGCAGTTAAAGCAGTAATCACAGAAGTACCAAACACTTCTAATTCCTGAAATGTTTTTAAATCAGCCTGTATACCCGCGCCACCACCACTATCTGAGCCAGCGATTGTTGTTACAATATGCATGAAGCTACACCATCCTTTGATAAGCGATGTATAGCATTGAGTAAGGCTATTTGAAAATCACCAATGTCTGCAGTAAATGCTGATGCCAGTACACCTGCTTTTTTATAGTAAGTAAGTGTTTCTATTAATTGTTGGTAAGGGTTATGGCTTACACTATAGGCTGCGCCACAAATTGCACTAAGTAAACAACCTGTACCCGTTACTTCCGTCATTTGTGGATGACCACCAGCGATCCATTGACTATGCTTGCCATCAGTTATAAAATCGCGTTCTCCTGTGACAATAACAATGCATTGATAGCGTTGAGCCAATGATACGGCTTCTGCTTCCATAGCGATAGTGCCATGACCACTATTGACACCTTTTTGTTGCCAATTTACACCAGCTATTGCTGCTAGCTCGCCGAGATTACAGCGAATAACGGCAAATTGTATGTTTTCAAGTAAATATTTTACGGTTTCCTTACGGTAAGTTGTGGCTCCAACTCCGACAGGATCTAAAACAACAGGAATATCAAGTATATTGGCTTTTTCACCTGCTAATAACATGGCACTTTTTGTGCGATTATTAAGTGTTCCAATATTAATTAATAATGCTTGAGCAATGGCTACCATCTCCTCTACCTCTTGGCAGTCATCGGTCATTACTGGTGAAGCACCTATCGCTAATAAACCATTTGCTTGAAAATTTGCCACTACATAATTGGTAATACAATGGATAAGTGGTTGTTGTTGACGAATTGTTTGAAAAATCATTGTAGTCCTCCTTAAGGGATGGACGTAAGCATGCAAAAAAGGCTCTTTTTGTGTAAAAATGCACGAAAAGAGCCTTTCATCTGAAAAAAGATGTTTATTGCTCCCTACGTCAGTATTAACTAACAGGTTCAAAGGGTCAGGTTTTACCTTCTCAACTCTTGCGAGTCCCCCTGCAATCTTGCTTTTAGTTGACCAAAATGTACCATACTTTTCATTTGTATTCAATAGCAAGTTTTCCTATAGATAAAATGTGACCGATGCCATATAGGAGAGTATGATAGTTGTCATGACTTTACCGAAATTAAACACAAACCATTGAAAATGCTGAAAAAAGAGTTTTATAATGTGTCATAACAAAAGGGGGCAATTGCCATGAAAAGACAAGATTTAGTTGCACCAGAATGGTATAACATAGTAGAGGAAATTGAAAAATATGCTCAGGATGCAACCAAAAATGCTTTAATCATTTATGAAGAAAACCAAGACATCCAATGTATTACATATGCACATTTATTGGAAAAAGCGAATCAAGCAGCACATGTATTCACCAAGCAAGGTTTAAAGAAAGGTGATGTCATTTTAGTGATGGTACCCCGTTCAGTGGAAGCATATATTGTGTATATTGCTGCATTAAAAGCAGGTTTAACTATTATTCCAAGTTCTGAAATGTTAAGAACAAAGGATATTGAGTATCGAATTCGTCATGCAAATGCTAAAGCGGTTATTGCATTTGAACCCTATATTGAACAGTTCGATAAAGTGGGGAATTTACAAGACATCCAACAATTTGTCATAGGGAATGCACATAAACCTTGGCAGAACATACTTGAAAAAATGTATAATCAATCTACAACCTACATAAATCCTATCCCAACAAAAAGCACAGACAATGCATTTTTAGCCTATACAAGTGGAACAACAGGAAATCCAAAAGCAGCAGTGCATACTCATAGTTGGGGCTATGCTCATTTACGAACAACAGCACCACATTGGTTGGGTGTACAAGAAAATGATATTGTTTGGGCGACTGCAGCACCAGGCTGGCAAAAATGGATATGGAGTCCGTTTCTGGCTACTTTAGGCAGTGGTGCTACTGCATTTGTCTACAAAGGTAAATTTGAAGCATCTTCTTATTTAGCATTGCTTCAGAGATTCAAAATCAATGTACTATGCTGTACACCAACTGAATATCGTTTTATGGCAGCGCTTGATAATTTACATGAGTATGATTTAAGTGCAATTCGCCAAGCTGTATCAGCTGGTGAGCCATTAAATAGTGAGGTCATTAGAGTATTCTTGGAAACATTTAAATTACAAGTGCGAGATGGCTATGGACAAACGGAAAATACATTATTAGTAGGCACAATGGTAGGGATGGAAGCAAGAGTTGGCTCTATGGGAAAACCTACTCCTGGCAACACTGTTGAAATTATTAATGATGTGGGCAAACCCGTTACAATCGGAGAAGTTGGTGATATTGCTGTTCATCGTGAAACACCAGCCCTCTTTAAAAAATATTTAAATGATCCTGAACGTACAAATTTACAATTTCGAGGGGATTGGTATATTACAGGAGATCGTGCCTATAAAGATGAAGATGGCTACTTTTGGTTTGATGGTAGAGGAGACGATGTTATTATATCCTCAGGCTATACAATTGGCCCTTTTGAAGTAGAGGATGCTTTAATGAAACATCCAACCGTAAAAGAGGCTGCTGTTATTGCGAGCCCTGATAAAGTAAGGGGAAATATTGTCAAGGCATTTATTGTTCTGCGCAATGGTGAAAAAGGTGATGAAGCGCTTATTCAAACACTCCAAAGTCATGTGAAATCATTAACCGCTCCTTATAAATATCCACGTGCTATTGAATTTGTAGAGGAGCTACCGAAAACATCTTCTGGGAAAATTAGACGTGTCGAATTACGACAACATGAAGTCAAACACCTCCAATTATAATCATTTCCTAGGAAATAATGTCGAAAATCAAAGTTCATCAAAGGTATGGACTTTGATTTTTTTATTTTTTTTAGGTAAGGTAATATGAGGAAATACATAGCTTAAAGCTTTTTGTGTTTAATTATTGCAAAAAAATGAAACAAATTGGCAAGTCATACGTATTACGTGTTGAGGAGGCGGAAAGACATGAATGTAAAAAGGTGGGTTGCTTTAGTAGTGGCAGGTGTTCTCTTATTATTTTCGTTGGGGATTAATACCATTTTTGCGCTATTTAAAGCAGATTTCCTAGGTAATTTTGATAGCTTAATGGCAGGTAATAGCTTAGATGTATATGAAAATGTCATTGAAGGGGAAAATTTTGATAAGCGAATTGCTTATTTAAAGGTAGATGGAACGATTCAAGATATCGGCTCAAGTACATTGTGGCAACCAGTTGCCTATGATCATCAATTTTTCTTAGAACAATTGGATAATATTTTATATGATGAGTCCATACAGGGTGTTGTTTTAAGCGTTAATTCACCAGGTGGTGGTGTAAAGGAATCTGCAGATATCTATAAAAAGCTACTAAAAATTAAAGAAGAACGACAAATTCCAATTTATGTATCGATGGATTCTATGGCAGCTTCAGGTGGTTATTATATTTCGGCACCAGCAGATAAAATATTTGCCCATCGTGATACAATCACAGGTTCTATTGGTGTTATCATGCAATCTATTAACTATCAAGAGCTTGCTGAAAAAGTAGGGGTCAAATTTGAGACGTTTAAATCTGGAGAGCATAAAGATATGCTAAGTCCAATGCGTGAAGTGACAGCTGAGGAACGTGCAATGATGCAAGATATGATTAATGAAACGTACGAAGAATTTGTAGATATTGTAGAGCAAGGACGTAATATGTCTGAAGCAGAAGTGAAGAAGGTTGCAGATGGTCGTATTCTTGGTGGTACAAAAGCGCTTGAAGCAGGGTTAATTGATGAAATTGGTGATGAAGAAGCGGCCATTGCAGCTCTTCGTGAAGATTATGGACTTGAAGATGCGGCTTTATTTGAGTATTCATACGATATGGGTGGCTGGCAATCATACGTAGGTATGAAAATTGGCTCCATGTTCGGTCCCTCTGCCGAAGAAAAAATGCTAATGAAAATCATGACGGACTATAGCGCACCGAAAATGATGTATCTATATGGGGAATACTAAGGGGGGAGCACAATGACAAACAATGAAATTGTTATGCAAGGTTCACCCTCTATGGAAAATGGGTTCTATATAAATACCTCAGGAGAATCAGTAAATGAAAAAAACTATGCTTTAAAAACTGCTGGTTTTTGGGTACGATTTTGGGCATTTTTATTAGATGGATTCATCATTTCTGCTGTAGGTGGAATACTCGTCAATCCTATCTTCTATTTAATGGATTGGTCTTTATCTGATTCTGTTTGGTATGCGCCAATTTCTATTATTACAGCAATTTTCTACTATAGCTATTTTGTGCTGATGACCAAGTTCTTTGGGCAAACACTAGGGAAAATGGTGTTTGGATTACGTGTAATTTCATTAAAGTACGATCAGCTAACTTGGTCAGATGTGTTATTCCGTGATTGGATTGGTCGTATCATCAATAATATTTTTATGCCACTGTATATTTTGGTAGTGATTTTACCAGAAAATCAAGGTTTACATGATTATTTTGCCGATACAACAGTGGTGCACGAAAAAATCTTTATTGAAAAGGCTTCAACACCGACTACTTTACCAAAACAAGAAGAACATGTAGAAATTACTGTACAAGAAGAAAAAATAGACTTAGCCAAGATAGAGGAAAAGAATGAACAATAAACATAAGACTGTCTCAAATTAGGAGACAGTCTTATCTATTTCTAAGTATGTAAGCTATCATAGTTGCAATTAATTCCCTTCATTTAGTAATATTATGTACATATGATGATTAGGAGGCGTTTATATGGCACAAGTAACATTTAAAAATGGTCCAGTGACACTAGTAGGAAATGAAGTAAAGGTGGGCGATCAAGCTCCAGATTTTACGGTATTAGCGAATGACCTATCACCTGTAACATTAAATGATTCAGAAGGGAAAATTCGTTTATTTAGTGTTGTACCATCATTAGATACTGGTGTATGTGATGCGCAAACACGTCGATTCAATGAGGAAGCAGCTAACTTAGGTGATAATGTAGTCATTTATACAGTATCTGTGGATCTTCCATTCGCTCAAAAGCGTTGGTGTGGTGCAGCAGGTATCGATGCAGTCCAAACTGTATCAGATCACCGCGACCTTTCATTTGGTGAGGCATATGGCGTATACATTCAAGAATTACGTCTTCTGACACGTGCAGTATTCGTTGTGGATGCAAACAATAAAGTAACATATGTTGAATATGTACCTGAAGCTACAGATCATCCAAATTATGAAGCGGCCATTGCAGCTGTCAAAGCACTAGCATAATAAGCTGCTTTTAGGCTAAGATAATACTAGACAAAGGGGCTGTGACAAGTGTTTGTCACGGCTCTTTTCTGCGTGAAAGGAAGTTAGATATGGAAAATATCGAAAAGTTATTTGGTTTGCTAAATGAGCATGCCGAAAAAATCGAAAAAGAACACAATATAACGTTACTAGAGGGATTATTAAATGGGTTAGAGGCATGGCTTGATGGTGAAGTTGATTTTTCTCAAAAAGATGCAACAAAAGAGGATATTCGTAAAGCGATTCAAATTGCTATTTTAAAAGGAATGCGCAAAGGCTCACAACCGAATCATCAAATGACTCCTGATACGTTAGGGCTATTAGTGGGCTACTTTGTGGAGCAGATTTTTGCAGAGCGTCTTGAAAATGAAAAGATCTCGATCATGGATCCAGCAGTAGGCACGGGCAATTTATTACTGACGGTTATGAATTTATTAGATGGAAAAGTGGAAGCAACAGGTGTAGAGGTGGATGAGCTACTTATTCGCCTTGCTGCGGCAACTGCTGATTTAACAGAACAACCTATTTCTTTATACCGTCAAGATGCATTAGAAGATTTATTGGTGAATCCAGTTGATGCCGTTGTTTGTGATTTACCTGTAGGTTATTATCCCAATGAAGAAGTGGCGCTCGATTATGAATTATGTCCAGCGGAGGGAATGAGTTATGCCCATCATTTATTCATCGAGCAATCAATGAATTATACAAAGGATGGCGGCTATTTATTTTTCCTTGCACCAGCTCATCTTTTTGAGTCAGAGCAGTCTAAGCAATTACACAAATACATTCAAAAGCATGCGTGGATTCAAGCGATTATTCAATTACCTGACTCCATGTTTGCGAATAAATCATTAGAGAAGAGCATTGTGATTTTACAAAAACAATCGAAGGAATTGAAAGCTCCTAAAGAAGTCCTATTAGCTAAAGTACCAAATATGCAGAATAAGCAGGCACTTGCGCTATTCTTTGAAAAAGTGAAGATATGGAAAGAGGGCAAGTAATTGCTCTTAAGTGCAAGTAAAAAGGTATCCTATACAAGGATACCTTTTTATGTATTACAAATTAGTTTTCTGGCGTACGGATAACTAGTACGTCACATTTAGCTGAACGTACGATAGCCTCAGATACAGAACCGATTAGGAAGCGTTCTACTGCATTTAGACCAGTTGCACCACAAATGATTAAATCTGCGTCTACGATGTTAGAAAGCTCTTTTGTTATGATATTTTTTGGAGAGCCATACTCGATGATAAGATTAACATTCGTTAAACCTTCATCTTCAGCTTGCTTTTTGTAACCATTTAATAGTTCTTCAGAAAATGCTTGAGCACGCTCTGCAATGGAACGGTCATAAGCTTCGATAGCAGCAAATGAACGAGTATCGATTACATTTACTAGATTTAATACTGCACCTTCGTTTCGTTTTGCAACATCAATTGATTTACGAAACGCGTATTCAGCTTCTTTTGAACCGTCTACTGCAACAACAATGCTTTTATAATGATTAGCCATTTGAAAAACCTCCCTGATTTGTATATGTTGATTATACCAAATGATTTTCTAAAGGAAATACTTTCCGCAAGAAAAATTATGAAAATGTGAAGGCATTTCATGTAGAAATGTTAATTAATTATAAATATCTAATTCCCACTATTTGCAGTGTGTAAACGTGCTTTGATTGGTTTCAACTACACTCGAATCAACTCCAATAACTTCTACTAAGACTCCTTTTTAGTTTTTAAATATAATAATTTATAATGTTATACAACGTTTGAATATTTGTTATTTTGGAAATCTTATAAATTTTATCTGTATTTGCATTAGTTAAAGCTTTTTTTGCAATTGTTTGGTAATATGGAAGTGCAAGGGGTGCATCAAGTTTAGTTACATAAATGATGCTTATTTCTTATGTTATGGAAGGGGATAGGAAACAATGAAGATTGGTATTCCAAAGGAAATTAAAAACAATGAAAACCGTGTAGCAATGACACCAGCAGGAGTTGTCACTTTAACACATGCAGGGCATGAAGTGTACATTGAAACAGGAGCGGGGCTAGGTTCAAGCTTTACGGATGCTGATTACATTGCAGCAGGTGCTCATATTGTTCAAACAGCTAAAGAAGCTTGGTCCCAAGAAATGATTATGAAGGTAAAAGAACCCGTAGCTTCTGAGTATGATTACTTCTACGAGGGTCAAATTTTATTCACTTATTTACACTTAGCGCCAGAGGTTGAATTAACTCAGGCACTTTTAAATAAAAAAGTAGTAGGAATCGCCTACGAAACAGTACAATTAGCAAATGGTTCATTACCATTGTTAACACCAATGAGTGAAGTCGCTGGTAAAATGGCTACACAAATTGGTGCACAGTTCTTAGAGAGAAACCATGCTGGTAAAGGTATTTTACTAGGTGGTGTATCGGGTGTACAACGTGGAAAAGTGACAGTAATTGGCGGTGGTATTGCAGGTACAAATGCTGCAAAAATTGCTGTTGGCATGGGTGCTGATGTGACAGTTATCGATTTAAGTCCAGAACGTTTACGTCAATTAGAAGATATGTTTGGACGTGATGTTCAAACATTAATGTCTAATCCATATAATATTGCAGAATCAGTGAAAGATTCAGATTTAGTTATTGGTGCGGTACTAATCCCAGGCGCAAAAGCACCGAAACTTGTATCGGAAGAAATGATTCAGTCAATGCAAGCCGGCTCTGTTGTAGTCGATATCGCAATTGACCAAGGTGGTATTTTTGCAACATCTGACCGTGTGACAACACATGATGATCCAACATATGTGAAGCATGGCGTTGTACACTATGCAGTTGCTAATATGCCTGGTGCGGTACCACGTACTTCTACAATTGCTTTAACAAATAATACAATTCCATATGCACTTCAAATTGCTAACAAAGGCTACAAACAAGCTTGCCTTGATAATGCAGCACTGAAAAAAGGTGTGAATACATTAGATGGACAACTAGTTTATAAAGCAGTGGCAGATTCACAAGGGCTACCATTTGTCAATGTGGATGAGTTAATTCAATAAACTTTGTTAGAAAGAGGAAAAGGAAGCACACTAATTGCTTCCTTTTTTGCATTATAGAATGATTAAATCTTTCGGGAATTTTGTTAATACTTCAACGCCATCTTTTGTAACGACAACATCATCCTCAATACGTACGCCTGTTACATCTGATTTATAAATGCCAGGCTCAATCGTAAAGACCATACCTTCTTCCATCGTCATCTCATTTGCACCTGTAACAGATGGGAATTCATGTACAGAAATACCAAGACCATGTCCAAGGCGGTGCGTGAAATATTCACCATAACCAGCCTCTGTTATTGTATCACGCGCAATTTTGTCTAAGTCCATCGCACGAACACCTGGTTTTACTGCTGCAACCGCATTTGTGTTGGCAGCTAAAACAGTTTGATAAATTTCTTTCTGCGCTTCACTAGGCTCACCAAAAGCTACAGTACGTGTAATATCTGAGCAATAGCCATCGTAAATAACGCCAAGATCAAATAATACCATATCGCCTTTTTCAATTTTACGTGCACCTGGCTTCCCATGAGGAGAGGCAGTTTTTGGACCACTCAATACCATTGTTTCAAAAGACATTTTACAGCCTTTATCTTGAAT
The DNA here is from genome assembly GCF_019731275.1 of Lysinibacillus sp. K60. Taxonomy (NCBI): domain Bacteria; kingdom Bacillati; phylum Bacillota; class Bacilli; order Caryophanales; family Bacillaceae; genus Lysinibacillus; species Lysinibacillus sp. K60. Next base: position 175,597 of record NZ_JAASJR010000004.1, on the reverse strand, counting down.
GGCACTTTCGATTGCTGTTAGGATTTCCATTTCTGTTTTACCTTCAGCAATTTCCTTGCAACCGATTTCAATTGCATAATCGGCCAATTCAGCAGCTTTACGTAATTTTTCTAATTCACTTTCATCTTTGATTACGCGCATCGCATTAATCTTTTCGTCAAGACGCACAAAGCTAGCTTGAGGGAAAGATTGTTGTAATGCTTCCAAGCGCTCAACAATGAGTTGTGCTTTTTCAATAGCAAATGTAGCTGGGGTGATTTGGCGTGCTACGATCGCTTGAGCAAGAACTTCCATCGAATTTTCTGTATCTTGATGACCAATTACCTCATAAGACCAACCAGCAGCCTTTGCATCTGGAATCTCCATTTGTGGACAAATTAGAAAAGGCTCCACATCTTTAAAAATCATGACTCCTAGTAATCTTTCATGTGGATTACTTTTAAAGCCTGAAACGTAAAAAACATTGTCAGGTGTTGTTACGAACGCTGCATCGATATGATTTTGCTGCAAGTAACGTTGGATTTCTTCAACCTTCGACATCAATATGTCCTCCTTTTATTGCATGGAAAATTTTACGTAAGAAAGCTTCGACTGCCGAAAAAAGTAGCGAGGATTCTTATCGAGTACTGAATAATTATGCTCTAACAGGGTATAAGGCTGTTAGAGAAAACTACCATTATTCTCTGTACAAGCATATCAAAAAAAGGGAAAAAGCGCATGGGTAGCGAATTAAAATGTTGAACTGTATTTGTTAACCGAGGAGGATGTTAAGATGAAAATAAGTTATCATGGGCATTCAGTTGTAAAAATTGAATCAAATGGAAAAACGATATTAATTGACCCTTTTATTAATGGCAATGGGCAAACAGACTTAAAAGTGGCTGATGAAGCGCCAGATATTATTTTACTTACACATGGCCATAATGATCATGTTGGAGATACAGTAGAATTAGCGAAGAAAAAAGATGCGCTAGTGATTGCGCCAAATGAGCTGGCTAATTGGATTTCTTGGCAAGGTGTAAAAACACACCCAATGCATATAGGTGGTGCGAAGGAATTTGACTTCGGTAAAGTAAAGTTTACACAAGCCTTTCATGGATCTTCTTATGTAACAGAAAATAACGAAATTATTTATATGGGCATGCCTGCTGGAATTTTATTATTTATTGAAGGATTAACGATTTATCATGCGGGTGATACAGCTCTTTTTGGTGATATGAAACTAATTGGTGAACGACATCCAATTGATATTGCATTCTTACCGATCGGTGATAATTTTACAATGGGGCCAGAGGATGCAGCCTGTGCAGTTTCGTTTTTAAAACCGAAAATTGTCGTACCGATTCATTACAATACTTTTCCACCAATCGAGCAAGATCCGCAAATTTTTGCAGATTTAGTACAAAATACAGAAGTTCAAATTTTGAAAGCTGGCGAAAAAGTAAACTGTTTCTAATCGTTGGTAATGCTGTACTATATGAATTGACACCACGCTGGTAGTTGAAATGATGGGGAAAGTTAAACAATTTCATCACTTTATATTAAATATTTTCTTAAAAAATATGGTACACTAAGAGCAGAATTGAAGCTTAGGAAATAGGTGATATTTTGTCTACAAAACATGAGAAAATTTTACAATACATCGAGTCACTACCCGTGGGCGATAAAATTTCAGTACGGCAAATAGCAAAGGAAATGCAAGTGAGTGAAGGAACGGCTTACCGTGCAATAAAGGAAGCTGAAAATCGTCGCTTAGTAAGTTCTATTGAACGTGTTGGAACAATTCGTATTGAGAAAAAAAAGAAAGAAAATATTGAGCGCTTAACTTTTGCAGAAATTGTTAATATTGTAGATGGCCAAGTTTTAGGTGGTAAATCAGGTCTACATAAAACACTAACAAAATTTGTTATTGGTGCCATGCAATTAGAGGACATGATGCGTTACACGGATGCAGGTAGCTTATTAATTGTTGGTAACCGTATTAAAGCACATGAAAATGCCCTTCGAGCGGGTGCAGCTGTTTTAATCACGGGCGGTTTTGATACTACGGAAGATAATAAGTTGCTTGCAGATTCATTGGATTTACCAATTATTTCAACAAGCTACGATACGTTTACAGTAGCAACAATGATTAATCGGGCAATCTATGACCAGTTGATTAAAAAAGATATTCTTTTTATCGAAGACATTTATGTACCAATGACTGACACTGCAGCATTAAAAAATGATGAAACAATTCATCATTTCCAGAAGCTGAATGAACGAACTACCCATGGTGCATTTCCTGTAGTTACCCACCAAAATAAACTGGTCGGTATGATTACCGTAAAAGACGTCATTGGTCGTGAAGAAAACGAGCTTATTGAAAAAGTAATGACGAAAAACCCGATTGCGGGATCCATGAAAATGAGTGTCGCTTCTGCAGGGCATCGAATGATTTGGGAGGGGATTGATCTCTTACCAATTGTAGATGACGACAATATTTTACAGGGTGTTATTAGCCGTCAAGATGTACTGAAGGCGTTGCAATTAGCACAAAGACAGCCACAGCACGGTGAAACGATTGATGATTTAGTGAAAAATGAAATGAAGGTATTAGGTGATGAAGAACTCATAGTTGAATTTAAAGTCACACCACAAATGACCAATCAATATGGAGCAATTTCATACGGTGCTTTTACAACTTTACTGGCTGAGGTCGGTTCATTCGCATTAAAACGACGTAAACGTGGAGATGCAGTGGCAGAGAATATGACTATTTATTTTATTAAACCAGTCCAAATGGAAAGTACGCTAACTGTTAAGCCTCGGATTTTAGATATGAGTCGTAAGTTTGTGAAAATGGATTTTGAAGTGTATAATCAACAAATGCTTGTTGGTAAGGCAATGATGATGTTCCAACTATTAGAACGTTAAGTATTGAAAAGGGATGGCCTAGCGCAATTGCTTGGTCATCCCTTTGTTACATATATTATTGATTAATGCGGAATTCTTCCTCAACAAATTGTCCATAATGACGTGCTTTTTTTATATTTTCTATAATAACTAAGATGCCGAGCGCGGCAAGAATTGCTACAATAATAAATGTAAATAAGCTCGGGAATAAATAAGCTTGATTTAAAGCAAATGACAAAATTAAGGAACCTAAGCCGATGTTCGCTTTGCTTTTATACCAGTTTTTAGCAATAGGTAATGGAGAACGGAATTGTTTTGTTTTAAAATAAAAATAAAAAACAAAAGATATGATAATCGCAAACACAAATATTAAATTGAGCATAGTAAACCTCCTAGCATAACTAGACATTATTGTAACGATAATTATGCGAAAATGCTAACGGTTCTTACTATCATTTTGGGGGAAATTATTGTGAAAAGACAAATCATCGACACAATTGAGGCCAATGAAACCATTATTATCCATCGTCATGTACGTCCTGATCCTGATGCTTATGGCTCGCAGCAAGGCTTAAAAGAGATTATTTTAGCCAATTATCCTGAGAAAAAGGTTTTTGCTGTAGGGGAACATGATGCTTCTTTATCTTTTATGGCACAGCCTGATGAAATAGCGGATGAAGTGTATGAGAATGCTTTAGTAATTGTCACTGACACTGCTAATACAGAACGTGTTGACGACCAACGCTACACAAAAGGAAAAATGGTGATAAAAATTGATCATCATCCAAATGATGATGCTTATGGTGATCTTTTATGGGTGGACACGACAGCAAGCTCTTGTAGTGAAATGATCTATGAATTATATGTAGAAGGCAAGGAAGCAGCAAACTGGAAGCTTTCAGATGCTGCTGCACGCTTATTATTTGCAGGAATAGTGGGCGATACAGGTAGATTCCAATTCCCAAGTACAACAGCTAAAACATTTAAAGTTGCTGCGGATCTGATTACATATGATTTTGATCGAAATCAACTATTCGATGGCATGTATGAAATGGAGCAAAAGTTACTTAATTTACAGGGATATATTTATCAAAACTTTACAATGGATGAGCATGGAGCAGCCTATGTGAAGCTAACAAAAGAATTACTGGCAGAGCATGATACTGTGCCATCTGAGGCTTCTTTATTAGTAGGCTGCCTTGGCAGTGTTAAAGATATATGCTCATGGGTTGTTTTCATTGAAGAAGGGGATCAGATCCGTGTACGATTACGTTCGAAGGGTCCCGTTATCAATACATTAGCGAAAGAATTTAACGGTGGCGGACATCCGCTTGCATCTGGTGCTACTGCCTATTCATGGGAAGAAGCAGACCTCGTTATTGCAAGATTAAAAGAGATTTGTAAAGCATATCATTAACAGAGAAAAGGAAGGGATTCATTTGACACATGTATATACAAAGATGCATACGAGCGCGGATTTATTGAAAAGCACAATTCGGCTTGAGCAATTGATTCCTTTTTTACAAGAACAAAAGACACAAGCCTGTGCAATCGTTAATACGAAATTGTACGGGCTTTTGCCTTTTTGTAAAGCATTGCAGCAAGCAAATATCCATGCGGTTATAGGGCTTTCGGTTAACGTTCAGTGGCATGATAAAACGCTCCCCCTCGTCCTGTATGCGCGGACACAGGAGGGCTATCAACATTTATTAAAGATTAGTAGTGCGATTTCAATTAGACAAGATGATGTGCTACCGTGGAAATGGCTTGAGGGATATTCAGCAGGCTGTATAGCTCTACTTTCTTCAGACGATTTAACTAATGTAGATGACTGGCAGGCAATGGTTTCTGCATTGGTCCAACTTTTTAACCATCATTTCTATATGGGGATTGCTAGACCTGGAGGGATAAAGGCTGAACAAGAAGATGAATTCGTTTCTTGGTGTGAAGAACATGCTATTGCTCTTGTAGCCTCTCAAAGCTGTTATTTCTTGCGTCCAGAAGATCATTTTGCTTATGAAGTAGCAAGAGCAATTGATACAGGAGAAAAGCTTAGTAATACTATGCAAACAGCTGATGTACAGGGCTATTTTGCCCCAACAGCATTCGAATGGCAAAATTGGTTTGCTGATCATCCAGATTGGCTTGATTCCAGTACGAAAATGCTTGCTTGCTGTAGAGCTGATTTACCAAAAATGACTGTGCAAATGCCTAAATTTCCTGTACCTGAAGGTGAAACAGCTGAAAGCTTGCTTGCTAAAGAAGCATTTACTGGATTAGAAGAGCGATTCAAGCAACTGGCAATACCCGTTGCTTACCATGAGCGATTACAGTATGAACTTGAAATTATTTGCTCTATGGGCTTTGCTGACTATTTTTTGGTTGTGGCAGATTTCATGCGTTATGCAAAAGAAAATCGAATTTTGACGGGACCTGGACGTGGTTCCTCAGCAGGTTCGCTTGTGGCATATAGTCTTTCGATTACCCAAGTAGATCCACTTGCCTATGGTTTATTATTCGAACGCTTTTTAAATCCTGAAAGAATTACCTTACCTGATATTGATATCGATTTTGTTGATAGTAAAAGACATCAAGTCATTCAGTATGTTGCCCAAAAGTATGGCAAAGCAAATGTCGCACAAATTATTACATTTGGTACATTGTCTGCAAAAGCAGTTGCCAGGGATGTTGCAAGGGTATTTGGCTTTGATGCGGAAATGCTAGAAAAAATTTCGAAGATGATTCCAAATAAGCCGGGTATTACATTACAAAGAGCTGTTGCAGAGTCACAGAACTTTCAAGGCTGGTTAGCGGAGAATGATATGCATTTGCGTTGGTACGAGGTGGCATTAAAATTGGAGGGACTACCAAGAAATTCGTCTATACATGCAGCTGGTATTGTCATCGCTCCATCGCCTTTAGTGAATACTGTACCGATTGAAAAAGGGCATGATGGTATTTATAGTACGCAATGGCCAATGGGAGATATTGAAGCATGTGGTCTCGTCAAAATGGATTTTTTAGGCTTGCGAAATCTCACTATTTTAGAGCAAATACGTTGGTCAATTTATAAAGCTGGTGGTCCTTGGATAGAATTCGAGCGAATCCCAATGCATGATGACAAGACGTTTCAACTATTACAAAGAGGGGATACGCTGGGGATCTTTCAATTAGAATCAGACGGTATGAAGCAAGCCTTGCGTGATATCGGTCCTACAAGTTTTTTAGATATTGTGGCTGTAAATGCACTTTATCGCCCAGGTCCAATGGATTTTATTCCTGTCTATGCAAAACGGAAAGCTGGTAGAGAAATGGTAACGATGCCACATCCAGTGCTAGAGCCTATTCTACAAGAGACCTTTGGTGTGATCGTTTATCAAGAGCAAATTATTAAAATTGCATCCGTACTGGCCGGCTTTACAATGGGACAGGCAGATTTGCTTCGCCGTGCAGTGAGTAAAAAAAATCGACAAGTTTTAGAGGAGCAACGCACAGCATTTGTTCAGGGAGCGCTACGCCAAGGCTTTGATCAGCGTTTAGCTGAAGAAGTATACGAACTGATTGTACGCTTTGCGGATTATGGTTTCCCTAAAAGTCATGCTGTGGCCTATAGTGTTATTTCCTATCAAATGGCATATTTAAAGGCGCATTTCCCTCAAAACTTTTATGCAGCGTTATTATCAAATGCCACTGGAAATGTAGAAAAGATTCAACAATTTGTCCATGAGGCAAAAGAAAAGGGCATCCCATTTTATCCACCTTCATTAAAAAATAGTACGAAATATTTTACGGTAGAAAATGAAGGCATTCGCTACAGCTTATCAGGAATTAAGGGTGTGCCTCATACATTTATAGAAAAAATACATGGACTCCGTCAAACAAATCCAGAGGTATTAAATAACCTATTTGATCTAGCTGTTGCCTTAAGTGCGCAGCATTTTAAGCCAAAAGTGTTGGAATCATTGATATATGCCGGGGCGCTTGATTATCTAGAAAAAGATAGAGCAGTCCTCATCATGACAGTAGAGGCAGCTTTGAAACACGCGGAACTTTTAAGGCCTACTGAAGATATTGATTTGGCGTCAGCAATGGCATTTAGTTTTGGTAAACCAAAATATATGCAGGCAGAAGCAATGTCCCAGAAGGAAAAATTGATGCATGAAAAAGAGAGCTTGGGCTTTTATATTTCTACCCATCCTGTTGCACAGGAAAGACTCTTCTGGGCGGATATCAATAGTACCTGTCGAGAGTTAAAGCAGAAGCGTGATGGTACCCCGATAAAAATGATTGGTCTGATTGAAGAAGTGAAGAAGATCCGTACAAAAAAAGGTGAGCAAATGGCTTTTGTTCAGCTACAGGATGAGTTTGGAACAGTTTCCATTACATTTTTTCCACAAACCTTTCAATTAGTCCAAGACCTGCTGGTAGAGGAGGAAATGTTGTGGATTGAAGGTGTTTTAGAAAGACGTTTTGGCAAGCCGCAAATCAAAGTAAAACATGCGCAAACGACGAAAAAGATATAAAATGAAACAAGAAATTAGAAACTGCATTAAATTTTATGCAGTTTTTTCTTTACTTTTGCACAGTTATTTTGTAAGCTAGAGTCAACGTTAAAAAGTGGTCAGACCACTTTTTTGATAAGGGGAGTTAGTCGTATGGATAAAAAAACCGAACAAAAAAAAGTGTTTTTAGAAATCGTCCAACAACTACGTCAACTCATTAAAATGGAAAAAATTCAAGCAGGTGAGAAGCTACCTTCTGAACGAGTTCTATCAGAGCGTCTAGGTGTCGGGCGATCCTCTGTGAGAGAGGCTTTGCGAAGCTTAGAGTTGCTAGGGCTTATTGAAACAAGACATGGTGGTGGTACTTTTCTTGCGTCCACACATAAGCATCAGCTCGTAGAAATACTGTCGATGTTTATATTAGAAGATGAAAAATCAAAAAAAGATGTCGAATTAACGCGACAAATTCATGAAATGGAAGCAATCCGCGTAATAAGTTGTACAGAGATTCTTCGCACACTACCTGTGTGGGATAGTTTTTTTGTGAAACTAGAAATAGAAGGTACAATTAATTGTCGAGATATTTTAAGAGAACTATTAATTACGACAGGTAATCGTCTTTCGTTAAAAATCTGGTTTCAATTAGCAGCTTATGATGGCGACCGTTTAAATCGAAACTCAACAGAAAATGAAAAATTAATCATTCAAACGATGTTGAAATCGATGCAGCTGGGTTACGAAAAAGAAGCATTAAAAGCTTATGAGCAGTGGATGAGTACTGTACAGAGCATTTAGACAACAACAAAGGGGGAGTCGAACATGGCAATACGTAGCTTATTTAGTGGTAATCGAAAGAAGAAAGAGGACGGGCAAGAAAAGGCATTTCCAGAAGGGTTAATGACAAAATGTCCTGAATGTCGTCACATTCAATTAACAAAAGAATTAGAAAAAAATCATAAAGTATGTACAAAATGTAGTCATCATTTCAAAATGACGGCACAAGAGCGTGTGGAATATTTCTTAGATGAAGGCTCATTCGAATCCATGGATGATCATTTACAAACAAGTAATCCCCTTAATTTCCCAGCATATGTTGAAAAAATTTCAGCAGACCAAGAGAAAACAGGCTTGAATGAGGCTGTCCTAACAGGCGTTGGTACAATAGATGGTGAGGAAATTGTCGTAGCGATTATGGATTCGCACTTCCGTATGGGGTCTATGGGCTCTGTAGTTGGTGAAAAAATTACGAGAGCAGTAGAAAAGGCAACAGAACTAGGTGTACCATTTATTATCTTTACCGCTAGTGGTGGTGCTCGTATGCAAGAGGGCGTATTATCGTTAATGCAAATGGCGAAAACTAGTGTCGCATTAAAACGCCACAGTGATCAAGGCTTATTGTTCATCTCTATCTTAACGCATCCAACAACAGGTGGAGTTTCGGCAAGCTTTGCTTCTGTTGGTGATATAAATATTGCAGAGCCACAGGCATTAATTGGCTTTGCAGGGCGACGTGTAATTGAAGAAACTGTACGAGAAAAACTGCCTAGTGATTTCCAAACAGCAGAATTTTTATTAGAGCATGGTCAGCTTGATGCCATTTTCCATCGCAAAGATTTACGTAAACAAGTATCTTTACTTGTAAAAATGCATACGAAAGGCGGCGTGCAACATGTCTAAAAATTTAGCATTTGAAGAACCAGTCGTACAATTACGTGAGAAAATTGATGAATTAAAAACAATCGCTGCTGAAGCAGAAGTTGATATGTCTGGTGAAATCGAAAAGCTTGAAACGCGTTTATCACAATTAGAGCAATCAATTTATGCCAATATGAAGCCGTGGGATCGTGTGCAAGTGGCAAGACATCCAGAAAGACCTACAACGCTTCAATATATTGAAGCAATGTGTGAAGATTTTATTGAATTACATGGTGATCGTACATTTGGTGATGATGCAGCCATTCTTGGTGGGATTGCCATTTTCGAAGGGCAACCAGTCACAATTATTGGACATCAACGTGGTAAGTCTACTAAGGAAAATATACGTCGTAATTTTGGTATGCCTCATCCAGAGGGTTATCGAAAAGCACTACGCTTGATGAAGCAAGCTGAAAAATTCAAAAGACCGATTATTTGTTTTATTGATACAAAAGGCGCTTACCCAGGGAAAGCTGCTGAAGAACGTGGTCAAAGTGAAGCAATTGCTAGGAATCTTGTAGAAATGGCTGGCTTAACTGTTCCTGTAATTAGTATTGTTATTGGTGAAGGAGGAAGTGGTGGTGCACTAGCGTTAGGTGTAGCAAACCGTGTCTTTATGCTCGAGAACTCGACTTACTCTGTTATTTCGCCAGAAGGAGCGGCATCTATTTTATGGCGTGATGGTAGTCTGGCTAAGCAGGCAGCAGAAGCAATGCGTATCACAGCACCCGATTTGAAAGAACTTGGTGTAATTGATGGCATTATCCCTGAAATTATTGGTGGAGCACATCGCAATGTAGCAAAACAGGCCCTTTCTATTAAAGAATGCATTAGTGACACACTTCAAGCATTAAATTCTTTAAATGGAGAACAATTAGTAGAAGATCGCTATGAAAAATTTAAAAAAATTGGACAGTATACAGAAGTGTAAATCTGTTTGTGAAAAGATGAATGTTGTTTAGCTTAACAGGGTATAACATTTAAAAGCTATAAATTTGCTCGTTAAGAGACAAAATTTGTATCTTAACATATTAAAAAGCTATAAAAATTAAAGAAGATAATAGCGCATAATAAACGCCAGACTTCTTGAAAAAATGTTAGATTTAGGATGTTTTTAGGTGGAAAGAGTGTGTGAAAGCGCATTCTTTTCATTTTTTATGTAAAAGTTATGTTTTTGTATCCCCAGAACCCTTACATAGTTTGTTTTTTCATGTTAATGTGAATAATAATAGTAACTGCAGGAGGTTCGACAATGAAAAAAATTGCTGTATTAACTAGTGGTGGAGATGCGCCTGGAATGAACGCTGCTATTCGAGCGGTCGTTCGTAAGGCAGCATTTCATGGAATTGATGTTGTCGGAATTAAGCATGGTTATGAAGGCTTAGTAAAAGGATTTATGGAAGAACTTGATTTAGGTGCAGTTGGTGGTATTATCCAACGCGGTGGAACGCATTTGAATTCGGCAAGATGCCCAGAATTTAAAGAGGATGCTGTTCAGCAACGAGGTATTGAGAATTTACGAGCTGCTGGTATTGAAGGACTTGTTGTCATTGGTGGTGATGGGTCTTATCGAGGTGCCATGGATTTGGTGAAAAAAGGCTTCCCTGTTGTAGGGGTACCTGGGACAATTGACAATGATATTCCAGGAACTGAATATACGATCGGCTTTGATACAGCCCTAAATACAGTTGTAGAATCCATTGATAAAATCCGAGATACTGCTACATCCCATGAAAATTCTTTCATTGTAGAGGTCATGGGACGTGATGCAGGAGATATCGCTTTATGGGCAGGTCTTGCTGCTGGTGCTGAAACAGTTTTAATTCCAGAGGAAGATTATATTTTAGACGATATTGTCGCACGCTTAGATCGTGGTGCTGCACGTGGTAAAAAGCATAGTATTATTATTGTTGCAGAGGGTGTTATGTCAGGAAGTGAGCTGGCTAAACTGTTAAAAGAAAAAACAGGTAAAGAAACACGTGTTTCAGTATTAGGTCATATCCAACGTGGTGGATCACCAACAGCTAGAGATCGTGTATTAGCGAGTCAGTTTGGCGCACATGCAGTTGAATTACTTATGGAAGGCAAAGCTGGTCGAGCAGTAGGTATTCGCAATCATCAAGTCATTGATTATGATATGCCAGAGGCTTTTGAAAAGAATCATGAGGCTGATGTAAGCCTATATACACTAATGAAAGAACTATCAATATAATTTGTTATAAAACGGAGTGGGCAAAAATGAGAAAAACAAAAATCGTATGTACAATTGGACCTGCAAGTGAATCACCAGAAATTTTAGAAAAATTAATCGAAGCAGGTATGAATGTAGCCCGCTTGAATTTTTCACACGGATCACATGAGGAACATGCAGGGCGTATTCATTTAATTCGTGAAGTGGCACAAAAATTAAATAAACCAGTGGGAATTTTACTTGATACAAAGGGACCAGAAATTCGTACACACAACATGAAAAATGGCGAGCTTCATTTGTCAGCAGGTCAAGTTATTGATATTTCAATGTCAGAAGTAGAAGGTACTGAGACGAGCTTTTCTGTCACATATGAGCGCTTAATTGAAGACGTTGAGCAAAATTCAATTATTTTACTTGATGATGGTCTAATTCAACTACGTGTATTAGCAACGGATATGGAAAAAGGATTAATTCATACAATTGTTGAAAATGCTGGCGTTCTAAAAAATAAAAAGGGTGTTAACGTACCAGGTGTTTCTGTACAACTACCAGGTATCACAGAAAAAGACGCACAAGATATTTTATTTGGTATCGAACAAGGTGTTGATTTTATTGCTGCTTCATTCGTTCGTCGTGCAAAAGATGTTCTTGAAATTCGTGAATTACTTGAACAAAATGGTGGTAGTCATATTCAAATCATCCCAAAAATTGAAAACCAAGAGGGTGTCGATAACATCGATGAAATCATCCTGGTATCTGACGGTTTAATGGTTGCTCGTGGAGATCTTGGTGTTGAAATTCCAGCAGAAGAAGTACCGCTTGTACAAAAGAAATTAATTCTAAAATGTAATCAAGTTGGTAAACCGGTAATTACGGCAACTCAAATGTTAGATTCCATGCAGCGTAACCCACGACCAACACGTGCAGAAGCAAGTGATGTAGCCAACGCAATTATTGATGGAACAGATGCTATCATGTTATCTGGTGAAACTGCTGCAGGTCTTTATCCAGTTGAATCGGTACAAACGATGAATAAAATTGCACAACGCACTGAAAATTCATTAGATTATCGATCAATTGTTTCTACACGTAGTCGTGAGAAAGAAGCAAATATGACAGAGGCAATTTCACAAGCTGTAGCTTACACTTCTATCAATTTAGGAGTGAAAGCCGTATTAGCACCAACTGAAAGTGGTAATACAGCGAGAATGATTGCGAAATATCGACCAGGAGTGCCAATTGTTGCCGTAACAGGCTCTACAAATACAGCTCATACATTAACACTAGTATGGGGCGTATACCCAATTGTGTGTCAACGTGTGACAACAACAGATGAAATTTTAGAACTAGCTGTGGATGAAAGCTTGAAGCATGGTTTTGTTACACATGGAGACGCAGTTGTCATTACTGCAGGTGTACCTGTAGGTGAAGCGGGTACAACAAACTTAATGAAAGTTCACATTATTGGAGATTTACTTGCACGTGGACAAGGGATCGGAAAAGCATCAGTTGTTGGTAAAACAGTGGTTGCTAAAAATGCTGCTGAGGCACTAGCCTACGATACAGACGGATGCATCATTGTTACAGTCGGTTCAGATCGTGATATGATGCCTGCTTTAGAAAATTGTATTGGCCTAATTACTGAAGAAGGTGGACTTACTAGCCATGCAGCAGTTGTAGGGTTAAGCCTAGGTATTCCAGTAATCGTTGGTGTAAAAGAAGCAACTACATTAATCCGTCATGGTCAAGAAATTACAATGGACGCTGAAACAGGTGTGATTTACAAAGGACATGCAAGCGTTCTTTAATAATTAACAAAAAGCTCTAGTGCGGTTTGTTGTACTAGAGCTTTTTCATAAAGGTTGTACACACACTTTATGGAAACTATTCATTTCTTCCTTTAACAGAAGTTACTTTCTCTTAGAATAGGTAAATTCATTTTTTTATGAAACTAAACGGGCTATAATAACGTATAAAAGGTATAGCTTTTTAAGTAGAAAGGAGAAAAATATGCGAAAAATTTTTCTTGGTTTTATTATCTACACATTAGCCGAATTGACGTTATTAATAGTCATTGGACAAAATATTGGTGTTTTAAGTACATTATTGCTCATTATTGCTACGAGTGTGATTGGGATTTATGTCATGAAGAATAAAGGTATGAACTCTGTTCAAAATGTGAAAAATACATTGGCACGCGGAGAAGCGCCAGGAACTGCATTAGTGGATACTTTCTTAACTTTTGGTGGTGGTTTGTTTTTAGCGTTACCTGGATTTTTAACAGATGTCCTAGGTTTATTACTACTCATGCCATTTTCTCGAAAAATGTTCCAACCCATTGTCTATTACTGGATGCGTAAAAAAATGAAAAAAGGCCAATTTATCATCGTTCAAAGATAGAGTTTTCTTTCAGTTTTACAGCTAGAAATAAAAAGATAGGGCTTAGTAATATACCATAAAAGCCAAATAATAGAATAGAGGCAGCGCTGATAAAGAATGTATGGAATGTGCGTAGCTGAAGTGTGTTGGACCAAAGCATCGAATCGGCTAGCTGCCTTGTTAATTGTACAAATAAATAGAGTAATAAAATGGCCACACATAAAAAGGTATTGCCGTTGAAATAAAAATAAATGCTCATTGGCACAAGAAAAACCCCGATACCGAAAAACGGTAGTACATCTGCAAATGCTACAATAAATGCTTTAATAATGGCTTGTTCAAATTGAAGGATCATAAAGCCAGCACAAAGAATGAGTAGGGTAATCGTAAATAATTGAAACTCCACAAATAAGAAATAATGAAAAAGTTGCATCATTTTTGCAAAATGAGATTGCCACTCTTGACGATATTTTTTAGGCACATATTGAAAGAACCAATAGCGTGATTTACGTGTTTCTAGAAGCGCAAAGTAATAAGCAACCAAAAAGATGAAAACCTCAATGACATGCTTCATTAATAATTGGAAAAGATCTGCTGTATATACGATGATGGAATCGAAAATGGACAGTGATTTTTCTTTTAAAACTTGTACAAACATGGATTCATATTCACTGAAAAGTGGGAAATTTTGTAATGTCTCTCGAATTTCTGGGAAAATGACGATAATACTGTTAATAGATATGACAACTAGTAGAAAAATACAGGTTAATATTAATACTTCCACAATAATTGCTGCAATCCAATACGCAATCCTACAATATTTGTGTAAAAAATTTATGATAGGATACGTTGAAAATGATAAAAAAATTGCGAGTGACACAGGTAATACAAACCAAAGTATGACTAAATAAAAAATAAATAGCAAAACACTCGTAGTTCTTTCGTATGAAAAATACTTTAAATTCCTCATTTTTACAAATTCACCCCAAACCAATTGATAAATTAATGTCAAAATATACAAAAAAATCTCTTTAGGACAATTATATAGTCGTTCGGACGTCTTTTTCTTTATTTGGAGGATTTTCATTCACAAAGCTGTCAAAAATGATTATAATAGCAATGTAAGCGATTTACTTAATGGTTCATATGAGCAAAATTCGTAAATGCAACATAAAAAACGCATTTGCAACAAAAAAATAAGTATGAGGGAGCGATAATTTATGTCAGCAACTAAAGGTTTAGAAGGTATCGTAGCAGCGGAATCTAAAATCAGTTCAATTATCGATGACACACTTACATATGTTGGTTACAACATTGATGATTTAGCAGAAAATGCGTCATTCGAAGAGGTAATTTACCTGTTATGGCATACTCGTTTACCAAAAGAGGACGAGCTAGCTGAATTAAAACAACAATTGGCAGACAACATGTCAATTCCGCAAGCGATTGTCGACCAATTTAAAACATACCCACTTTCAACTGTACATCCAATGGCTGCATTGCGTACTGCAGTATCTTTACTTGGTGTATTCGATGAAGAAGCGGATGTTATGGATCCAGAAGCAAACTACCGTAAAGCAATTCGTCTACAAGCTAAAATTGCAACAGTAGTAACTGCATTTGCACGTGTTCGTAAAGGTTTAGAGCCAGTTGCGCCAAAACCAGAATTAGGATATGCGGCAAACTTCTTATACATGCTAAAAGGTGAAGAGCCAGAAGCTATTGAAATTGAAGCATTTGACAAAGCATTAGTGTTACACGCTGACCATGAATTAAATGCATCTACATTTACAGCACGTGTATGTGTAGCTACATTATCTGACGTTTATTCAGGTGTAACTGCAGCGATCGGTGCATTAAAAGGACCACTTCACGGTGGAGCAAATGAGCAAGTTATGAAAATGTTAACTGAAATTGGCTCACTTGAAAATGTTGAATCTTATATTCAAAATAAATTAGACAACAAAGAAAAAATCATGGGCTTCGGTCACCGTGTATATCGTAAAGGCGACCCTCGTGCTCCGCATTTACGCGTAATGTCTAAAAAATTAACTGAGCTAACTGGTAAACCAGAGCTTTACGAAATGTCAGTTAAAATTCATGACATGATCGTAGAACAAAAGAAATTACCTGCAAACGTAGATTTCTTCTCTGCGTCAGTGTATGATTCTTTAGGTATTGATCATGACCTGTTCACACCAATTTTCGCAGTATCACGTACTTCAGGTTGGGTGGCACATATCCTTGAGCAATATGCTAATAACCGCCTAATCCGTCCACGTGCTGAGTATGTTGGACCAGGCATGCAAAAATATGTTCCAATCAGCGAGCGCTAATTTGGAAAATATGCTAGAATGTTTGGGACTGTGTTATCACTAACACAGTCCTATGATTATGAATTTAGGAGGCAACAGAATGTCAAACAAAATTGTAGTTGAAAATGGCGTACTTAATGTACCAAACAATCCAGTAATTCCTTTCATCGAAGGTGATGGAATTGGTCCAGATATCTGGGCTGCAGCATCACGCGTAATCGACGCAGCTGTAGAAAAAGCTTACAACGGTGAAAAGAAAATTGAATGGTTAGAAGTTTTAGCTGGTGAAAAAGCATTTAACCAAACTGGTGAATGGTTACCACAAGAAACTTTAGACAAAATTAATGAATACTTAATTGCAATCAAAGGTCCTCTTACTACACCAATCGGTGGTGGTATCCGCTCTCTTAACGTAGCATTACGTCAACAACTTGACTTATATGTATGCTTACGCCCAGTACGTCACTTTGATGGAGTGCCTTCTCCAGTTAAACGCCCAGAAGACGTTGATATGGTAATCTTCCGTGAGAATACAGAAGACATCTACGCTGGTATTGAATTCGAATCTGGTTCAGAACAAGCTCAAAAAATCATCAACTTCCTACAATCTGAATTTGGTGTAAATCAAATCCGTTTCCCAGAAACTTCTGGTATCGGTGTTAAACCTGTATCTAAAGAAGGGACTGAGCGTTTAGTACGTTCTGCTATCGAATACGCAATTAAACATAAACGCCCATCTGTTACTTTAGTTCATAAAGGTAACATCATGAAATTCACTGAAGGTGGATTCAAAAAATGGGGTTATGAATTAGCAGAAAAAGAATTTGCTGATCAAACTTTCACTTGGAACCAATACGATGCAATCAAAGCTGAACAAGGTGAAGAAGCGGCAAACAAAGCTCAATCTGATGCTTTAGCAGCTGGTAAAATCTTAGTAAAAGATTCTATCGCTGATATCTTCTTACAACAAATCTTAACTCGTCCAACTGAGTTCGATGTAGTAGCTACAATGAACTTAAATGGTGACTATATTTCTGATGCACTTGCTGCACAAGTTGGTGGTATTGGTATCGCTCCAGGAGCTAACATTAACTATGTTACTGGACATGCGATCTTCGAAGCTACTCATGGTACAGCTCCAAAATATGCTGGTTTAGATAAAGTAAACCCATCTTCAGTATTACTTTCAGGTGTATTAATGCTTGAACACTTAGGATGGCAAGAAGCTGCTGACATGATCACTAAATCTGTTGAGAATACAATTTCTTCAAAAGTTGTAACTTATGACTTCGCTCGTTTAATGGACGGCGCTACAGAAGTGAAATGTTCAGAATTCGCTAATGAGTTAATCAAAAACCTATAATTTTCTATTCTACAATAGAATTTATCGCTAAAGCGGATGCTTTTTTCTGCCGATATAATTAGGGTGATAGTAAATTTTAATTGAATATTTACGATAAACTTGTTTAATTGAGGGAGTGAGATGGATGTCTCCTCCCTCTTTTAAAATATATAACCTAATTTTAAAGGAGCGTATTCAAATGTCTCTGAAACGAAAAAAAATCTCAGTTATCGGTGGCGGTTTTACAGGCGCTACTGCAGCATTTTTAGCAGCTCAGAAAGAACTTGGTGACGTCGTATTAGTGGATATTCCACAGGCAGAAAACCCAACAAAGGGTAAGGCGCTAGATATGTGGGAAGCAGCACCAATACAAGGGTTTGACTCTTATGTGCAAGGTACTTCCAATTATGCAGATACGGCGAATTCTGACGTAGTGATTATTACTGCTGGTGTTGCACGTAAACCTGGTATGAGTCGTGATGACCTTGTACAAATCAATCAGAGTGTTATGAAAACTGTTTCAAAAGAGATTGCTACGCATTCACCAAATGCTACAATCCTTGTACTGACAAACCCAGTTGATGCCATGACATACACAGTATACAAAGAAACTGGCTTCCCTAAAAACCGTGTTATTGGTCAATCGGGTGTTCTTGATACGGCTCGTTTCTGTGCATTTGTGGCAGAAGAACTTAAGATTTCAGTAAAAGATATCACTGGTTTTGTATTAGGTGGTCACGGTGATACAATGGTACCGTTAACACGTTATTCATTTGCTGGTGGTATTCCGTTAGAAACACTTATTTCTGCTGAACGTTTAGAAGAAATTGTTGACCGAACGCGTAATGGTGGAGCAGAAATTGTCAACTTACTTGGTAACGGCTCTGCCTATTATGCACCTGCTGCGGCACTAATAGAGATGGCTGAAGCTATTGTAAAAGATCAAAAACGTATTTTACCATCTATTGCTTATTTAGAAGGCGAGTACGGCTATCATGATCTATACTTAGGTGTTCCAACATTACTTGGCGAAAACGGTATTGAAAAAATCTTTGAGCTAGAATTAACGGACAAAGAAAAAGCAGCTTTAGATCAATCGGCAGAAGCAGTTCGTAATGTGATGAAAATTTTAGTGTAAAATATCAGTCTAAATCTTAAAATGAGTAGGGAATGTTCCTGCTCATTTTTTTATGTTTCCAGGGTCGAGAAAGGTAAGGATCTTCTGCTTTTCATTGTACTTTTAGCATAAAATTGATACTATGAAGGTAGTATGATAGAAAAGGGGTTGGCGTATCTTTGCTTCAAAAAAATAGTAAACTTGGTCTCACAATCGATGAAATTACAGTTGGCGAAAAAATCCATATCACTGAAAAAATTGAAGATAGGGATCTATTGCTTTATTTAGGGCTTACAAACGATAGTAATCCACTTTATATTCAACATGATTATGCTGCTATGACACCTTTTCAAAAACCAATTGTGCCGACAATTATGTTAAATGGTATTATTACATCAGCTGTGTCAAAGTATATTCCGGGACCAGGTGCACGAATTATTGAGCAACATTTAAAATATTTAGGACCTCTCTATCATTATGAATTGTTCGATACGCTATTAGAGGTTACAGCAATCAATAAATATGACAATACCATCACTGTATCTGTCCACTCATATAATGAGCAGAAGCAGCTTGTAATTGAAGGTTTATTGCTTGTGACTCCACCACTTGCGCTATAGACGTCTTGAGATTTGAAATGGGGGTTTCAAATCACTAACGGAGGCATTAGACATGACAAAAACGATTTTAGTAATTGAAGATGAATTTTCGATTGCAACATTATTGAAATATAATTTAGAACAGGCAGGCTATGTAGTGGAAACTGCTGCTGATGGTCAGGAAGGGCTTGAAAAAGCAATCGACTTACAGCCAAATTTAATTCTTTTAGATTTGATGCTTCCAAAACTAGATGGCATGGAGGTCTGTAAACAAATACGACAGCAACGTATGAATACGCCAATTATTATGCTAACTGCTAAGGATGACGAATTTGATAAAGTTCTTGGTCTTGAGTTGGGAGCAGATGACTACATGACAAAGCCTTTTAGTCCTCGTGAAGTTTTAGCGCGTGTCAAGGCTGTATTAAGACGTTTCACGCAAAACGTTGTGGCAGATGATAAGGATGTTGCGCAGGAAAAAATGTATGAATTTGGACAACTGCGCGTGTACCCAGAGCGATTTGAAGTATTTTTACAGGATGAGGCACTGGAATTTACACCAAAAGAGTTTGAGCTACTCATCTATTTACTTGAAAATAAAAATCGTGTATTAACACGTGATCAGCTATTAAGTGCTGTATGGAAATATGATTTTGCTGGCGATACTCGAATTGTGGATGTACACATTAGCCACCTTCGCGATAAAATTGAAGAAAATAGCCGTAAGCCGATGTTTATTAAAACAATTAGAGGCCTTGGTTATAAATTTGAGGAGCCGAAAACGACATGAAATCGATGAGCAACCGCTTATTCTTGACATTCATGCTTTTACTTGGAACGATACTAGCTGTCCTAATGATTGTTATAGGTCAGCTTTTTCCTGTTTATATCAAGCAATATAACGAGCAAGCAACAACTGAGATAAGGACATCAATGGACCAAGTAATCAATGAACGCAAAATGGATTTAACGAAGGAAGATCAGGAAGCCTTGTACGCAGCTCAGGCTATGGAACGAGACGAATCCTTATTGAACTATGTGCGTGCTCGCCTTTATGGAGTACTGGCTATTCTCTTTACCATCACGTTGATATTAATAGCAATTATAAGTCGTTATATGATACGTAACTTTACTGCACCGATTGACAATGTGACAGACACTGCCCTTGAGCTTGCAAAGGGTAACTATCGTGCGCGTGCTCAAGAAAATGAACATGAACGGATGATACCACTGAGTCATTCTATAAACATATTGGCACGGAATTTGCAAGATATTACAACGATACGAGAAGTAGAGGAAGAAAGACTGAAAACCTTAATTGAAAATATGGGGAGCTCCCTTATGATGATTGGTCGTGAAGGAAATATTTCCATTGTAAATCGAGTATTTCTAGAGCGCTTTGGAATGCAGCTTGATGATGTCCAAGGAAAGGTTTTTCGTACAATAGGCTTACCTAAATCATTAGAACAATTTATCGATCATGTCTTTCTGACAGAAATGCCTTATCGACAACAAATTAAAATGGAAGTACAGCAAGAGCTTTATAACAAAGAAGTTTATGGGGCACCGGTCATCGGAGATCATGGACGATGGCTAGGCGTTGTTATCGTTATGCATGATATCACGGAACTAGTTCGATTAGAACAAATTCGGAAAGACTTTGTTGCGAATGTATCACATGAATTACGCACACCTATTACATCTATTAAAGGCTTTTCAGAAACTTTATTGGATGGGGCCTATAAAGACGAAAAAATGCTGATTTCCTTTTTGGAGATTATATATAAAGAAAGTAATCGACTTCAAATGCTGATTCAAGATTTACTAGAGCTCTCAAAGATCGAGCAGCATGGTTTTACTGTCAACATTATGCCGATGGGCTTACAGGATGTTCTAATTCGTGGAGCAGAATTGACAGCTCCGCGATTGGATGAAAAAAATATGAGCTTCCAGGTGGATATCGAACGAGATGTCCAGGTTATGGGGGATGCCAATCGTATCATTCAGATCGTGACGAATTTAATAACCAATGCGATTACATATTCTCCTGAAAATACGACTGTTTCTATTCGATTAAAGGAAAATGAAACACATGGCATTATCGAAATAGAGGATCAAGGGATTGGCATTGAAAAACATGAAATACCTCGCGTTTTTGAAAGATTTTATCGGGTGGATCGAGCGAGAAGTCGTAATTCTGGTGGAACAGGCTTAGGGTTAGCGATTGTTAAGCATTTAGTAGAGGCTCATCATGGCCGAATTCAAGTAGAGAGCGAAGTCGGCATAGGAACTAAAATGATTGTCATGATTCCGAAAAATTAACAAATCCTTTACATGAACAACATGTTACATTCATATTAGGGCACTATACTTATTACTAGAAACCCCCAATATGATTGTTAAGACGATGACCATAAAAATCTAATAGAAGATTTTTAACTGCTTTATATTCGCCACAGAAAGAATTTAGTGTTTTTTAGACACTAGGTTCTTTTTCTGTTTTACAGGGAACGTAAATAGGTGTAAAGTATAGTAGCATAAAGTTTAACAACCATCTTATCCGCGATTGTCTGTTAGACGAACGCTTTGACAGTCAGTGAATCAACCTTCTTATCATTCGAATTGTGTTTTCCTGACTGTTGAGGCAGAGAAAAAAATGAGAGAAGGATGACCATGAAAATCGTCAAAAGTATCGTGCAAATCGGCTATCTTTATATACTATTATTAATCGGAAATACTATTGCACGCCTACTTCACTTGCCGATTCCAGGGAGTATAATAGGACTTGTCCTATTATTTTTGCTGTTACAGTTTCATATAATCAAACTTGAATGGATTGAATTAGGAGCAGCCGTACTATTAAGTGAACTCTTACTATTCTTTATTCCATCTGCCATCGGTGTTATTGATTATCATGCCTTATTCGGTGTGCAAGGAATGAAGGTTGTGCTTGTCATTGTTGCGAGTGCCATTGTGGTAATGTTTGTAACGGGGTATACAGCACAATGGCTAGAGCAGCGAAAGAAGGGTGATGCGATATGACTTTATTAATCGCCATTGTCAGTTTACTTGGGACTGTTGCTATTTTTTATATTTGTAAAATGTTTTATAAGAAATATAAAAAAGAATGGCTGACACCTATGCTGATTACACCTTTAGTAATTATAGGTATTTTACTATTGACAGGAATTTCTTATAAATCCTACAATTCTGGAGCGAGTGTCTTAACAAATTTGCTAGGACCAGCAACCGTTGCGTTTGCCGTTCCTATATATAAAAATGTCAACCTATTAAAAAAACACGCATTTGAAATTTTCATCAGCATTGCTGTTGGTTCTGCGGTTGCTATTGTGTCATCCTTTATGATGGCTCTATTGGTGGGCTTAAATGATGAGTTGGTGCATAGTTTAGTGCCACGTTCTGTAACAACTCCTATTGCGATGGATATTTCTAATATGATTGGTGGTTCTCCTACCCTTACAGCTGTTTTCGTTATGACGACTGGTATTTTAGGGAGCTTGTTAGCGCCAATCGTTATCAAAGTATGTCGTTTTCACAGACCTTCATCTAGAGGATTAATGCTTGGTATGGGTGCTCATGGAACGGGTACATCAAAAGCATTTGAATTTGGAGAGCTAGAAGGCACATTTGCTAGTCTAGCGATGATCGTTGCTGCATTAATTAGTATTGTATTATCCACAACCATTTTCCCAGTATTTGAACATCTGGTTATCAATATCCTGTTGCCATAAAAGGTAACAGGATTTTTTGCTTTAAAAAGCTTTTGTTAAGCATGAGATACAGAGGATTCTCTCCTTTACAAGCATTATATGAAAATATTTTGAAACTTTTTATAAAGGTTCACCGTAAACAATAGTACTAAGCAAAAGGAGGAACAGACATGAGTGTGAAAAGGACACTAATGATTGTTGGACTTGGAATATTTGGAATTATTGCACTTATTACAGTTTTTACTTCATGGTACACGGTAGATGAATCAGAGCAAGCTGTGGTTATTACATTTGGTCGTGCCGATGATACAGTAACAAATCCAGGTCTTCATTTTAAATTACCTTGGCCCGTCCAATCCGTAGAAATTTTGTCAAAAGAAACATTTAGTCTGCAATTTGGTTATAAGCAAAATAAAGCAGGTGAGCTAGAGGCATACGACGCTGAAACAAAAATGATTACAGGGGATGAAAATATTGTCTTAACAGACCTTGTTGTTCAATGGAAAATTACAGAGCCTAATAAGTTTTTATTTAATTCGCAAGATCCAGAAAGAATATTACATAGCGCGACATCGAGTGCCATTCGTTCTATAATCGGAAGTTCTTCTATCGATGCAGCGTTAACGGAAGGTAAAGCTGACATCGAAGCAAATACTCGCCAATTATTAGTTTCTCTTATTGAAAAATACGATATTGGAATAAGCGTTTTAGGTGTGAAATTGCAAGATGTAGAATTGCCAAATAAAGATGTGCGTGCAGCATTCACTGCTGTAACAGATGCACGTGAAATGAAAAATACAAAAATAAATGAAGCTGAAAAATATGAAAACCAACGCATTAATGAGGCTCAGGGTGAACGCGATGCTATTATGTCAAAGGCTAAAGGTACTAAAACAGCCCGTATCGAGCAAGCTCAAGGAGATGTAGCCGTCTTTAATAAAATGTATGAGCAATACAAGGGAAATCAGCAAATTACAAGAGAGCGATTAATATTAGAGACGCTTGAAAATGTCTTACCAAAAGCCCAAATTTACATTATGAATGATGACGGTAGTACGATGAAGTATTTACCACTTCAGCAACTACAGCCTCAACAGTCGCAACAGACACAAACAGAGAAAAAAGAGGGGAGCGGTAACTAATGGACCAAAAAAATAAGGATCTAGAAAAATTCCTCAATTTCTTATCTGGCAAAAGTAAAAAAGCTGCTCCTTCAGAAGGTGATTCGGGAGACAATGTAGTGAAAATGTCGAAGAAAGGACCGAAGAATCCTAAAAAATATATCTCTCTAGCTGTAACCTTAACGGTCATATTCGCTCTAGTGATTACTTTATTAACGAATATTTATATCGTTAAAGAATCAGAGTATGCAGTTGTTCGGCAGTTTGGAGAGGTTGTTAAGTTTGAGCGTGAACCAGGTTTAAATATAAAAATTCCTTTTATTCAAAGTGTCACGAAGTTACCAAAAAACCAAATGACATATGAGATATCGGAAGAAGAGATTAATACAAAGGATAAAAAACGAATTATTATTGATAATTATGCTGTATGGCGTATTACAGACCCTAAGTTATTAATTTCGAATGCTGGTACGATAGAAAAAGTTGAATCACGTATGGAAGAGTTCATTTATTCTGTTATTCGCTCTGAACTTGGCCGAATTAACTATACGGAGATTATAAATGATGAGGATTCTTCGCGAGGCAGCATCAACGATCAAGTAACTGAACGTGTTAATGAACTTCTTTCCAACGATAACTATGGTATTGAAGTAGTAGATGTACGTATACGTCGCATTGATTTACCAACTGAAAATGAACAATCCGTTTTTACGAATATGATTTCAGATCGTGAATCAATTGCACAAAAGTATCTTTCAGAGGGAGATGCACAGAAACGTCGTATTGAGGCACAAACGGATCAACAAGTACAAGAAATGCTTGCTAAAGCAAGTAAAGAAGCTGCTTTAATTCAAGCTGAAGGAGAAGCAGAGGCTGCAAAGATTTACAATAAATCTTTCTCACAAGATCCTGAATTTTATTCTTTATACCGCACACTAGAATCCTATAAGAAAACGGTTGGGGAAGATACGGTTATTATCTTGCCAGCTACTTCACCATATGCCAACATCTTGTCTGGTTATATAAAATAAACGCAGTTTAAAGGTCGTCTCTGTCTTTTAGGAGACGACTTTCTTGTTGCACTAGAATTATAACTATCCGTGAAATCGAATTATTATAGTATAAAAATAATAGAAATTTATAAGTTTGTATTCCCCAATCAACTATAATTTGATAGAATGATAATGTTTAAAAAAGAATAGTTGGGGGTAAGGGCTTTGAAATTACAAATTAGCAAATGGCTCCAAAATTTAGGAATTGCTTGTAGTATAGCTTCGATATTAACACTTTTCTACCGTCTATCCGATTTTTCGTGGGTGACGAAGAGTGTTTATCATATACCAGTGTTTTTTGTTTGTATCTTTTTAGTCAGTATCATTATTGCAGATGATGTAAGAAACCTTTTTAAGAAGTTATTTTGGTATGAAAAAAGAAAGGTCAAGCGTCCTATTTGGCAGGTTGGAATTGGCTTAATCTTCTTTTTAGCACAAATTAGTACAGTAATGGTCTTTAATCAAGAGCTAACACATCTACAATTAGGTGGCATGCCGTTATTCCTTGTGTTTGCTTTTATGAATGCATTTATACTAACTGTCATCTATGAAGAAGTTTTTTATCGTACTTCAAATCAATAACAACTATTAGGAACTTTCATTCACAGGAGACTTGTCCTTGAATGAAGTTTTTGCTTTTTATGCCTTGTTAACACGTAAATTATTAACATTTGTCAGTATTGCCCTTATTTAATCTGTAGTACAGTCAAGATATTGAGAATAGTCAATGACTAAACTTGATAGGCGGATACATACATACCATAATGAAAATTAGATTTTTTTAACCTAGTTTTAACCTTTAGTATGTATGATAAGCAAAGATTCATTAATAGGAGGAGGTTCAAGATGAAGAAGGTAGTGTTTGGAAGTGCTTTAGCAGTGGGATTATTATTTAGTGGGGCAGGGCAATCCTCTGCTAATAGCCAAATTCAACCAATTGATATTCAAGGCATGGATCTAGAATCGGCATTACAGGCAGTTCAATCACAGCGAGCACAGCTGTTAGAAAATCAACTTAAGGATCAACTAGAAGGTGTTCAACAACGAAATCAGCAGCTAACTGATTTGAATGCACAGCAAGGTCAAATGGATGCTTTAAGTAATTCTCAGCAAATGGATATGCTCCGTTTACAAAGCATGAATAGTAAACGGAATGAGGCTTTTGATGTAATGACTAATTTTGTAAAAAAAATGCAGGATAGTCGTTCGTCTATTATAGGTAATATGCGTTAAGGATGTTAAAATATTTTAAGCAAGTCAACCGCTGTGCGAGCGGTTGGCTTTTTTGAATGAATAGGAATGCTAAAGTAACGGATAGAGCCTTAAAAGTGGTGGATAAACCATTAAAAATAAGGGATAACCTTGAGGATGGACGACTGCTTTTTTTACTTGAAATGTATTGTTATGATAAAGTAGAAGTAGAAGACAACGCAGGAGGATAAAATCATGACCAAGGAAAAATTACTATTATTGGACGGTAATAGTTTAGCGTATCGCGCGTTTTTTGCGTTGCCATTGCTAACGAATGATAGTGGCATTCATACTAATGCTGTATACGGCTTTACAACAATGCTACAAAGAATATTAGAGGAAGAACAGCCAACGAAAATATTGGTTGCTTTTGATGCGGGGAAAACAACATTCCGCCATGAAACCTTTACAGAATATAAAGGAGGACGTCAAAAGACACCACCAGAATTATCAGAGCAATTTCCATATTTACGAAAGCTCATTGATGCGTATGGCATTAAGCAATATGAGCAGGAATTATATGAAGCAGATGATATTATCGGAACGCTTGCAAAAGAGGCTTCATCGCAGGATATAGATGTTATCATCGTTTCTGGAGACCGTGATTTAACACAGCTGGCGACAGAGCAAGTAACCGTTTATATAACGAAAAAGGGTATTACGGAAATAGAGAAAAATACACCAGCTTTTATTGCGGAAAAGTACGGGTTAACGCCGCTCCAAATTATTGATATGAAAGGCTTGATGGGGGATTCCTCCGATAATATTCCTGGTGTACCAGGCGTCGGGGAAAAAACGGCTGTAAAATTATTAAAAGAGCATGGCTCCGTTGAAGCACTTTATGAAGCAATGGATACGTTGAAAGCTTCTAAAATGAAGGAAAAGCTTGTAGCTAATGAAGAGCAGGCCATCATGAGTAAGAAGCTGGCAACGATTTATACGGATGCTCCAATCACCATTTCACTGGCTGATCTTGCCTATAATGGGCCAAAAGAAGATGAATTAATCAATTTGTGGCGTGAGCTTGGCTTTAAATCGCTGCTTGATAAAAGTGACTTTACAGTGCAGGAAAAAGAGCAAGCTCCTTTCGATTATGACCTTGTTCAGGAAGTTCGACCTGAGGATTTACAAGATGTGATGGCTGTGCATGTAGAGCTTGAAAACGAGCACTATCATACTTGTCAGCAGCTAGGAATTGCATTATCAGATGGCATAAAGACGCAGTATATTCCATTTGAGGATGCAGCAAAATCAGATACTCTCCGTCGTTGGCTAGAAGATGCCACAAAAATAAAATATATGTCCGATTCTAAGGCAGCTCAAGCATCATTAAAGCGAGCTGGGATTCAATTAGCTGGCGTTGACTTTGATTTGCTACTTGCCTCTTATATTAATAATCCAGCATTAAGTGGCGATGATATCGCAACACTTGCAAGGGAATTAGGCTACTATGATGTCCAAGCAGATGAAGCGGTTTATGGAAAAGGTGCTAAGCGTGCAATTCCTGATTTGGATCAACTTGCACAGCATGTTAGCCGTAAAGCTTTTGCAGTATGGTCATTACAGCCGAAACTGGAAGCCTTATTAAAGGAAAATGAACAATTCGATCTTTATAAAAACCTAGAGCTACCATTAGCAGGGATTTTAGGTGAAATGGAAAGCGAAGGGATTACGGTTAACCGTGCTACGTTAGAGAAAATGGGGCAAGAGCTTAATGATAAACTTGTGGTAATTGAGCAAGAAATTTATGCAGAAGCTGGAGAAACCTTTAATATTAATTCACCAAAACAATTAGGTGTGATTCTATTCGATAAGCTAGGGCTACCTGTGATTAAAAAGACGAAGACAGGCTATTCAACTGCTGCGGATGTCCTAGAAAAATTACAGTCAGAGCATGCTATCATCGAACATATTCTGTTGTATCGCCAACTTGGAAAATTACAATCCACATATATTGAAGGCTTACTAAAGGAGATTCATGAATCAGATAGTAGAGTGCATACACGCTTCCAGCAAGCTTTAACTGCAACAGGGCGTTTAAGCTCAACAGACCCGAATTTACAAAACATCCCAATTCGTTTAGAGGAGGGCCGCAAAATTCGTCAAGCCTTTGTACCTTCAAAAGAGGATTGGATATTATTTTCTGCTGACTATTCGCAAATTGAATTACGCGTTCTTGCGCATATGTCAGAAGATCAAAACCTTGTTGAGGCTTTCCGTGAAGGAATGGACGTTCATACACGTACAGCTATGGATGTATTTCATGTGTCAGAAGATGAGGTTGATAGTAATATGCGTCGCGCAGCGAAAGCTGTTAACTTTGGAATAGTCTACGGTATTAGTGATTATGGTCTATCACAAAACTTAGATATTACGCGTAAGGAAGCGGCTAATTTTATTGAAAAGTATTTCGCGAGTTTCCCTGGTGTAAAACAGTACATGGATGACATTGTACAAAATGCGAAATTTAATGGTTATGTGACAACGATATTAAATAGACGCCGTTATTTACCGGATATTACAAGCTCGAATTTTAATTTAAGAAGCTTTGCTGAGCGTACGGCGATGAATACGCCAATTCAAGGTAGTGCAGCTGATATCATTAAAAAGGCAATGATTGATATGGATGCTCGATTGAAAAAAGAAAAGATGCAGGCAAAACTGCTGCTTCAAGTCCATGATGAGCTGATCTTTGAGGCACCAAAGGAAGAGATTGCCTTACTAGAAAAAATTGTACCAGAAGTTATGGAAAACGCTATTGAGCTTGCTGTACCGCTTAAAGTAGATTTTAATCATGGCTCAACATGGTACGAGGCAAAATAAGGAGGGATTCAAATGCCTGAATTACCAGAGGTAGAGGGTGTCGTCCAGGCATTGAAGCCAACAGTTGAAGGACGTACCATTCAACAGGTTAAGCTTTCTGAACGAATACATTTCTCTTTTAGTGAGGGTAAACAATGTATTGTCAAACAAGCAGAGCCTGATGCTTTTGAAAGTACTTTGTCCCAGATGACCATTACCAGAATTGAACGAAGAGCCAAATATATTTTCTTTCATTTGCTGAAGGATGATGTTCCATACGTACTTGTTAGTCACTTAGGTATGACAGGTGCTTGGTTTGTTGTGAATTCACCCGAAGAAATCAATGAGGCGAAATTTCAAAAGCATATCCATGCGACATTTGAAATGGCAGATGGGGGATACTTGATTTATTCAGATATTCGTCGCTTCGGTGAACTACGTTTTCTGACGAAAATTGAAGATCATGCGCCATTGACAAAAATGGCACCAGAGCCATTTGATGAGCATGCATGTGATTTTTTTATAACAAAATCTAAGCTACCGAAATATGAAAATAAAGCCGTAAAAGAAGTAATTATGGATGGGCAAGTCATTTCGGGTTGTGGCAATATTTATGCAACAGAGGCATTGTTTGCTCAGAAAATTCACCCTGCACGCAAAATGAGCCGCATTAGTGAAAAGCGGAAGCGAGCATTATTTGAGGAGATTGTTGCTGTCCTACGTCAAAGCATTGAAGCGGGTGGTTCAACTATTTCTGATTATCGGAATATTAATGGGGAAGCCGGGAGTATGCAGAATCGATTAAAAATGTATGGGAAAAAGGTATGTCAAGCATGTGAAACGGCTACAAGTCAAATGACAATTGGAGGGCGTACCTCTGTCTATTGCCCAAATTGTCAACATTAAAGGGGATTTAGCAATGATTATCGGACTTACAGGAAGTATTGCAAGTGGAAAAAGTACAGTAGCTAAAATGATGAGCGAACTGGGTTTACCGATTGTTGATGCAGATGTTGTAGCACGAGATGTCGTAGAACCTGGAACAGAGACATTAGCATTGATTGCTGAAAGCTTCGGACAAGCTATCTTGCTTGAGGACGGCAATTTAAATCGAACTATGCTGGGAGATATCATATTCCATGAGCCTGCAAAACGTAAAACGTTAAATGATATCATGCATCCAGCAATCAGAAAAGAAATGTTACGTCAGCGTGATGCCTATTTAGAAGCAGGACATGAACATGTTGTGATGGACATTCCTTTGTTATTTGAGAGTAAGCTTCAACATTTTGTGGAACGTATCATTGTGGTATCGGTCAGTGAAGAAGTTCAGCTTCGACGTTTAATGGAACGAAATAATTTATCTAAAGAAGATGCCTTGGCACGTATGCACTCTCAACTGCCGATGTCTGTCAAAGAAAAGGGTGCACATGCGGTCATTTATAATAATGAAAATATAGAAAGTACGGAAGAACAATTAAAAAAAATCCTGCATTATTGGGATGTTATTTAATGAGTTCTTTTATGATGCGTAGCAAGGCACCTTGCTACGCATTTTTTTATGGGGAAACGCCATAATAAAGAATAATTTTTCAGAAAATAAGAACTTTTATATTCTCAATATATAATGTTCATCTTTTTTAAAATTGTGTTATACTAATCACCATAAAGTATATAATTAATTAATCTGAGTATGTACTCACAGGAGGATATTATAAATGACAGTATCAATTGCTATTAATGGTTTCGGGCGTATCGGACGTATGGTTTTCCGCCAGGCTATCGTACAACAAGATTTAAACATCGTTGCGATTAACGCAAGCTATCCTGCAGAAACGTTAGCACATTTGATTAAGTATGACACAAATCACGGAACTTTTGAAGGTACGGTAGAACCAGCAGGCGATGCTTTAGTTGTAAATGGTAAACGTGTTCAAATTATTAGTGAACGTGATCCATTAAAATTACCTTGGTCTACAATGGGTGTAGATATCGTGATTGAAGCTACAGGAAAATTTAATGAACGTGATAAAGCAGCCATGCACTTAGCAGCTGGCGCGAAAAAAGTAATCTTAACAGCACCAGGTAAAAACGAGGATGTAACAATTGTTTTAGGTGTTAATGATGACAAATTGGATATTGCTAAACATGATGTTATTTCAAATGCTTCTTGTACAACAAACTGCTTAGCGCCAGTAGCAAAAGTATTGAATGACACATTTGGTATTGAGAATGGTTTAATGACAACAGTTCATGCTTATACAAATGACCAAAAGAACTTAGACAATCCGCATAAAGATTTACGTCGTGCACGTGGATGCGCCCAATCCATTATCCCGACATCTACAGGTGCAGCGAAAGCATTAAAATTAGTTTTACCTGAATTAGAAGGTAAAATTCATGGTATGGCACTTCGTGTTCCTACACCAAACGTATCTTTAGTTGACCTTGTAGTAGATTTAAATACAGATGTAACAGTTGATGCAGTCAATGCAGCATTTGTAAAAGCGGCAACAGAAGGTCCAATGAAGGGGATCCTTAATTTCTCTGTTGAGCCATTAGTATCTTCTGATTACAATACAACAACTTATTCTTCAACAGTTGATGGGCTTTCTACAATGGTGTTAGGCAACCGCAAAGTAAAAGTACTTGCTTGGTATGATAACGAGTGGGGCTACTCTGCACGCGTTGTGGACCTTGTAAAAAAAGTGGCAAATGCTTTAGAAACGGTAAACGCGTAATAATTTCTATAGAGAGCACATTGAAATCGAAAAGGTTTCAATGTGCTCTTTTTTTACAGAAACTTATCTTGTACTTCAGGTGCTTTAGATTTATCATGAGACCACAAACGTGAATGCACTTTTCTTACATGTAGGAAATTTGTTATAATAGATATATTAAATTGTTGTAAACCAGGAGAGTAATTATATGAGATGTCCATCTTGCCAATTTAACGGAACGCGTGTTGTGGATTCGAGGCCAGTAGATGATAATAAAGAAATACGTAGACGTCGTGAATGTGAGTCATGTGGCTTCCGTTTTACAACGTTTGAAAAAATTGAAGAGACGCCATTAGTCGTTGTCAAAAAGGAAGGTTCACGAGAAGAGTTTAGCCGTGAGAAGGTACTTCGTGGGCTTATTCGTGCTTGTGAAAAACGTCCAGTGGCACTTGATGTGCTGGAGGAACTTGTTCTGTCCATTGAAAAAGATCTTCGTCGTATTGGGAATTCGGAAGTACGCTCAGAAGATGTTGGCGAAATGGTCATGGACCGCTTAGCCAAAATTGATGAGGTTGCCTATGTGCGTTTTGCGTCGGTCTACCGTCAGTTTAAAGATATCAATGTCTTTATTGAGGAAATAAAGGACATTATTCAACGTCAAACGGAGAAGAAATCATAGCAAACAGAGAGGATGAATGACGTTGATTCATTTATATAAGGAATTGCAGCCTGGCGATCCTTTCGACATTCGTCTACCTCATGCATTTTCTACACAAGAGCGTCAATTAGTTACATTATTTTATCAACCATTAACGGGATCAGAGCCAGTTAGCCTCTATTTAACATTGTGGGCAGAAGCAGAGCAAATGCCAAAGCAGCAAATGACACATTATTATTTAATGAATGTGCTAGGGCTACCAATTGGTAAAGTGTTTGAGGCTCGTATTGCATTAGAAGCTATTGGTTTGCTGCGTACATGGAAAAAAGAAAATGCTGGTGAGCGTAGTTTTTTATATGAGCTACAGCGCCCATTAGATGCTGATAGCTTTATGAAAGACCCGCTGCTGTCGATGTTTTTGTTTAGTAAAATTGGAGAGCAGGCTTATCGCAACTTACGTCAGCGCTTTATGTCACCTGTAAAGGACTCGGCGTTTAAGGATGTATCTCGTGCTTTTATTGATGTCTATAAGCCTGTGCATGCCAATATTCCATCAGCTTTACAAGTGGATACAAGTCATAAGGATAAACAGCAAAAAGTATATCCTTTTTATTTGGAGCAATTCGATTTTGATTTATTGCAAGCGGGTTTGTCTGAGCAATTGGTACCTTCTAATTTATTGACATTTGAGGTGCGTGAAGCTATAGCCAAGTTGGCATTTTTATATCATTTAACAGCCCTTGATATGCAAAAAGTAGTCATACTTGCTTTAGATGATGATTTAGGAATTTCTCAGGAACGTTTACGAAAGGCTGCTGCTGATTTTTATAAATTAACCGTATCCAAGGAGCCGCCAAAACTTGCGCGTGTCACCGAGCCTTTACCAGTAGCAGATGCGGGACAAAAAACCAAGGATCAGGAGCTTCAACACTATTTAGAAACAACGGCGCCTGTCCAAGTTTTAAGAGATATAAATAATGGTAAAGAACCATTACAAACCTCTGTCCAGCTTGCAGAAAATTTAATCGTTCAACATGGTATGCCAATTGGAGTGGTCAATGCATTGTTAGAATACGTTATGCTAACAACAGATATGAAGCTCCCTAAAAAATATGTGGAAACGATTGCCGATCATTGGGTAAGAAAAAATGTCCAAACAGCTAAGGAAGCAATGGAACTTGCACGCCAAGAGCATGATAAATATACAGCCTGGAAAAACAAGCCGCAAACTTCCAATAAAACGAGTCAACAGACTAAGGGACGTTCAAGATATCAACGTGAAGAAAAAGTGCCTGAATGGTTCTATAAACGAAATGAAAATCAAGAGGAATCTACCTCTAGTACTATAGATTTTGAAAAAGAGCGACAAAAAATATTAGAGATGCTAGGAAAAAGCGAATAGTAAAGAAGGTGAGCAGTAATCGAACCTATAAATGGACCACTAAAGCGAGCAATTAATGTACCCTCGTTCCAAGAACGCTATGAAGCCATGCGACGTGAAATTTTAGAGCATCCGCATGTGCAGGAATTTTTAGCGCAGCATGCAGATGAATTAAGCTATGACAATGTTGAGCGAAATTTACCTAAACTGCATGAGTTTATTAGTCAATCTACTGAGTGCTGTGGGTGTGATAATACAGAACATTGTACAAACTATTTAAAAGGATTCCTCCCTACATTAAGGGTTGTTCGGAATTCTATTGAAATGGACTATGTGCGCTGTGAGCAAAAGATTAGGGAAGAAGAGCGTCGAGATATTGCGAATATGATTGCAAGTATGCATATGCCAAAAGATGTGCTACAAGCAACAATTCATGATTTAAGTATTGATGATGAATCACGTGTGGCGATTGCACAAAAAGCAGCTCAATTTGTTAAAATAACAAAAGAAACTGGTCAATTACCTGCAAAAGGATTTTACTTATATGGTAAGTTTGGTGTTGGGAAATCCTTTGTACTTGGTGCATTGGCCAATGAATTAGCATCTATTAAAATCCGCTCTGTGGTAGTTTTCGTTCCAGAGTTTTTACGAGAAATGAAAAATGCCATTGGTGATAATACATTGAATGAGAAAATTGATTATATTAAAAAGGCTCCTGTTTTAATGCTAGATGATTTAGGTGCGGAGACGATGACTGCCTGGACACGTGATGAAATTTTGGGGACTATTTTCCATTATCGGATGGCAGAGCAATTGCCAACTTTTATTACGTCTAATTTTAACTATGAAGAATTAGAGCATCACTTAGCACAGTCACAAAAAGGTGATATTGAGGTTGTCAAAGCGGGACGAATTATGGAACGAATTAAAGCCCTAACAGTGCCGATCGAAATGCGAGGCAAAAATCGTCGGATGTAACATTGATAGTTGCATTTTTCGACAATCGAGCGTATACTGACTCATATACTTAATATCAATATGCATTGATGAGGACATGAATTTTGTGTATCAGCTTTTAGAGAGGGAAGTCATTGGCTGAAAACTTCCTAGTATGGGCACATTATTTACTACCTACTGAGCAGCGAAAGGGATAATCTTTCGCCGGTCCCTAGCCCGTTAGCTAGCCTTGAGCTTCGTCTGACTTTATGTAAGTCGGAAGGAAGAAGGGTGGAACCACGAGCATACGCTTCGTCCCTTTTGTGAGGGACGGAGCTTTTTTTATTTTTCTCCGATTTCATTGAAATCGATGTGAGAAGTGATGGCCCCACTCCTATAGGAAGGGAAGTCGCTTGCGAAAGTGGTTAACTTGCTCTTAGAGAGTAAGAAACCGCTCAGAAACATGAAGATGCCGCTCTGATTGCACAGAGAAATGCTCAAAAAAGCAACGACTCCGCTCAAACCAAGCGGTAGAGTCAAACAAACATTGCTCCAGCCAATCATCAAGCATTATGTATTTATCAAAAACAAAGGAGTGCAAAGAAGATGTCAGAAATGATTAAATTAACTTTCCCAGATGGCGCTATAAAGGAATTTGCAAAAGGCACATCAACTGATGACGTAGCATTATCTATTAGCCCTGGCTTACGTAAAAAAGCGTATGCAGGTAAAATTAATGGTGTGTTAGTGGATTTAAAAACACCAATTGAAGAGGATGCAACAATTGCAATCATTACACAAGATGATGAGGAAGCACTTGAAATTTTACGTCATTCAACTGCCCATTTAACAGCGCAAGCTATTAAACGTCTATTCCCAGATGCGAAGCTTGGTATTGGTCCGGTAATTGAAGGTGGTTTCTACTATGATATCGACTCACCAACACCAATCACAGCTGAAGATCTACCAGCCATTGAAAAAGAAATGAAGAAAATTATTGCTGAAAACCTTGAGGTAGAACGCAAAAATGTAAGCCGTGCAGAAGCACAAGCCCTTTATGAAGAAATTGGTGATGAGTATAAATTAGAGTTACTTGAAGCCATTCCTGCAGATGAGCAAGTATCTATTTATTATCAAGGCGAGTTTTTTGATCTTTGCCGTGGTATCCACGTACCATCTACTGGTAAACTTCGTGAATTCAAGCTTTTATCATTAGCGGGTGCTTACTGGAGAGGGAACTCTGATAACAAAATGTTACAACGTATTTATGGTACAGCGTTCTTCAAAAAAGAGGAATTAAAACACCACCTCCAAATGCTAGAAGAAGCAAAAGAACGTGATCACCGTAAAATCGGAAAAGAATTAGAACTGTTCACAACTTCTCAAAAAGTTGGCCAAGGTTTACCACTTTGGTTACCAAATGGTGCAACAATTCGTCGTGTTATTGAACGTTATATTGTCGATAAAGAATTATCACTTGGCTATAAGCACGTTTATACACCAGTATTAGGTTCTAAAGAGCTTTATCAAACTTCTGGTCACTGGGATCATTATCAAGATTCAATTTTTCCACCAATGGAAATGGATAATGAAACATTAATTATGCGTCCAATGAACTGTCCTCACCATATGATGGTGTACAAAAACAGCATGCATTCTTATCGTAACCTACCATTGCGTATTGCAGAACTTGGCACCATGCACCGTTACGAAATGTCAGGGGCTGTTTCAGGCTTACAACGTGTTCGTGGGATGACATTAAATGATGCCCATATTTTTGTTCGCCCAGATCAAATTAAAGCGGAATTCCAAAAAGTAGTACAGTTAATTTTAGAGGTTTATAAAGATTTCGATCTTAATGATTACTCATTCCGTTTATCTTATCGCGACCCAGCAGATACTGAGAAATACTTCGATGATGATGCAATGTGGGAAAAAGCACAAAGCATGCTAAAAGAAGCAATGGATGAACTTGGCTTAGACTACTTTGAAGCGGAAGGTGAGGCTGCATTCTATGGTCCTAAACTTGACGTTCAAGTAAAAACAGCAATTGGTAAAGAAGAGACTTTATCTACAGTTCAATTAGACTTCTTATTACCAGAACGCTTCGACCTAACTTATGTTGGGGAAGATGGTAAACCTCATCGTCCAGTTGTTATCCACCGTGGTGTTGTATCAACAATGGAACGTTTTGTTGCCTTCTTAATTGAAGAATACAAAGGTGCATTCCCAACTTGGTTAGCACCGGTACAAGTTGAAGTTATTCCAGTATCGAATGAAGCTCACTTCGACTATGCAAAGCAAATTGAAGAGCAACTTACAGCGGCTGGTCTACGTGTGGAAATGGATGATCGTGAAGAGAAATTAGGCTATAAAATCCGTGAGGCACAAATGAAAAAGATTCCTTATATGCTTGTTATCGGGGATAAAGAGGTTGAGGCAAATGGCGTAAATGTTCGACGTTATGGCTCGAAAGATTCCGAAACAATTAGCTTTGAGGATTTCCTATCAGCTATTAAAACAGAAATTACAAAATAATCTTTAACTAGAAACCCTTGCTTGCCAAAGTGAGGGTTTCTGTATAAAATAAATCTTGCATTTGTATAGAATAGTTTCATTTTGGTTAAGTTAGCACTGATAAGAAAATAAATATTTGACAGCTTATCATATACATGCTAATATAGTTAAGGTTAATGAATACAAAGTTTGTGGTTGAAGTAGAGGCTGCCCGCTTCTCACCTGATACAACGCTTTAAAGGCTGTGAACAGGTATGACACGTTGAATTGTTTTGCGTAGACTTGCGCATGCACATATAGCGGGCGGACATCTTCAAAAATGTCCGTCCTTTTTTTATGGACATGACGAGAGGATGTACCGTTCAACCGGGCAAGGCTTTGCCCAAACCATGTATTCGCGACAACTACTTGGAGGTGGATTACTATTAGCAAAGACATGTATGTAAACGAAGGCATTCGCGCACGTGAACTTCGATTAATCGATCACAATGGTGACCAGCTTGGTGTAAAGACACGTAATGAAGCGCTAGAAATCGCCGCTCGTGTAAACTTGGATCTTGTCCTTGTGGCCCCTCAAGCCAAGCCGCCAGTCGCTCGTATCATGGACTATGGTAAATTTAAGTTTGAACAGCAAAAGAAAGACCGTGAAATTCGTAAAAATCAAAAGGTCATCGTAATGAAAGAGGTTCGTTTGAGCCCAACAATCGATGAGCATGATTTCCAAACGAAGTTACGTAATGCGATTAAATTCCTTGAAAAAGGCGATAAAGTAAAATGTAGCCTACGTTTCAAAGGTCGTGCGATCACACACAAAGAGATTGGTCAACGTGTGTTAGATCGTTTTGCTGAAGCTTGTGCTGAAGTATCAACGGTAGAACAAAAACCGAAGATGGAAGGCCGAAGCATGTTCTTAGTTCTTCAACCAAAGAACGAGAAATAATATTAGACGAACAGTTTAGGAGGAATTCGACATGCCAAAAATGAAAACTCACCGTGGAGCTGCGAAACGTTTCAAAAAAACGGGTTCAGGTAAATTAAAATACGACCGTGCTTATGGAAGCCACTTATTCGCAAACAAATCTACGAAACAAAAACGTCACCTACGTAAAGCGAACATCGTATCATCTGGTGACTTCAAACGCATCAAATCTTTACTTGTATACATGAAATAATTGACTACAAAAAAATACTAACATTCATTTTTAAATGAAAAGCAGGAGGTAATTCATATGCCACGCGTAAAAGGCGGAACAGTGACGCGCAAACGTCGTAAAAAAGTATTGAAATTAGCTAAAGGTTACTATGGTTCAAAACATACATTATACAAAGTTGCTAACCAAGCAGTAATGAAATCAGGTCAATATGCATACCGTGACCGTCGTCAGAAAAAACGTGATTTCCGTAAATTATGGATCACTCGTATCAACGCAGCTGCTCGTATGAACGGTCTTTCTTATAGCCGTTTAATGCACGGTTTAAAAGTTGCAGGTATCGAAGTTAACCGTAAAATGTTAGCTGACCTTGCAGTAACTGATGCTGCAGCATTCACTCAATTAGCAGACGCTGCTAAAAAAGCAGTAGCTAAATAATAGCTGACAACATTAACTGTTATTTCTGCACCGAAAGCGCAGCGACAGGTGCAAAATGACACAAATGCGATAAAAAGACTGATGGGTTTTTCCATCAGTCTTTTTTGTGTTAGATTAATAGTATCACGGTTTTAAAGGAGTAAGAAATGGGACAAGCATTATTAGCTTATATGAGCATTGTATCAATTGTATTGCTCATTTTAATGGGGATGGATAAATCGCGCGCAAAGAATCATGAATGGCGTATAGCAGAGCGTACATTATTTACACTAGCCATAGCAGGAGGGGCAGTTGGAGGTGTATTGGGTATGTATTTATTCCGCCACAAAACACGTCATAACCACTTTGCATTTGGTTTTCCCCTACTTGCAGCCATACAAATTTTTATCATTGTGCAGCTGTGGACATAAATGAGAATAATTAAAACACATCCTCATTATGGGGATGTGTTTCGCATAAGCTGTTCAATGGGCTGCTTCCAATTGATTTTGGCGCTTGGATAGTTCAATAATATTTCTTGCTGCAAATATTCAAAGTCGCTTTTGCTGAAGCCTTGTAATGTTGCAGCATCACGCGCACCGACGAAAATGGTTACAACCTCAAATGCATCCTCTGTTGTGCCTAGGTATTTTTCACCTTCAAAAAGAGCACCCTTATAAGAAATAAAGAAATTTTTTCGGACATTTTTAACGTCATCATAGAAATAATACTGGCCTTTTTCATAGGCTTCATCAAGTTTGCGTTTAGGATCGGTTATATAACGAATCGCTTTGTAAAATACATAGATAATAAGCGCTATTACAGCAAGTCGAATTAGTAACGGCAACATGTTTAAATTTCCCCCTTGAAGAAAGGTTATTCTTTCCTATACGATTAGAAGGGTCAAATAGTTTCACTTTTTATAAAAAATTTTTTAGAAATTTAGGAGAAAAAAATGAATTTACAACAATTGTTTACCATGCAAAAAGAGCTTGATGATTTTATCGAGCAAACACAAAATATTCAGCAAGATGTGTTTCAGGAAAAGGGCTTAGCCTTACTAGTGGAGCTAGCTGAGCTTGCTAATGAAACACGTTGCTTTAAATTTTGGAGCACAAAGGGACCATCAGCACGTGAAGTCATTTTAGAAGAATATGTAGATTCGATTCATTTTATCTTATCTCTTGGCTTATTAAAGGGCTATACATCGATTGAAATGTGGCCTTTCGTAGAAGAGAACAAAGATTTAACGGCTACTTTTTTAGAAACACAAAGTGCTATTTTAGCATTTATTCATCAACCTACAGAGGAGCGTTATTTAGCTATTTGGCAATACTATGGGTTACTAGCGTATAATCTCGGTTTTACATTTGAGGATGTGGTAAGTGCTTATCTTGAAAAAAATCAAGAAAATTATCATCGGCAGCGTTCAGGTTATTAAATTAAGAAATACACCAATTTTCAGACGATTAAGCTAGGAATATTTCGGTAAACGAAGTATAATAAAATAGATACAAGAAGTAGGAGGCAAAAGGATGACACAACTAGATCCAACATTACAAATGTTTAAAGATTTAACAGATGCAAATGGTATTGCAGGCAATGAACGTGCACCGCGTGAGGTCATGAAAAAATATATTGCACCATATGCAGATACTGTAGAAACAGATAACTTAGGTAGTGTCATTGCTAAAAAAATTGGCGATGAAAACGGTCCTAAAATCGTCGTGGCAGGACATTTGGATGAAGTAGGCTTCATGGTTACACAAATTGATGACAAAGGCTTTATTAAATTTCAAACAGTAGGTGGCTGGTGGAGCCAAGTTATGCTTGCACAGCGTGTAACGATTACTACACGTAAGGGCGATGAAGTGATTGGGGTTATTGGTTCAAAGCCACCTCATATTTTACCTGCTGATGTACGTAATAAAGTAGTAGACATTAAAGATATGTTTATCGACATTGGTGCAGCTTCTAAAGATGAAGTTCTTGAGTGGGGCGTTCGTCCTGGCGATATGGTAACACCGTACTTTGAGTTTAATGTAATGAAAAATGATAAGTATCTATTAGCTAAAGCTTGGGATAACCGTATCGGCTGTGCAATTGCGATTGATGTTATGAAAGCGTTACAAAATGAAAAGCACCCTAATATTCTCTATTCTGTAGGGAATGTACAAGAAGAAGTTGGACTTCGCGGTGCTAAAACTACTACACATAAAATCCAACCAGATATAGGATTTGCAGTAGACGTAGGTGTAGCAGGAGATACTCCTGGAGTTACAGCAAAAGAATCAACGAGTAAGATGGGTGCAGGCCCTCAAATCGTTGTGTATGATGCATCTATGGTTTCACATCGTGGCTTACGTGAATTCGTATTAGATGTAGCAGATGAGCACAATATTCCATATCAATTTGAAGCGATGGCTGGCGGTGGTACAGATGCTGGCTCCATCCACGTAACAGCAAATGGTGTACCAGCACTATCAATTGGTATTGCGACACGCTATATCCATTCACATGCAGGTATCCTACATCGTGATGATTATGATAATGCCGTTAAATTAATGGTAGAAGTCATTAAAAAATTAGATCGTGATGCAGTCAATAAAATTACTTTTGAATAATTAGAAGAAATGGACTTGCCCTCTAACAAATGTTGTTAGGGGGCTTTTCATTATTTTTAGTATTAAATTTTCTCCCTCTGCTACCAATAGTGACAAAGCTCCCAAACTATTTTTACACATTGTACCTTTGATACATTTTAGTACCTTATCCATAAATAAGTTATATATGCATAAATATTCGATTTGACGAATTTTTGTCACATTTAATAACAAATAAATAAGAATAAAAATTAATTATAAAAATTCAGTTGATTTTATATTTATGCATGTTATACTAATTTCAACAGCAACGATATAAGGAGCGAAGGCTATGAAATTACTCGAAGAAGTACAGTTAAAGTTAGTGTCTAGTTTAAAAGGAAAAGATCTACTAACTTTGCTAGACTATACAAGTCAAGAGGTTCAAGATCTTATTGAATTAGCGACACAGCTTAAAATGATTACAAAAGAGGGGAAATGCCCAAGATTATTAGAAGGTAAAACGCTTGGAATGATTTTCGAAAAGCATTCAACTCGTACACGTATTTCATTTGAAGTTGGTATGAATCAATTAGGTGGAAAAAGTATGTTTATGCATGCGCGTGATTTGCAAATTGGTCGTGGCGAATCGATTTATGATACAGCTCATGTATTATCGGGCTATTTAGATGGTATTATGATTCGTGCAAACTCTCACGCAATGGTCAAAGAGCTGGCGGAGCATGCAGTAATCCCAGTTATTAATGGATTAACGGATGTTTATCATCCTTGTCAGGCATTAGCTGATTTAGAGACGATTGCAGAAAATAAAGGCATGTTAAAAGGACTTAAAATTGCCTATGTAGGAGATGGCAACAATGTAGCACACTCACTCGTAGTAGCTTCAGCACACGTTGGCATGAATGTAGCTGTTGCGACTCCTGTAGGGTATGAATGTGATGGGGAAGTCATCGCTAAAGCACAGGCGATTGCGGCAGCAAATGGCAGTACGATTATGATCACGAATGATCCTGTTGAAGCAGTATTAAATGCAGATGTCGTCTATGCAGATGTTTGGACATCTATGGGTCAAGAGGAAGAAGCAGCAAAACGTTTACAAGACTTTGCTGGCTATCAAATTAATGATGAGCTAGTAGCCTATGCAAAACCAAATTATATGTTCTTGCATTGCTTACCAGCACATCGTGAGGAAGAGGTTGCAACTTCAGTTATTGATGGATCTAATTCTTACATCTTTGAGCAAGCTGAAAATAGATTGCATGCACAAAAAGCTGTATTAGCATCGATTTTAGCTTAAATTTAGACATATGCTTTCTCGAGTTGAGAAGTACCATAGATAGAGTTTACATGGACAACAGAGGGTGTTCATGTAAATAACATAAAAGTGGTAGGCAGACAGAGGGATGTTCACCACGTGCGATGTTTGTTGTCAAGATGGATGGCTACATCGCTACATAGTAAAGTAACCTGGGAGACGCTGGGTTACTTTTTTTCTTTGTCAAAATATAAAATATAGTTTTCTTATAAGTTATAGAGAATATAAGGAATTATTTATATAATAGGTTAAATAATTAATGAAGGGGTGAACTCCTCGTGAATATAGACCATATCGAGGCATTTTTATATGTTGTCCATTACAAAAGTATCCATAAAGCAGCCAATGCATTATTTCTTTCACAGCCGACTGTAACTGCACGTATTAAGTCATTAGAACGAGAGCTAGGTGTGGAGTTATTTTACCGAGATGGAAGAAGTGTGAGCGTATCAGAGAAAGGGAAAGATTTTTTACCATTTGCCACGCAAATTGTGCAAACATTTCAGCAAGGAAAGAAGCAATTAGAAGAAACGCAGGAGACCGATGAGGTATGTATTGGTGCAAACGGTGTAACAGCTCAGTATTTTTTAGCCTATGCATTGCCTAAATGGAAAGAGCAATTCCCTTATTTGCGTTTTCAATTATTTACAGGTTCCACAGCAAACATTTTAGAAAAGCTACAAAGCCACCAAATTCATCTAGGCTTTATTCAATATGTACATGGGAATGACATTGAGAACGAGCTTTTATTGAACAATACAGTGAAACTTGTCAAACACCGTGATCACCCATTACAACTAGATGAACTCATTCAAGCAAAAGAATTAGCTCAACAGAAAATGGTATTTTTTGAATGTGGCGCGTTTGATTGGAATTATGTGCATAAAATGTTTGAGGTAGAGGGAGTAGCAGCCAATATTGAGGTACGAACAGATCATTTAGAAGTTGCCAAAGAATTTATTCGGACAAAAGACTATTTAAGCTTTTTACCACATCTTTGTATCAAAAAGGAGCTGGAAAGCGGTGAATTTGTGGAGATAGACGTTAAGCATTTGCTGGATATGAATCAACATATATTTTTAACCTATAAAGAGAAGGAGACATTGCCATCAGCCTTTTGGCAGACAATTTGTGAAACAGCTAAGCATTTTGAAAGCATAGGAGACACGTATTGATAAAAAATTTTATCACCACATAAAATTTTTTCTATTACTGTACCTATTGCATATCGTCTAAAGGAACGGTAATATCATTCTCAA
Organism: Lysinibacillus sp. K60; assembly: GCF_019731275.1. NCBI lineage: Bacteria > Bacillati > Bacillota > Bacilli > Caryophanales > Bacillaceae > Lysinibacillus > Lysinibacillus sp. K60. Next base: position 131,648 of record NZ_JAASJR010000004.1, on the reverse strand, counting down.
TCCAATAAAACATACTTAACCACTATGTTTAGTAAAATAAAAATTGAGGAGGAATTGACATGGCTAGACAGGATAAAATTCGATTTGGAGCAATTATTCATGGGGTAGGAGGAAATATTTCTGGTTGGCGTCATCCAAAGGTGGCGAGCAATCAAAGTGTAAGCTTACCTTTCTATATTCAGCAGGCTCAGAAAGCAGAGCAGGGAAAATTTGATGTAGCATTTATTGCGGATGGTTTATTTATTAACGAAAAATCCATCCCTCATTTTTTAAATCGATTTGAACCTATTACAATCTTATCGGCTTTAGCAGTAGCGACGAAAAACATTGGGTTAGTTGGAACAGTCTCAACTTCCTATAGCGAACCATTTACAGTAGCACGCCAATTCGCTTCATTAGATCATCTTAGTGCTGGGCGTGCTGGATGGAATGTTGTAACGACTCCATTAGAAAGTACTGCTTTGAACTATAACAAAACAATTGACCAACATCCTAGCCATGCAGAACGCTATCAAATCGCGGAAGAATACTTAGAGGTTGTCAAAGGCTTATGGGACTCGTGGGACGATGATGCGTTTATTGCAGATGTCAACAAAGATCAATTTTTTGATCCAGAAAAATTACACACATTACATCATAAAGGGCGATATTTTTCAGTCCAAGGACCACTCAATATTGGTCGAACAAAGCAAGGCCAGCCCGTTATTTTCCAGGCTGGGTCGTCTGATGCAGGCATTCGATTAGCTGCAAAAGATGCAGATGCCATTTTTACACATGGGGCATCTATTGAAGAGGCACAGAAATTTTACTTGAGAGTAAAAAAAGAGGTGGCAACATTTGGACGAAATCCTGAAGAAGTGAAGATTTTTCCAGGTATATCACCAATTATTGGCGATACGGTGGAGGAAGCAGAAGCGAAATATCAAGAAATTGTTGAGTTAGTTTCCATAGACCGTGCTCTTGCTTATCTTGGACGTTACTTCGACCATCATGATTTTACCCAATACGATGTGGATGCACCGTTTCCTGATCTAGGGGATATTGGAGCCAATAGCTTTAGAAGCACAACCCATTATATTAAACTTTATGCTAAGCAGGAGGGTCTGACATTACGTCAAGTCGCTTTACGCGAGGCGACACCAAAAACAGCCTTTTTTGGGACAGCTGAGCAAGTAGCAGATCTTGTACAAGAATGGTTTGAAAAGGAAGCAGCAGATGGTTTTATTATTGGCGTGACAGTACCTGGTGCTCTTGAAGATTTTGTTGATAAAGTAGTGCCAATTTTACAAGCAAGAGGGCTATATCGTAAAGATTATGAGGCAGATACTTTGCGTGGGAATTTAGGTTTACCCTTCAAGGAAAGTCGCTATGTTAAACAGTCTGTCTAAAAACCTAGTAAATTCATTTGAATAAAAGAGATTAGGAGGTATTGTATGAGTTATACATTAGGCATATTAGATCAAAGCCCTATTATTGAAGGAGCAAGCAATGAACAAACATTACAAAAAACGGTAGCCTTAGCACAGAGAGCTGAGCAGTTAGGCTATTCACGTTTTTGGGTATCGGAGCATCATCATACAGAGTCATTAGCAGGCTCTTCTCCAGAAATATTAGTTTCTTATTTACTTGCCAAAACCAAATCCATTCAAATTGGGTCAGGAGGGGTTATGCTACAGCATTATAGCCCCTATAAAGTAGCGGAAAATTTCCATGTTCTAGCATCATTGGAGCCAGGACGTGTAGATTTAGGCATCGGTAAAGCCCCTGGTGGCTTGCCACTTTCCACGAAGGCTTTACAATATGGCACACTCAATCAAGGGGGAGATTTTGAAGAGAGACTAATATTTTTACAGCAATTAATTGAGCAAACCATACCAAAAGAGCACGAATTATATGGCATACAAGCAACGCCAATTCCAAAGACAAAGCCAACATTATTTTTACTTGGCGCTAGCCCTGAAAGTGCTGCTCTTGCAGGAAAACTCGGCATTGCATTTGTCTTTGCTCGATTTATTAATAGTGATAATGATGTATTGGTGCAAGCGGCTTCAACCTATCGCAGTCATCATCCAAACGGTACTTTTGCGCTTTCTATTGCTGCACTTGCTGCTCCAAGTAAAGAGGAAGCGAAAAAACTAATAGGAGATCAAAAAATTACAAAGGTGCATTTAGCAAGTGGCAGAAGCCTGACGCTACAATCAGTAGAGCTAGCAGAGAAATTTGGTCAGGAATCTGGAGAGGAATATACAGTGGAACAGTATGAGGCTGATATTTTATACGGTACGGCAGAAGAAATTAAAGCCATTTTAGATAACTACCATGTACGATTCCAAATCGATGAATTTATTTTGCATACGCCCATCTTGAAGGAATTTGAACGTCAACGTTCGTTTGAGCTTTTAAGTCCTGTCCATTTGCAGTTACAACAAAAGGTGAAGGTAATCTAAGGAGGTCATGATTATGAAAAAAAATTTAGATATAATCATTTGGTCGAAGCAAGGTTGTAGTTATTGCGAGGAAATAAAAACATATCTACAAGAACGACATATTTCCTACAAAACAGTTGATGTCACGTCTAATGATATATTCAGAGACATCCTCGATATAAAGTATGGTGTTCGACATGTGCCTGTTGTAGAAATCGGGTCAAGTGAAACAGGTATCTATAGAGCTGTAACAGCAATTGGTTTAGAGCATCTACAGAAGGCACTTGCTGTGAATCTACCCTCATATGCATAACAGAAGGAGAGGAATTTTATGAAAAAAATATCATTTTATTTGCTACTTGTGCTAGCAGCGCTATTAACAGCATGTGCAAACTCAGAAAAAACAGTTGGTGACGCAAGTGCTCAAAAAACAGCACAGAGCGGCAAGGATGTTCAAAAAATTATAGTTGGTACGGGAACTCAGTTTCCAAACATCTGTTTTTTAGATGACAAGGGAAATTTAACTGGTTATGATGTAGAGCTTGTTCGTGCAATTGATGAGAAGCTACCAGAGTATGAGTTTGAATTTAAAACAATGGAATTCTCCAATTTATTACTAAGTTTAGAAACAAGAAAAATAGATTTTATTGCCCATCAAATGGAAGTTAATAGTGAGCGCGAGGAGAAATTTTTATTTAATAAAGAGCCGTATAATGTATTCCCATTAAAGGTGACAGTCAACGAGAAAAATAATGCCATTCAATCCATTGAGGATTTAAAAGGGAAAAATGTGAGTGTCTCACCAACAAGTAACTCAGCTGTTTTTATTGAAAAATATAATAAAGAGCATAATTTAGGAGCAAATATCGTTTATTCTTCTGGCTCCGTTGATGTTAACAATCAACTAGCCACGGGACGAATTGATGCTATTATTACCACACCGTTTGCTGTTCGATACTATAACGAAAGCAATGAGGCACAGCAAAAGGTTGTAGGTGATGCATTATTAAATTCAAAGGTCTACTTTTTACTCAATAAAGATGAAGTGAAGTTACAGGAGCGCTTAGATGAAGCGATCGTTGAATTAAAGAATGAGGGGGTAGTGAGTGAGCTTAGTAAAAAGTGGTTGGGTGATGATTATACAGTAGACTTCTAATGAACAGGAAAGGAAGATGGCAGTATGGAAAATAACTTTGATGTCGTGCTAATTGCGCAAGTCATTCCAACATTGCTTCAGTATTTACCCATAACTTTCGAGATTCTAGTATTCTCCATACTTTTTGGTATGATGCTTGGGATTGTGCTAGCCATACCAAAGCTACTTCACATACCGATATTGAAGCAAATTATTACATTCTATATATCCTTTATTCGTGGCACACCCATTTTAGTGCAGTTGTTCTTAGTATTTTACGGCATTCCTGCATTGTTAAAGCTCATTCATATTGATGTGACAAGAATGGATTCGATGTATTTTGTTATTATTACGTACACATTCAGCAATGCGGCAGCCTTTGCCGAAATATTTCGTGCAGCAATTTTAACCGTTGATCGGGGTCAAATGGAGGCGGCCTATTCAGTAGGCTTAAGTGGATCACAGGCTTTTATGCGAATTGTTTTTCCACAGGCAATACGTGTTGCTTTTCCAAATATAGCAAATACAATGATTAGTTCATTAAAAGATACATCGTTAGCATTCTCCATCGGTGTAATGGATATGGTGGGGAGGGGAGAAACCTTGATTGCTTCTACGACACGAGCGTTTGAAATCTATGTAGCTTTGTCAATTGTTTACTATGTCATCGTGATAATCCTTGAAAAAGTATTTAAATTTAATGAACGCTATTTTAATCGCTATATGCCAAAGGAGCTTGCTTCACAATAGGGGGAATATGCTATGACCATTGATATCGCTTTTATAGTAGAAGCATTACGAGAAATTAGTAAAGTAATACCGTTAACCTTATTCATGACTATTACACCTGTTTTATTAGGAATCGTTATTGGCATAATTGTAGCTTTCGTGCGCATTCAACAGATAAAAATAGTCTCATGTGTACTAAATTTTTATGTTTCATTTTTCAGAGGAACACCTATCATTATGCATATCATGCTCGTTTATTTTGGCTTGCCAATGCTAGTTGATAGTGTAGCTAATTTGCTTCATTTAAAGATACAATCAAATTCTATTCCTATTTTATTTTTTGTCATACTAGCCTTAACACTTAGTGCAGGGGCTTATGCCTCAGAAATTATTCGTTCAGGGATATTAGCTGTACCTAAAGGACAACTAGAAGCAGCATATGCGATTGGATTAACATTTCCTCAAGCAATGCGACGTTATATTTTACCACAAGCATTTGGGCAATCTATTCCTAACTTGACGAATGTTTTTATCGGTTTTTTACATGCTACATCATTAGCATTTTTCCTATCCATTAAAGAATTGACCGGTGTGGCAAATATTATTGCTTCCATGAACTTAAAGTTTTTAGAGTCATTTATTGCTGTTGGTCTTATTTATTGGGGAATTTCAATCATAGTAGAATGGATTTCACACCGTATTGAAAAAAGAGTAACAGCCTATAGTAAAGGCGGTTTTTCATCATAGAAAGGGGAAATTAGAATGACAGTAGCGAACATTGTGATTGAACATTTACAAGAGGAAGATTATGCAAGCTATCTTGAAGTTTTAGTTGAGAGCTATGCGCAATATGAAAAGGACTATGAAGAAGAGCACTGGCAATCATATTTAAGTGATATCCGTGCTTCGGTTGGTAATCCGAATGCAGAAACAATTCTAATTGCGAAACGCGGAGATGATATATTAGGTGGATTACAACTATTTACGGATGCAGGGAAAGCGTATGACCTGCCAGAGCTAAATATTCAATCGACGATTGTGCGCTTATTAGGTGTGCATCCAAAAGGAAGAGGGCAAGGGGTTGCTAAGAAATTATTAAATGAAAGCTTTGCCTTTGCAAGAAAGAGACAGGATCAGGCACTTTATTTACACTCAGGTGATATGATGCAGGCTGCCATTAATCTTTACTTATCATTAGGTTTTGTGCGAGATGAGTCGAAAGAATTTTACAAGGGAGATATATTAGTTAAGAGTTTCCGTTATGATTTATAATGATAAACCCGCTGATATTCTAGTCAATCAGCGGGTTTTAATGTTAATTATAGAGTGAAAATCTTTCCTGGATTCATAATGTTAAGTGGATCAAGTGCTGCTTTTATGCTTTTCATGACGACTAAAGAGGTACCGTGCTCAGTGGCTTGGTATTTCATTTTGCCAATGCCAACACCATGCTCGCCTGTACATGTGCCACCTCGAAGTAATGCATATTGCACGATTTGTTCATTGAAGCGATCCGCTTTTGCCTGCTCTTCGGCGTCATTTGGATTTAACATTAAAAGTGCATGGAAATTTCCATCGCCCACATGGCCCACAAGCCCACCTGCGAGTCCAACATGATCAAGCTGTTCTCGTGCATATAAAATGGTTTCGGCAAGCACAGAGATTGGTACACAGACATCCGTTGACATGAGCTTCTTACCAGGATAAGCATGAATATATGCATAGGCTAAAGAATGTCGTGCTTCCCAAAGCTTGTTACGAGCAGCATTATCTTGTTCGAATTCGACGGATAGACAGCTGTAGTCCTCAAAAATTTCTGTAGCGAATGCGATGTCCGCATGCATACCCGCTTCGTTTCCGTGGAATTCTAAAAACAATGTTGGTTTTTCGCTAAAGGATGTATCGTTATAGACATTGGCCTGCTTCATAGAGGATTCATCGACCAATTCCACTCGACCAATTGAACTACCAGCCTGTAATAAGGCGGTAACAGCACTCACAGCATCTCCGACTGTGTCAAAAACAGCTCGCCCCGCTGTCACAAATTCAGGTATACCATACACTTTTAACGTTAACTCCGTAAAGCAGCCAAGTGTTCCTTCAGAGCCGACAAATAGACCATTTAAATGATAACCAGAAGAGGATTTCGCGGCTAAATTACCTGTATGGATGACAGAGCCATCTGCAAGGACAACCTCTAAATCACGAACCTGATCACGCATAACACCGTAACGCACAGCAGTCGTACCACTAGCATTCGTTGCAGCCATGCCACCTAGTGTTGCATCTGCACCTGGATCCACTGTGAATTGTAGACCGTGTTTTTTTAACTCCTTATTCAGCTGAGAGCGTGTGACGCCAGGCTGAACTTTTACTAGAAGGTCATCAGGTCGAACTTCTAATATCGTATTCATTTCAGAGAAATCAATAGAAATACCATGTGCAATAGGAATCGCGTTTCCTTCTAAGCTGGAGCCAACACCGAATGGTACAACTGGTACACGTTGTGCATGTGCAATTTTTAAGATGGCACTGACATCAGCTGTGGAACGGGGAAAGACAACGATATCAGGTAATCTCATCATATGATGAGATTCATCCTTTCCATGTAGCTGTCGTACCGTTTCGTTTGTTGACACTTGTTCTTCTAATAAAACCTGTTTGAGTTGATTGACAAGTAATTCTACTGCAACAGTCATTCCAATCCCTCCAAATTTTCTGATAAGTAAAACTTTATCACGCATTTATTGGAAATGGAATGCACAGTTCATTAAAAATCAGTTAGCAAATACTTTTTCTAATTTTTGAACAAATTCATCTTGTTCTGATGGACTGGATTGCTTCCACCATTTTTCAAAAAACACCCCAAGCCCTGGTAGTAAATGCTCTTCTCCACGATTAATAGCATCTTCCACAATGTCTTTAAATTCTGCGGCTGATTGACCATGTACATTCGCTGTAATTGCATCTCTTATTTGAAAATTCATCTATATCGCCTCCTTAGTAGTAATTTGTCCAACTAACGTTTAAATATGTATGAAATACCAAAGAAAATAGATAATTTTTGCAATACCTTTGGGGGAATTATGACTAAATATGCCAGGCATTTTATTCTTTCTGCGCGCTGAAATGCTGAAAATGGGCATTAGCTCTCAAGCAACATGACAGTCTAAGATTGTGTTACCTAGGAATATTGAACTGTGCACAGTTGACAGGAAGAGTGGTATGTCTATTCGCAACGATCACAAGCTTTCATTAACACAATCTTTTGAAGAAATTTTAGAGGCAGTGCAACCAATGATTACAGCCATTTTCACGCAGCTCCATATTTACAAGGATTTTGATTACTATCGTCATATCGCTTCTATTGCTGTATGGAGGGCATGGCTAAAAGCAGATCCAGCAAAGGGACAATTTTCTGCTTATCTTTATTCTTCGATAAAAGGTGAGATTCTAAATGAATTATCAAGGGAAAAAAACTATACAGAGCGAATAACGGTTGTTGATGGTGAAACACTCAATTTTATTCTTAATGACTTGGAGGGTTGGGACAATCAAAAAAATCCTAGCTTACTTGAGATTAAGTTGTCTCAGCTTAAGCAGATAGAAAGAGAAATATTACTACTTTATTATGCAGAAGGTTACAGTGATCAAGAAATAGCTAATGCATTAGGCTTATCCGCTGTTGCTATTAAAAAAAGAAGAGGTAGAATCATCCAGAGATTGAAACAGCAACTTTTCAGGGTGGAATAAAGAACTAAAAATATCAAAAGTATGCTAATATTGAAATAAAATGAATATTAGCATACTTCATATAGGTGCATACAAATTCCGATAAAAGTGTTATGATTTGTAAGAAGTCAAAGAAATATACAATTCAAATTTAAATAATCGATATAGATAGATAAAATTTCCTAGTGAATGTTTATATAGTAGTATGGAGGGTTTGGAGTGGAGAGATGGTTTAATCAGATAGAGAAAAAAGAGATTTGGTACATGGTATTACCCTTATTACTTGTCATACCATTACTGAGCTTTAGCAATCAAATATATGGTGTTTTCCAAGGTAACATGTATCAAGATATAAAACTGGTGATACAAGTATTAATCATCGTTTTTACAATGGCAATTGCGATCCAATCCTATTTAGTATTTTCACACTTATTATCCAATCAAACTTTATACATAGGAAACATGTTTTTCATTATTGCCTTATTAGAATTAATTAGCTTGTTTTTTAGCCAATCTAGAGAATGGAACTTTATGAACGAGCCTCTACATATATTAATGCGTTTGTACTTAGCCATTGGATTTATACTTATTATTTTAAACCCTAAAAAGCGATTAACCATGAATCATCGGATACTGACATATGGTTGTTCGATGCTTTTCGTTCTAGGAAGCGTTTTTCTGGCTTATAATTCGCCCAAAATATTGCCTGAAAATTGGTTAGATACGATTGATAATATGGTACATCTAATTGCTATTATTCTTCAAATTTTAACCATTGCTATTGTTAGTACATATGTAAAAAAATTACCGAAGCGTTCCATGTGGCTCATTAGCGCAGCTATTTCTCTCATTGTGAGTGATATCTTCTTTATTGTTAGTCAAGATCAAAATGCAATATGGGATTTCTCAGCACTGATCTATCAGTTTTTAGCATTCTATTTTTTCCTAAAGGCGATTTATTATACGTCTGTGGAAAAACCATTTCAGCAGCTGTTGAAAATTAAAAAGGATCTTGAACAATCTCAACAGGAACTTCGATTTCAAGCTTATCATGATGATATTACATTGTTGCCAAATGAACATTTACTACTAAAGACGTTAAAAGAAAATTTACATGAACATAAAGCGCAAAAGGCTATCATTGCCATAGAAATTGATCGCTTTGCGGCAATTCGTTCGTCCATTGGTATAAGTAACTCTAATACAATGATGAAACTTGTTGCAGAACGAATTCAATCGATTGTACCTCCACATTATTTTGCAACTAAACTGCGTGAGGGACAATTTGTTATTTATATTGACCATGTAAAGACGATTGAGGAACTACTGCAATTTTGCTTAAATCTTAAAAGTGCCATGACAGATCCTTTACAGGTCCAATTATTTTCATTAAATGGCAGTCTAAATATTGGGATTGCTCTCTATGAGGAGCAATGGACTGGTGAAGAGCTATTAATGCATGCACAGTTAGCGATGCGAGAGGCTAGACAAATACCTCAAAGATTTCTTTTTTATAAACCGTATATGTCTAAAGGTATTGCAGATCGAATATTGTTAGAGCAAGACTTACATAATGCGTTAGCCAATAATGAATTTTATTTAGACTATCAACCACAGGTCAACTTAAAGACAGGTACCATCGAATCGGTCGAAGCTTTGGTACGCTGGCGTCATCCAACGCGGGGCTTTGTTCCACCTGATGTCTTTATTCCTATTGCTGAAGAATGTGGCCTTATTATCCCGCTAGGTAAATGGATTTTAGAAACCGCATGCACACAAGCGAAAGCATGGGAGAAACAAGGCTTACCTCCAATGAAAGTGGCAGTAAATTTATCACTTGGCCAGTTATTTCAACAGGATTTAGTAGAAATGGTACAAGATATTTTACAACGTACCAATTTAGATCCGTCATTTTTACAATTAGAAATTACAGAAAGTATGACCATGAATATTGATCAAATGACACAGCTATTACATGAGTTAAAGGCATTAGGTATCCAAATTGCTGTAGATGATTTTGGAACAGGCTATTCCTCTCTCTCTTATTTAAAGGAATTCCCAATTGATTGTTTAAAAATTGACCGAACATTTGTGAGAAACGTGCCACATAATCCAAATGATGAAGCACTTGTTTCCATGATTATTTCGATGGCTAAACATTTACGTTTGAAGGTTGTGGCAGAGGGCATTGAAGAAGTGGAGCAATTATCTTTTCTAATAGATGGTGGCTGTGATTATATTCAGGGCTATCTATTCAGTAAGCCAATATCCCCTCAGCAAATTACCGAAACCTATAAAGATTTACATCATCGTGTGGAGGAAGTATTAACACAACTTCAATATATTGAAGATTATATTATTTAAAAAAGAACCTGCTTATTACTATTGAGTAAGCAGGTTCTTGCTGTTTAGTGAACGAGATATTCTTCTTTTAATTCGGATATAGCTACTTCAGATCGCTCTTCTAAAGAACGGCGTAGGTGAACTGTCGCTGTTTTTTCATCATCGTGGAGCTGATCGATCCAGATGGAAACGCCATTATAGCTCACTTCAAATTCTAAAGGTGAGGCGACAATTTCTTGAGCACGCTGAAAATCCAACTGAAGCCCCCCTTATTTTTTCTGCTTATTCTTATTTTGTGTGACTGTATTAATTAGCTCCATAAACTCTTGAGAAAATTCCTCACTCACCTTATTTGGTGCAATCTTTTGGTTTTTCGGCGTTTGAGGTAATGAGCCTTTATTATTGCTTTGACCTTGTTTATTGTCTCTTCCCATGTGAGTTGCTCCTTTCCTGTTGATATAAATTAATATGGCTTTGAAATGAACTTTTTATCCCGTCAGCACAGATCGCACTTCACAAGGAATAATTCGCATAGCTCTTTGTTTATTGCGAACAATAATGAGTATTAAGATTTTTTAACAGAAAAATTATCGTTTAATAAAACCCAATTTTGAGGAAACGGGAATCCTAATGCCCAATAGCTAATGCCACGTAAGTTGTAATGTTTAGTCATGTCGAATTTGGCTTGTGCACTTCTCGCATCTTCAAACCATACCTCGTGCTGCCTTCCTTGCTCATCAACATATCGATAAAAAGGAGATTGTGCCGTTGGATCATACTGAATTGTTGCCCCGTACTTGATGGCCCTATTGAGCGCTTCCTGCGGGCTAAATGTTTCGGCTTCTTGGCCTTTGACATGAGGTAAGAGCCAATCACGCGCATACAATTCAAAACCCAATAAGATTTTATCAGCTGGTATTTCGGTTAAAGCATATTCCACGACTCTTCGCATTTCATTAATGGGGGAAATGGCTTGTGGAGGGCCAAGACGATAGCCCCATTCATATGTCATTAATACAACAAAATCTGCTATTCTCCCATGTGCTTCGTAATCATGCGCTTCATATAATGTCCCAGTTTGTGAAGCACTTGTTTTAGGTGCGAGCGCTGTTGAAACTAAATAGCCTTTTGGATGAAGGGTATCCACAGCCAATTGAATAAAGGCATTGAAATTTTCGCGATCAGCAGGTAAAACATTTTCAAAATCAATATTTAATACTTGATAACCTTTATCTTGCATCACCTGTAACACATTATTCATGACCTTTTTACGTAACTCTGCATTGGACAAGACGACATGTGCTAAATTAGAGCCTTCTTCTGTAGAAGTAAAATTAGTGAGCGTTAACATCGGGATAATATGTTTAGCCTTTGCTGCCGCTATCATATTTTCATCATTAATGGGCTGTAATGTCCCATCTTCCTTCATCTTATAAGCAAAAGGACTAAAATAAGTTAGTAGATGACCAATAGCATTAATGGAGTCTACAGCTTCTTCTGAAGGTTGGTAGGAATAAGCATTGACTTCAATCATCGGTAATTTTCTTGGGATCATCAATTGTGAACCGACATAAAGCATATTGGGATTGTTTAGATTATTTTTTACTGCAATGGCTTGAACGGTCGTACCATAGCGATGTGCTATTTGCCATAAAGTTTCTCCTGGCTGCACGTTATGAACAATGGGTGGAATAATTAATTTCGTTCCAGGTGTTAATAGATCGGGATTCGTTAGATGGTTTTCTATTATGATAGATTGCAAGGGAACGCTAAATTTCTGTGCGATGGACCATAACGTATCTCCTTTTTGAACCGTATAAATTGTATAAGGAGAAGGGATAACCAGTGATTGTCCGATGGCTAATTGATCAGGAGTAGCTAATGCATTTAATTGGCTAATCGATTGAACGGGTACAGCATAACGATTAGCGATTTGCCACAGTGTTTCGCCAGCACTTACCACATGGATAAGCATAGAACACCTCCAACACGTTGTTATTAGTGCATCATATGTTTCAAGTGTGAAAAAGAGTATTTTAGTGTGAGTCCAGTAAAATAGTTGAAAAGTCAAATTCTTTCTCAATGAGTTGCATAGGATAAGTATCATTGTGAGAAAGGGGCTTGATGTTGAAAAAGGCGAAGCTCACAGGAAGAATCGTCACGCCGGAAGATTCGGATTATGAACAAGCGAGAACGAATAATAATCTAAATAATCCAAAATATCCGAGTGTCATTGTGTTTTGTCAAGAAACGAAAGATGTGGTTAATGCCTTAAAATGGGCTAGAGAAAACAACGAGCCTTTCAGAATTCGAAGTGGTCGTCATAGCTATGAAAATTTTTCTTTAGTAAATAAAGGGCTTGTCATTGATGTAAGTGATATGAATGATATTTCAGTAAATCTCTCAGAAATGACGGCTAGAATTGATGCTGGAGCTAATATGGGAATCGTATACCGTACATTATGGGAGCAAGGTGTTACCATTCCTGCTGGTACAGAAAGTAGTGTTGGGGTGGTCGGTTTGACCCTTGGAGGGGGGATAGGGATGCTATCACGACCGTTTGGATTAACTTGTGACAATCTAATTGAAATCGAAACGGTGGTTGCTAGTGAACATGAGGGTGCTCAGGTAATCAGAGCGAATAAGCAACAACATCATGATCTGTTTTGGGCAAGTCGTGGTGGAGGAGGAGGCAATTTTGGTATAGTCACTTCTTTGACATTCAAGCTTCATGCGATTAATAAAGTATCACTCTTTTCTATTACATGGGGATGGGATGACTTTGAAGTGGCCTTTGATGCATGGCAAAAATGGGCCCCCTATACAGATAAGCGTCTAACTTCACAGATTGAGCTAAAAACAAAGGAAGTAGGTGAACTAGTCGCACAAGGTGAGTTTATAGGAACAGCAGCTGAATTAAAGAAATTGCTTCGCCCTCTTAGAAAAACAGGCATGCCAACAAGTATTTGGATAAAGGAAGTGCCATATAGCAAGGCAATAGAATTTTTTGATTTACCAAGCGGCAATCAGCCTGCCTTTCGAAAAAGATCCGGGTCATTTTTGGAGAGACCGTTTCCATATAAGGCGATTCAAAGAATGAAAGAATTTTTAGCCCATGCACCTAATTCAACTACAACAATATGGCAACAGTCTTTAAGAGGAGCAGTAGGTGAAATTGCTCCCCAGCATACAGCCTATTACTATCGCAATGCGATAATAGCTCAAGAATATAATACTTCCTGGGAAAACCCGAAAGAGGAAGAACAAAATATTAAGTGGGTAGAAAATTTACGTCGAGCTTTATCACCTTATACGGCTGGTGATTATGTGAATTTTCCAGATCGATATATTCAGGACTGGCATACAGCCTATTACGGACGCAATTTTAGAAGGCTTCGTGAAGTGAAAACAAAATATGATCCGTATAATATATTTCAATTTCAGCAGAGTATCCCACCTATTAGGAAGTGGTTGTAGCTGGAGAATGGGGCAGGTGAAGCGGCACTCCTGCTCCTTTTTGATTTTCACGTTTTAGCTTGATAAATACTGTATAAGGGGTCACAATAAAACTATTACATATATTTCTAAAAGGATTGATCGGAATGGAAAATGTTGTTGTTCGTAATAATGTAACAATACTCGGACAAGGAGACCAACCGCTTATTTTTGCACATGGATTTGGCTGTGATCAAAATATGTGGCGTTTCATTACGCCTGCATTTATGGACAAATATCAGATTATATTATTCGATTATGTAGGCTCAGGTAACTCAGATACAAATGCCTATTCATCAGAAAAATATCAATCGTTACAGGGCTATGTCCAAGATGTATTGGACATTATTGAAACGCTATCATTACAAAATAGTATTTTTGTCGGGCATTCCATTAGTGCCATGATAGGACTGCTCGCATCTATCCAGCACCCTGACTATTTTAAGAAATTGATTATGATTGGTCCTTCTCCGTGTTATTTAAATGATGATGGTTATCGAGGGGGTTTTGAGCGAAGTGATATAGCGGAGTTATTAGACATGATGGAAATGAACTTTACAGGTTGGGCCAGCTATATGGCACCAATTGCAATGAGTAATCCTGAACAGCCAGCATTAACACAGGAACTGAAGCAAACCTTTATAGCAGCAGACCCTATCATTGCAAAAGAATTTGCTGAGGTCACATTTTTATCTGATCATCGTAGTGAATTATCAAAGGTCTCCGTTCCTTCGTTAATTATCCAATGCTCGGAAGATAGTATTGTGCCAATTGGTGTTGGAGATTATTTGCATCATCATCTCAAAAATAGTACGTTACAATTAATGGAAGCAAAAGGTCATTATCCACATATTAGTCACCCAAATGAAACGATACAATGTATTGCAGATTTTTTGTAGGGAAAAATGAAAGGATTATCAACAATGGAAAAACGACTTAACAATGCTCCATGTGGATTTCTTTCCATCACACATGAAGGGCTTATTTTAGAAATCAATCAAACCCTGCTAGATTGGATCGGCTATGAGCAAGAGGAATTATTACATATGCATCTAGAAATTCTTCTATCTACGCCCAATAAGATGATTTTTCACTCTTATTTTTATCCTATGATTAATCTAGAGGGACAAGTAGAGGAATTATTCATTCATTTCAAACAGAAGGACGGGATGTCGGTTCCGTTTTTAATGAATGCTAAATTGTACAAAGAGGATATGGTAGAGCGAATTGATTGCATTTTAGTAAAGATGAAAAAGCGTATAGATTATGAACAAGAATTACGATCAGCCAAAAAACTACTTGAGGCTGCCTATCAAGAAAAGGATCGTGCATTAGCTAATTTGGAGCAAATTCATGTAGAAATAGAACATCAGCAGGCGAAATTATTGGAAATGAATACTGCTTTAGTAGAATTATCAATGACTGATAAACTGACTGGCTTGAAAAACAGGAGATTTTTCCAGGAACAACTCGAACAACATTTTAATCGTTTTCATGAGACAGCAAAATCGTTTTCGTTATGCATTTTAGATATCGATCATTTCAAAAAGGTCAATGATACATATGGTCATCAAGTTGGAGACGATGTCCTCGTTCAATTGGCACAACTATTACAAATACAAGTACGTCTAGAAGATATCGTCGCTCGTTATGGTGGGGAGGAGTTTATTATCATCTTACCAGAGATCGAGATACCTGAGGCAAAAGAAATCGGCGAAAAAATTAGACACACCGTGGAGCAGGATCGTTGGCCAACAGGCAGTCTTACGATCAGTATGGGAATTGCCACAGTAACTTCAGAAGATACAGAGACGACATTGATAAAAAAAGCAGATGAAGCATTGTATGAATCGAAAGAGCATGGACGAAACAAAGTGACTCATTTTCATGAGATAAAGTGAATAGCTTTTACAATTCGGCTATTAATTTTTGAATAGAAGGAAGATCTGCTGGAGCAAATGGGAGATCAAGCAATTGGTTGCGGGGAACCCATCTTGCTTCAGCATGTTCTAAAATTTGGGGTGTGCCTTTTATAATTGAAGCTTTGTATGTTTCTAAATGAACGAAAAATTGTTCGTATTCATGAAGCGTTACAGCCACTTGTTTACCTACTTGAATCTTACAGTTAAATTCCTCAAGAATTTCTCGATAAAGGGCCTGTTTTGGTGTTTCGCCCCGCTCTATTTTACCACCAGGGAATTCCCAATAATTTGCTAAAACCATTTGGGGATTTCTTAAAGCACAGAAAATTTCTTGTTGCTCATTTTCAATAATAGCCCCTACTACATGTATTGTTTTTTTCATTTATATACCCCACTTTGTGTCTTCATTATTATGTGTATGATTATAGCATGTTTAAGTTGTACGCCACTTGCCACCACAGGAAAATAACAGTTTTCTTACTTAGCTATGAAATTTGCCATTTCGTAGGGTATAATAGTGGTCAATATATAGGAAAAAGGCGGTAAGAGGTAGCGATGAAGAGAATTGAATCTACGCAAAATGCGTTAGTGAAATATTGGAAAAAGTTAGCGACTACAAGAAAAGAGCGTGAACGTTCGGGTGAATTCCTAGTAGAGGGCTTTCATCTTGTTGAAGAAGCATTAAAAAATAAAAAGCAAGTATTACAAATTATAGTGCGTGAAGGTATAGATTTGCCAATGTTATGGCCAATCGATGATGTAGATATTGTAGAGGTATCGACTGCGGTAGCGAAGGAATTCGCGGAGACAGAAACTTCCCAAGGTGTTTTTGCTGTATGTAAACAGCCCGTCTTAGAGGATAATGTGATGACTACTTGGCGAAAAGTGTTATTAATTGATGCTGTCCAAGATCCTGGTAACATTGGAACAATGATTCGTACAGCAGATGCTGCAGGTTTAGATGCTGTAATTTTAGGAAAAGGCTGTGCCGACCTTTATAATCCTAAAACACTACGTGCGGCTCAAGGCTCCCACTTCCATATTCCGGTAGTGCGTGGAGATTTAGCAGAATGGATAGATATATTACAGGATCAAGGTGTACCAGTATTTGGTACTGCATTAGATGAGGAAGCGGTGCCGTATAGTGATATTCAGCATACGGGTGCATTTGCGATTATCATGGGGAACGAAGGAAGTGGCATTCAGCCTCAGTTATTAGCGAAGACAGATCAAAATATGATTATTCCTCTTTTTGGACAGGCTGAATCATTAAACGTAGCAGTAGCCACAGGCATTGTTTTATATGGCTTTGCCAAGTAATAAATTGATCATTGTGGGATTGAGGCAGTTGTCTCTTGATTTGCTACAGCCCCATATTGTATAATTTATTCTAAAATGTAAGTTTAAATAATAAATGCTTTGACCGGGAAGTAGTAAAGATTGCGAATGGACGACAGGGAGCGTAGGCCAGAGATTGAGAGCCAACGCCGTTTCAATGCAGTTTTGAATTCAGCCCGCGAGCAGCTACCGGGACCAGTGTCATGCTGTAAAGGTAAGCCGGCTTTCTCAAGTCGTTATGTCAATGAAGTGATTGTAAGGCTTTGCTTTGCAATAACTAGGGTGGTACCGCGAAAATGTCCTCGTCCCTTTTTAGGGGCGAGTTTTTTTATGTCTAAAAAGCAGGCATTTATTTTCTGAGGAGGTTTTAACATGGAAGAGCAATTAAAACAATTAGAGCAAGAAGCACTTGCTAAAATTGAAGCAGCTGCAAATTTAAAAGAATTGAATGAAGTACGTGTTGCGTATTTAGGAAAAAAAGGACCTATTACTGATTTACTAAAAGGGATGGGGAAATTATCAGCTGAAGAACGTCCGAAAATGGGTGCTTTAGTGAATAATGTCCGTGAAAATGTAACGGCAGTATTAGAAACAAAGATTACCGTGTTGGAAGAGGCAGCCATTGCTGAAAAATTAGCGAGTGAGTCGATTGATGTCACTTTACCAGGTCGTGAAATTAAAGTGGGGAACCGTCACCCTTTAACACGTGTCATTGAAGAAATTGAAGATTTATTTATTGGAATGGGCTATGAAATTGCTGAAGGTCCAGAAGTGGAGAAGGATTACTATAACTTTGAAGCACTAAATTTACCAAAAGGACATCCAGCTCGTGATATGCAAGATTCGTTCTATATTTCCGAGGAAATATTATTACGTACCCATACTTCACCAGTACAGGCTCGTACGATGGAAGCCAAAAAAGGTGAATCGATTCGCATAATTTGTCCTGGTAAAGTATTCCGACGTGATAATGATGATGCAACACATTCACATCAGTTTATGCAAATTGAAGGTTTAGTCATTGGCGAAAATATTCGCATGAGTGACCTTAAAGGAACATTAGATACTTTAGCGAAAAAAATGTTTGGTGCAGACCGCGAAATTCGACTACGTCCGAGCTTCTTCCCATTTACTGAGCCATCAGTAGAGATGGATATCTCTTGTTTCAAATGTGGTGGAGCTGGCTGTAACGTATGTAAGGGCACTGGCTGGATTGAGATTCTAGGAGCTGGTATGGTGCATCCAAACGTATTAGAAATGGCTGGCTATGATCCAAAGAAAGTTTCAGGATTTGCATTTGGTATTGGTGCAGAACGTATTGCGATGTTGAAATATGGTGTTGACGATATTCGTCATTTCTATACAAGTGACACTCGCTTCTTATCACAATTCGAGCGAACAGAAGCGTAAGGGGGATAAAACATGTTAGTATCATTAGAATGGTTAAAAGATTATATCAATACGCAGGACTTAGCACCTGAGCTATTAGCAGAAAAAATTACACGCTCTGGGATCGAAGTAGATGCAGTAATTGATCGTGCTAATGCTATGGATAAAGTTGTAGTTGGTTACGTAGTTTCTAAGGAGAAACATCCAGAGGCTGATAAGTTAAATATTTGTCAAGTTGATGTTGGAGAAGTAGAACCACAACAAATAATTTGTGGTGCACCGAATGTTGATGCTGGTCAAAAAGTCATAGTTGCTCGTCCAGGTGCACATTTACCAGGTGGCATTAAAATTAAAAAAGCAAAACTTCGCGGTCATGAATCGAACGGAATGATTTGTTCCTTACAAGAGCTTGGAATTGAAGGGAAACTTGTTCCTAAGGCTTATTCAGAGGGTATCTACGTACTGCCAGCGGAGGCAGAAGTAGGTTCAGATGCACTTGCGATTTTAGGCTTACGCGATACAGTGCTAGAGTTAGGCCTAACACCTAATCGCTCTGACGCTCTTTCAATGCTAGGTGTAGCTTATGAAGTAGGTGCCATTCTTTCAGAGGAAATTCAATATCCAAAAATTTCCTACCAAATTGCTGGTGAAAAAGCACAGGATTACCTAAAGCTTCATGTGGAAGATTTACAAGCAAATCCTATGTATGTGGCAAAAGTTGTGAAAAACGTAAAAGTCGGTGAATCACCAATATGGCTTCAAAATCGTTTAATGGCTGCGGGAGTACGTCCACACAATAATGTTGTAGATGTAACGAACTATGTATTAATGGAATATGGTCAACCTCTACATGCTTTTGACTATGATAGCCTAGCAACAGGTGAAATCGTTGTTCGTAAAGCAACAGAAGGTGAAAAAATTACAACATTAGATGACCAAGAACGTACATTAAAAGCTTCAGATTTAGTCATTACAAATGGCAAAGAGCCAGTAGCTATTGCTGGTGTAATGGGTGGTGCTAATTCAGAGGTAACAGATTCAACTACGACTGTTGTCATTGAGTCAGCCTATTTTGATGGTTTAACAGTGCGTCAAACGTCTCGTCATCTTGGCCTACGTTCAGATGCATCGGCTCGTTTCGAAAAAGGGGTAGACCCAAATCGTGTCTTACCAGCTGCTGAACGTGCTGCTGCTCTACTTGCTGAATTAGCTGGAGGCGAAGTATTAGAAGGTACATGTTTAGTAGATGAGTTAGATAAAACACCAGCGCGAGTAGTCGTTTCCCCAGATTTTATTAATGAACGTTTAGGTATGAAGATTGCATTAGAAGATATGCTTTCTATTTTAGAGCGTTTAAAATTTGGTGTAGAGGCAGCAAATGGTTTATTAATTATTGATGCACCCACACGTCGCCAAGATATTAAAATTGAAGAGGATATCGTGGAGGAAATTGCTCGTCTTTATGGTTATGATGAAATCCCAATGACATTACCAGAGGGTGCAACACAAGTAGGTAATTTATCACCTTATCAAGCAAATCGCCGTGTTGTTCGTCATTACATGGAAGGGGCTGGCCTGTATCAAGCGGTAACTTATTCGTTAACGTCGGATGCATTGTCGCAACGTTTTGCTTTGAAAGCAGAGCCGGTAACTCGCTTGCTTATGCCAATGAGTGAGGAACGTTCTACATTACGTCAAAGCCTTATTCCACATTTAATCGAAGCAGCTGCGTATAATGTTGCACGTCAAGCTGAAGGCGTGGCTTTATATGAAATTGGTTCCGTGTTCCTTGGTCAATCAGATGAGGGGCAACCTTATGAGGAAGAGCATGTGGCAGCAGTATTAACTGGCAAATGGCTAGACCATGCTTGGCAAGGTGAGAAAAAAGCTGTAGATTTCTTTGTGCTAAAAGGTATCGTCGAAGGTGTCATTGGCAAACTTGGCTTAGAAAATCGCATGACATTTGTGAAATCACAAGTGGATGGCTTACATCCAGGTCGTACGGCTAGCATTTTATTAGATGGCAAGCAAGTCGGCATCATCGGTGGACTTCACCCAGCAGAGCAAAAAGCATGGGGTGTAAAAGACACGTATGTATTGGAGATGAATTTAGTGGCGCTACTAAATGCAACAGCACAAGAAGCACCACTTGCCTACACACCAGTGCCTCGTTTCCCAGCTATGTCTCGTGATATCGCTCTTATTATGGACCGTACAACAACAGCGGGCGAAGTAATGGAAGCAATTGACGCAGCGGGTGTGAAACTATTAAAAGATATCCGCGTATTCGATGTTTACGAAGGGGAGAAAATGGAACCAGGTAAAAAATCGGTTGCCTTCTCACTCACATACTTTGATCCAGAACGTACTTTAACAGACGAAGAAGTAGTGGCCGCACATAACAAAGTGTTAAAAGCCATTGCTACGATTGCAGGCACAGAAGTACGCTAATATATGAAAAAAGACTGTCTTACGAGGCAGTCTTTTTTTGTTTGAAAATGGTGAAGATGATGATCTAAAAGGTGAAGAATCTGCTCAAATGAGAGATGATCTGAAAAGTGGTGAAGTTGCTCAAAAGAGAATGTGAGGAAATATAAAAGGAATAATACA
The DNA here is from genome assembly GCF_019731275.1 of Lysinibacillus sp. K60. NCBI lineage: Bacteria > Bacillati > Bacillota > Bacilli > Caryophanales > Bacillaceae > Lysinibacillus > Lysinibacillus sp. K60. The sequence continues at coordinate 110,529 of NZ_JAASJR010000004.1, read as the reverse complement.
CTCACTAGAGATTAGACAGTTCCATCAGAATCGAATCTACTAAAAATATAGACTGAAAGATATTCACAAAAATTATTAAAAAACTAAATATAGAGCAGCAAAGTTGATCAAATAAATAGTTTCGTAAATAGTCTAGGAATGGATAATTTTCCTTGCTATAGTCATTAAAAAAGGAGTGATGAAATGTTTATTAAACCATATGAGGAAGCGAAAATGACATTAGGTTTGCGAGCTTTAGTTAGAAGACTCATACCAAATCATCCATCTCTTGATCAAATGAAGAGGGAGTTATTACAGGCTGAAGCAGGCGAATACGGTGAAAAATTTATTATGAAACAACTGGAGAAATTAACTTTTACGAAAAACTTTCAAGTTTTACATAATATCACTTTTCAGCATTCATACTCATTACAGTTAGATGTTGTGGTGATAACACAATATGAAGTAATAATTATTGAAAGTAAGAATATTCGAGGAGAAGTTGAATTAAAAAATCGACCACGTCAAATGATTCGGACTCTTGAAACAGGTGAACAGCGTGTATTTCATCATCCTGAAGTGCAGCTCGAGGAATATGTATATAATTTAAAGGGATTTTTCAAGCAACATCACATTGAAGTACCTGTCAACGGTATCATTGTTTTTCCTTTTAATAATGCACGAATCAATTATGAGGATGGATTATTTCCAGTATTGATGGGAAGAGAGTTAACGAGCTTTTTGCAACAACGTCCAATGAAGCCAAAAACTATAGATTATCAATATATTAGTGCACTACTTGTGCAACACAACAAACCATATGAGGTGTTTCCACTAAGTCGTTACTTTGGGATAGAGGTGGATGCGATTCAAACAGGCGTGATCTGTCCAAAATGCGAATTTGGACAGATGCATTGGGTTAAGATGAAATGGACCTGTTCCAGCTGTCATTATTCGAGTAAAAAGGCACATTTATCTGCTCTGCAAGATTATGGGATGCTCATCAATAAAAAAATTACGAATGCACAAGCCCAGCATTTTTTACAGTTAAACAATCGCCATACAATAAAAAGAATGTTAATGGCAAGTTGTTATCGGGATTCGGGATTAAAAAGATCAAGAGATTATCAAATTTTTTTATGACCTTTATAAAAATACTAGAAGCGGTTATCTAATTGGAGACCCGCTCCAAAAGGTGCCTGAAGCGCTCATCCCAAGTAGGAAACCGCTCCAAAAGGTGCCTGAAGCGCTCATCCCAAGTAGAAAAGCGCTCTAAAAGATGACTGAAGCGCTCCCCCAAGTAGGAAAGCGCTCAAAAAGGTTCCTAATGCGTCTCACGCTCATCAGGAACCCCCAAAAAGCTTTTTTAAGCAACCAATAGTATGATTTACTTCATATTTCGTGCTTTATCAGTGTTGGCGAAATGCCATTTTGTGATGGAGCGTAGAAATTCTTCGCCTTGATTACGCCAGATTCGGGCTGCTTGCACATCTACTTTGTTAGAGGCACCCTTCATTAATGTAAGCCCTGTAATGTCACTCAAACGGTCCATCTCCTTTAAAAAGGCAGCACGAGCTAAAATAGATGCTGTAGCCACAGCTACATGTAATTGTTCTGCTTTAGTAGAAAAGTAGACATTTTCTTGTACAAGTTCACGTTCATTTTTTAAATAATTGTAATAGACACCACGTTCAGCAAATTGGTCGATTAAAATAAATTCAGGTTTTTCAGGTGCCATTTTTGATAGCGTGTTTTGTAGTGCCTTGTTATGCATCATAGCTTTCATTTTACCTTGCGAATAGCCTTTTCCTTGTAAGTTGTTATATTTCTCGTTACGTAAGACGAGAACACTATGGACACAGGCTGCACGCAAATCAGGTGCAATTTTCCTCATATAGTCATCTGTTAGCATTTTTGAATCTTTTACACCAAGCTCATTCATGAGGTCGATTTTGGAAGTAGGCACATACACTGCTGCTACTGTGATTGGACCAAAATAATCACCTGTGCCTGTTTCGTCTGAGCCTAAGACAGACATGGTTGCGAAATTGTTAGGCAGTACATCCCCTTTTGCTCCAATAGTGGAGAGTGGAGTAGCGGTTTTTTCAACAGTTCCCCAACGTGCTGCCTCGCGTTCAGCACCGCCCCCCTGGAACATTAATTTGCCTGATTTATACATAGTTATGGCTGTATCTGGTAGTTTTGCAGCAAATATGACACCAGGAGCCTTTCGTTCTATAAAGTGCGTTGCATAGTAAGCCATCACCTCTTTTTGAATATTTGTTGAAATGGAAAGCACAATATTTGCCATTTAATCGTTCCTTTCTGTCCTCGTTGTTCACAATTTTATACCTTTCATGGTATGATAATAAATAGCTTTTTTGTGTGATGGTGCTCACAAGCCTCTAAAATCGTGTGTGCATCGAATTTATAGGAGGGTGCGACTATGGAAAAACAAGAAAAGAATAAAATTTCTGTTGAAATATATGGTCATACATATAAAATGGTCGGCTCTGAATCCATTGGCCATATGCGACTTGTTGCTTCGATTGTTGATGACCGTATGCGCGAGATGAACGTACATAATCCCTCACTTGATAGCACAAAACTTGCTGTTCTGACAGCAGTAAATACAGTTCATGATTATTTACTATTAAAAGAACGAATGGAGCAGTTAGAAGAAGAATTGAAAAAGTTAAAGGGTTGAAGAAAATGTTAGATTTAATCATATTAGTGGTACTGTTAGCTGGTATAGGCGTCGGTGCAAAACGAGGTTTTATTGTACAGATGATGCATATTGTCAGCTTTGTAGTAGCCCTAATTGTTGCGTATATTTATTATAAGCCATTAGCACAAAAATTTGTATTTTGGGTTCCATATCCAGGCGTAACTGACACAGGTAGCCTTGGCGTTGTCATTGATAGTCTAGATTTAGACCGTACCTTTTATCGGGTAATTGCCTTTGCTGTTATTTTCTTTGCAGTAAAAATAACGTTGCAAATCGTGGCATCGATATTTGATTTTATCGCGTATTTGCCTGTGCTAAATACAGTGAATCGTTGGCTTGGGGCGTTACTTGGCATGATTGAAAACTATTTAATTATGTTTATTTTGCTATATGTGTGCGCCTTATTACCAGTAGATGCCATACAAAATTTAATGTCGAAGTCATTGTTAAGTGGTCTCATGTTGGAGCATACACCAATTATTACAAAGATGTTCCAAAACTGGTGGTATATTTATATGCAATAGTAACTGTGCACTTCTCTCTGTCTTGAGGGAAGTGTTTTTACGATAGGAGGAATTACCAATGAATAAAAAAACAATTATTCGCACACTCGAAAAAATTGCTTTATATATGGAACTACAGGGAGAAAATCCATTCAAGGTATCAGCCTTTCGAAAGGCAGCGGCAGCACTAGAGGGGGACGAGCGTTCATTAAGCGAAATGGATGATGTAACAAAACTCAAAGGAATTGGCAAGGGTACTGCGGCTGTAATAGAGGACTTAATGGCAACAGGTGAATCGAGTTTGCTAAAGGAGTTAGAAGAGATTGTACCTAAAGGGTTACTGCCATTGCTAAAATTACCTGGCTTAGGAGGAAAAAAAATAGCGAAACTTCACCAAGAGCTTGGTATTGACTCTGCCGAAAGCTTAAAGGCAGCTTGTGAAGCTGGGAAAGTACGTGAATTAGCTGGATTTGCTGTGAAATCTGAGGAGAAAATTTTAAAGGAGCTAGCCAATTTAGCAAATCGTTCAGAACGACTACCAATTTGGCAGCTTGAGCCTGTGGTTTTACAAATAGAGGCGCTTCTAGGTAGTATGAAGGAAGTAGAACGTTTTTCAGTTGCTGGCAGCTTCCGTCGCGCGTTAGAAACTAGCAAAGATATTGATTTTATTGTTGTGACAGAAGCAGTTGAGGAAGTACGCGAAAAGTTGTTAAATAGCTTAGCCATTCAAGAAGTAGTGGCAGCAGGGGATACTAAAATTTCAGTGATTTTAGACTTAGATGAGCCCGTTAGCGTTGATTTCCGTTTAGTGAAGGACAATGAGTATGCGACTGCGCTGCACCATTTCACAGGTTCAAAAGATCATAATGTTCGTATGCGGCAAATTGCCAAAGCCCGTGGTGAAAAAATAAGTGAATATGGTGTGGAACAGGAAGATGGTACCGTTTTTACGTTTCAAGACGAGGCAGCATTTTTCGCTCATTTTGATCTACCTTGGATTCCGCCAAGCTTACGGACAGGAACAGCAGAATTTGACAAAACAAACATAATTCATAACTTAGTTCGACTAGAGGATATTAAAGCTGATTTGCATATGCATACAACATGGTCGGATGGTGCATACTCTGTTGCAGAAATGGGCGAGGCGTTACTAGCACGGGGCTATCAATATAGCGTTATTACAGACCATTCGCAATTCCTAAAAGTAGCAAATGGATTAACGCCAGAGCGTTTAGAAAAGCAACGTGGAGAAATTGAGGCGTTTAATGCAGCACATCCAGATTTTCATTTGTTTAAAGGGACGGAGATGGATATTTTACCAGACGGCTCCCTTGATTTCGAAGATCAGGTGTTAAAAGAGCTCGATTTTGTTATTGCTTCCATTCATTCTAGTTTTACACAATCACAAGATAAAATTATGGCACGTTTACTAACTGCTATGCAAAATCCCTATGTTCATATGATTGCCCATCCGACTGGTCGAATTATTGAAGATCGCGATGGTTATAATCCTGATATGAAACAGTTAATTGCCTGGGCAAAGGAATATGGTAAAATTTTAGAGTTAAATGCAAATCCGTATCGTCTCGATTTATGTGTAGAACATTTAGAAATGGCATGCGCTGCAGGTGTGCCAGTAGCCATCAATACAGATGCACATGATATTGCGCATTTACGTTTTATGGATATTGGGGTTCGCTATGCAAATAGAGCATGGTTACCGAAAGATATGATTGTGAATACATGGACGCGTGAACAGTTTGAAGCGTTCATACGAAGAAATAAATAGGCTGAGGAGGTGTTCTCAGTGATAGCTGACCGCGCATTGAAAACACTAGAATACGATAAAGTTAGGCAACAAGTGGCTTCCTATTGTACTTCCTCCATTGGTAAATCTGCCATTGAGGAACTTGTGCCACAAACTGATTTTGATAAAGTAGTACAATTATTAGAGGAAATGGATGAGGGACTATCCATTTTGCGTGTGAAGGGCAATGTACCAATGGGAGGAATTTTCGATGTCCGTCCCTCTGCCAGACGTGCTCAAATAGGAGGCATGTTAGCAGCAGTAGAACTAATGGAAATTTCGAGCACGATTCGAGCAAGCCGAATTTTACGCAATTTTATTGAAGATTTAGAAGCCGATGAAGTGATTGATATTCCCCATTTCATCTCCAAAAAGGAAGCAATGCCTGTCTTAACAGGATTGCAGCATGAAATCAATAACTGTATTGACGACAATGGTGCTGTCTTAGATTCTGCTAGTCAAACATTGCGCTCTATTCGCCAATCTTTGCGTGCTGAAGAAGGGAAAGTCCGCTCTAAGCTGGAAAGTTTAATTCGTGGAAGTAATGCAGCGAAAATGCTTTCTGATACACTTGTGACAATTCGTAATGATCGCTTTGTTATTCCCGTAAAGCAAGAATATCGTCACCATTATGGTGGGATTGTTCATGACCAATCTTCTTCTGGTCAAACCTTATTTATTGAGCCAGATTCTGTTGTCCAAGCAAACAATGAAATTCATCGCTTGAAAATGAAAGAGCAGGCAGAAATTGAACGTATTTTACTAGCATTAAGTGCAATGGTGGAAGAAGTAGCATCAGATTTATTTAACTTAGTGAAGGTATTAGGCGATATCGATGTCATTTTAGCAAAGGGCAAATATGGCCAAGCCAATAAATGTACAATGCCGAAAATGAATCAGGATGGCTATATCCGACTAATACGTGCGCGTCATCCACTGCTACCAATAGAATCAGCTATTCCTAATGATATTGAATTTGGTAAAGACATTACAGCTATTGTCATTACAGGTCCTAATACAGGTGGTAAAACGGTGACATTAAAAACGGTTGGTCTGTGTACATTAATGGCGCAAGCGGGATTACCAGTGCCAGCATTAGATGGCTCAGAACTTGCTGTATTTGAGCAATTATTTGCCGATATTGGTGATGAGCAATCAATTGAGCAATCACTTTCTACGTTCTCGTCCCATATGGTCAATATTGTAGACATCCTACAAAAATTTGATCACGAATCACTTGTACTTTTTGATGAGTTAGGGGCAGGTACTGACCCACAGGAAGGGGCAGCCTTAGCCATCTCAATCTTAGACGAAGTACATGGGCGCGGTGCTCGTGTAATGGCTACAACTCACTATCCTGAATTAAAAGCTTATGGCTATAATCGACCAGGTGTAGCCAATGCCAGTGTAGAGTTTGATATTGAAACTTTGAGCCCGACCTACCGTCTACTTATCGGTGTACCTGGGCGATCAAATGCATTTGAAATTTCCAGTCGTCTTGGTTTACCTGAATCCATTATTGATCGTGCTAAAGGCTTTACTGGAACCGATCGACATGAGGTTGAATCGATGATTGCCTCATTGGAAGAAACACGTCGCCAATCCGAAGATGATGCAGAGCGTTCGCATGCATTACTATTAGAATCAGAGACATTACGTAAAGAGCTTCAAGATAAATTGCAAGCCTATGAGGAGCGCAAAGAGGCGCTTGATAAGAAGGCAAAGGAAAAGGCGCGCAAAATTGTTGATGAAGCGAAACGTGAAGCAGAAGCGATTATTGCAGAGCTGCGAGAAATGCGTAAAAATGCTGATCAAGTTGTCAAGGAGCATGAATTGATTGAAGCACGTAAACGCTTGGAAGAAGCAACACCACTTGAAGACAATAAAGTACTAAAAAAGGCGGCACAAGTAAAAGCTCGTGCACAAAACTTAGTTGTCGGAGACGAGGTAAAGGTGTTAAGCTATGGTCAACGAGGTACTTTGTTAGAAAAAGTGTCGAATACCGAATGGGTTGTCCAAATGGGGATTTTAAAAATGAAAATCTCAGATAGTGATTTGGAGTATATTAAACCTGAAAAAGAGCCTGTATTACGAACAGCTGGTGTGAAAAATCGAAATAGTCATGTGAAATTAGAATTAGATTTACGTGGTGAACGCTATGAGGATGCAATCTTAAGAACAGAGAAATATATTGATGATGCATTACTCTCTAATTATGGTCGTGTGTCCATTATTCATGGAGTTGGTACAGGGGCTTTACGTCAAGGTATTCAAAGCTATTTGAAAAAGCATAAGCGCGTAAAATCCTTCCGTTTTGGTGAAGCCGGTGAGGGGGGCTTAGGCGTCACAGTTGTTGAATTGAAATAAGCTATAAAGGGGACGGAGAAAAATGCTGAATTCTGGCTTTTGGCGATATCCAATTATCGAAACGGCAGGATATTTTAGTGTTGTAGTATTATGTTTAGTCGTCTCGATGGCATTGTTCGAAGTCGTTACGAAATATAAAAATTGGGAAGAAATTAAAAAAGGTAATGTCGCTGTGTCTCTTGCAACAGGTGGGAAAATACTAGGGATTTGTAATATCTTCCGCTTTTCCATTGCACGTCATAGCACATTAAGTGAAATGATCGGTTGGGGTCTTTTTGGCTTTACATTATTGATTGTAGCGTATTTCTTATTTGAATTTATGACACCTCGTTTTAACGTTGATCAAGAGATTGCCAATGATAATCGCTCAGTTGGTTTCATTTCCTTTACCATTTCAGTCGGTCTTTCGTTTGTAATTGGGGCAAGTATTGCATAGGAGTGTCATGACATGGAAAAATTAGCAAAAGTACTAATCGTTGTCTGTATTGCATTTTTGGCAGTAGGTGTCTACTATATGTTAACAATTTAAATAAAAAACGCATTCTCTTTGTGAGAATGCGTTTTTTGTTAATTGTACATAGCATAAATTTCTACTACAACCTATTAATTTTCTTTCATAATAACTCTATTAAAGGGTAGAAAAATTATTTTTATAATATAGTAATATGCTGATTATTTATTTATGGAGTAACTCAAGAATGAACGAGCATTCATAAGGTGTATTAAAATAAATCCCGATAAATACCAATCATATTAATGTTGTTAATTGCATAATAATTAATCGAAAATGCATTTATTTTCTATTTTCTGTTTGAAACTGTATTTCTTTTTCATTATAATAAATATAAGAATTGACAAAGTTTGGGACAAAGGGGAGAGGACGTATGACAGCAAAACCATGGCTAGCAAATTATCCTGAAGAAGTACCACCGTCTTTAACGTTTGAGGAAATTCCAGTGCAAGAGTTTTTGACACGTGCCTATAAAAAGAATCCATCCAAAGTAGCGATTCATTTTATGGGAAAGGATTTGACGTACACCGAGCTATATGAGTCAGCTTTAAGGTTCGCAAACTATTTACAAACACTAGGTGTGAAAAAGGGAGATCGAGTAGCAATTATGCTGCCTAACACGCCACAAAGTGTAATCGCTTACTATGGTGCCATGTATGCAGGTGCTGTTGTAGTACAAACAAATCCACTTTATACTGAACGTGAGCTTCAATATCAAATGGCTGATTCAGGAGCAAAGGTTATTCTCGTAATGGATATTTTATATCCGAGAGTCATGAAAATTATGAAAGAGACAGCTCTTGAAAATGTCATTGTGACAGCTATTAAGGATTATCTACCATTCCCAAAAAATTTAGTCTATCCATTTATTCAAAAAAAGCAGTATGGCTTTAGTGTCAAGGTTGAACATAGCGGTCAAAATCATCTGTTTTCAGAAATAATGCGTTCAGCACCGATTAAGCTAATTGACAATATGCCATTTGATTTTGAAGAAGACCTAGCGCTCCTTCAATATACGGGTGGGACAACAGGTTTCCCAAAAGGCGTAATGCTGACCCATAAAAATTTAATTGCCAATACGACAATGTGTGATGCTTGGATGTATAAATGTGTTCATGGTGAAGAAACCATTATGGGCATTCTACCATTCTTCCACGTCTATGGCATGACAACTGTTATGCTCTTATCTGTATTTACTCAAAATAGAATGGTGCTTTTACCGAAGTTTGATGCAGAAACGGCATTAAAAACGATTGATAAACAAAAACCAACCCTGTTCCCCGGCGCACCAACCTTATACATTGGCCTTTTAAATCACCCAGACATTTCGAATTATGATTTATCATCTATTAAGGCATGCCTAAGTGGCTCAGCTTCATTGCCGATTGAAGTGCAAGAGAAGTTTGAGGCCGTTACTGGTGGAAAGCTTGTAGAAGGATATGGGTTAACTGAAACCTCACCTGTAACACATGCTACGCCAATTTGGGGTAAGCGAGTGATTGGCTCAATTGGTTTACCTTGGCCAAATACAGAAGCGGTTATTTTACGTACAGGTGATACAGAAGAGCTACCTATTGGTGAAGTTGGTGAAATTGCTGTTAAAGGACCACAAGTAATGAAGGGCTACTGGAACCGTCCCGAGGATACAGCTGCGACATTTGCTGACGGTTGGTTTTTAACAGGTGATCTTGGTTATATGGATGAGCAAGGCTTCTTCTATGTGGTAGATCGTAAAAAAGATTTAATAATAGCAGGCGGCTTTAATATTTATCCACGTGAAGTAGAAGAAGTGTTATATGAACGCGAAGAGATCCAAGAGTGCGTAGTGGCAGGAATACCTGATCCGTATCGTGGTGAAACAGTTAAAGCTTATATTGTGTTAAAAGAAGGATATTCGATTACTGAGGACGAATTAAATAAATATTGCCGTCAGCATCTAGCGGCTTTTAAAGTTCCGCGTTATTATGAATTTAGAGAAGAGCTGCCAAAAACAGCTGTAGGAAAAATTTTACGCCGTACGTTAGTTGAAGAAGAAAAAACAAAATTAGCGAATAAAGAAGCGAAATAAATACGTGTGAAAGTATTGACAAGCAATGCTGTAAAATATAATATGAAAATATGAATGAATGACCATTCATATTTTCATATTTTTTTTAGGTTTACACGTCATATCGACGTGCGCATGTTTTTTAGGTGGTGATATAAAAGTGAAACGAGATAAGCCAAAATATAAACAAATTATTGATGCAGCTGTCATCGTTATTGCGGAAAATGGGTATCACCAAGCGCAAGTATCGAAAATCGCCAAACAGGCAGGGGTGGCCGATGGAACAATCTATTTATATTTTAAAAATAAAGAAGATATATTAATTTCTGTCTTTAATGAAAAAATGGCTGTTTTTGTAGAGTCATTACAAGATATAATAGAAAATGGGAGTACGTCTAAAGACAAACTTTCACGAATGATTGAAAATCATTTTAATGTTCTAACGACAGATCGATACCTAGCAACTGTCACACAATTAGAACTTCGCCAGTCAAACAAAGACTTACGATTAAAAATTAATTCAGTATTGCGCGAGTATTTACAGCTACTTGATCAAATTTTAATCGAGGGTATGCTTACAGGTGAGTTCAATCAGACGATGGATGTACGCTTGGCTCGACAAATGGTTTTTGGAACAATTGATGAAACTATTACGTCGTGGGTTATGAATGACTATCGATATGATTTGATGGAACAGGTTCCAAAGGTTCAGGCGTTAATCCTGAACGGCATTAAAGCTTAAAAGGATGTGGAGAAATGGAATTTCTAAGTTGGAAAGTAGAAGATGGAGTAGCGATTATTACAATTGCACGTCCACCAGCAAATGCATTATCTCGCGGTATTATTGCAGAAGTTAACGCTGTGCTAGATGCTGTAGAACACGATGATGCTGTAAGAGTCCTTGTACTTCATGGTGAAGGCCGTTTCTTCTCTGCAGGGGCAGATATTAAAGAATTTATTGGGGTAGAATCTGGTGAGGAATTTACAAAGCTAGCTAGCAACGGGCAGCAGGTTTTTGAGCGTGTTGAGTCGTTTTCTAAGCCTGTAATTGCAGCCATCCATGGTGCGGCATTAGGCGGAGGGCTTGAGTTAGCAATGAGCTGTCATATGCGATTTGTCACTGAATCAGCAAAATTAGGTTTACCTGAATTACAATTAGGGCTAATTCCTGGTTTTGGTGGTACACAGCGCTTACCACGCTATGTTGGAGTAGCAAAGGCTGCTGAAATGATGTTTACAAGTGAACCAATCTCTGGTAACGAAGCTGTTCAGTGGGGCTTAGCTAACCGTTCATTCTCAGACGAAGTATTGCTAGAAGAGACGTTAAAGATTGCTAAGAGCATTGCTAAGAAAAGCCCAATTGCTTTAAAAGCAGCTATTCAAACATTGCAATATGCAAAGCATGCATCATTCTATGAAGGCATTGAAGCAGAGGCTAAATCCTTTGGGACAGTGTTTGTCACAGAAGATGCCAAAGAAGGAATTCAAGCATTCATTGAAAAGCGTGAGCCTGTGTTTACTGGCAAATAATTTTCCAAATGTCGATAGCAACGTTCAGTATGTTATCGGCGTTATCGAAACTGAAAATATATAATATTTATAAGTTTACTTAGAATTATAAAACGTTCCAGGAGGTATGGATATATGAACATTTTTGCATTAATTAAACGTACGTTTGATACAGAAGAAAAAATCGTTGTGTCGGGTGGTAAAATCCAAGAGGACGGCGCAGAATTCATTATCAACCCTTATGATGAATATGCCATTGAAGAGGCAATCCAAGTTCGCGATGCTGCTGGTGGTAAAGTAACAGTGGTGACAATTGGTGGCGAGGATGCAGAGAAGCAATTACGTACAGCACTTGCTATGGGAGCAGACGAAGCAGTGCTTATTAATACAGAAGATGATCTAGATGAGCTGGACCAACATGCAGCAGCTTATCTACTAGCAGAATACTTAAAAGATAAAGATGCAGATTTAATTTTAACAGGAAATGTTGCGATTGATGGTGGTTCAGGGCAAGTTGGTCCACGTGTTGCTGATTTATTGGATATGAATTATGTAACTACGATTACAAAACTTGAAATTGACGGAACATCTGCGAAAATTGTTCGCGATATCGAAGGGGATTCAGAGGTAATTGAAACTTCTTTACCGTTATTAGTAACTGCTCAGCAAGGTTTAAATGAGCCTCGTTACCCATCTCTACCAGGTATTATGAAAGCGAAAAAGAAACCGCTTGCAGAGCTTGAGTTAGATGATTTAGATATCGATGAAGATGATGTAGAAGTGAAGATTGAAACAGTAGACATCTTCTTACCAGCTCAAAAAGCAGCAGGCCGTATTTTAGAAGGCGACCTTTCTGCACAAGCAAAAGAACTGGTAAATCTACTTCACACGGAAGCAAAAGTTGTTTAATTATTTGATGTCAATCGAATCTTAAAGGGTAACGGAGGGAATATGCTATGTCAAAAAAAGTATTAGTATTAAGTGAAGTTCGTGAAGGAAGCTTACGTAATGTTTCTTTCGAAGCAATTGCAGCTGCAAAACAAATCGCTGATGGTGGCGAAGTTGTTGGGGTACTTTTAGGGGATGCTGTAGCAGGTTTAACAGGTCCATTATTTGAATATGGTGCTGATCGAGTAGTAACAGTGGAACACCCACATTTAAAACAATATACATCTGATGGCTATAGTCAAGCGCTATTAGCTGTTATCGAGCAAGAACAACCAGCAGGTATTGTCTTTGGTCATACAGCAAATGGGAAAGATTTATCGCCAAAAATTGCAAGCAAATTACAAGCAGGTCTAGTATCTGATGTCACTGCTATTGAAGGTGCAGGCGATGATGTAGTATTCATCCGACCAATTTACTCTGGTAAAGCCTTTGAAAAAGTAAAAGTTAAAGAAGGCGTTGTCTTAGCTTCTATTCGTCCAAATAACATTACACCTTTAGAAAAAACAGAAGGTAAAACAGGTGATGTGTCTGCAATCTCTGTAGAAATTACAAATCTGCGCACAATTATTAAAGAAGTTGTTCGTAAATCTTCAGAAGGTGTAGATCTTTCAGAAGCGAAAGTAGTTGTTGCTGGTGGTCGTGGCGTGAAGTCAGAAGAAGGCTTCGAGCCATTAAAAGAGCTAGCTGATTTACTAGGCGGTGCAGTAGGTGCTTCACGTGGTGCATGTGACGCTGAATACTGTGATTACTCGCTTCAAATCGGACAAACAGGTAAGGTTGTCACACCAGATCTTTATATTGCAGCAGGTATTTCAGGCGCAATTCAGCATTTAGCTGGAATGTCCAATTCAAAAGTCATTGTTGCTATCAATAAAGATCCTGAAGCAAATATTTTCAAAGTAGCGGATTATGGGATCGTAGGAGATTTATTTGAAGTTATTCCGCTTCTAATTGAAGAATTTAAAGCATTAAAAGTGAACGCGTAATACAGAAGCAGGAAGGGTTATCCCTTCCTGCTTTTTTATATTGCTTTCCATTTCAAAAAATACTATTTGAAAATTATTGCAAAATAAAATATTGACATAATTAACGATAGACATTATAGTGATGGATACATTAATGATTTGAAACGCAAAGATTAGGAGTAGTAAAAGCTCGTTATTCGGTGAAGAGAGCTGCGGGTTGGTGCAACGCAGACCAATAAGACTTTGAACTTGCCTAGGAGTGGTAACACAAATAGAATTATTGGATTATTCTATTTGTTTGACGGTTAACCTTCGTTACAAGGTTTTTTAAGCTGGGTTCTCAAGAGCCAATTAGAGTGGTACCGCGGTTTGCTGATAGCATGTCGTCTCTTCTTTCATTTGATGATGAAGGAATAGACGATGTGCTTTTTGATTTTTTAGGAGGTAAGAAAGTGGAAAAAAACAAGCAACAATTAACAAGAACAATGACCTCGCGTCATATCACGATGATGGCATTAGGTGGAGCCATTGGAGCGGGATTATTTAAAGGAAGTAGTGCAGCCATTGATATGGCAGGACCATCAGTGCTGATTGCGTATTTAATCGGCGGCATTATTTTATTATTTGTTATGCAAGGCTTAGCAGAAATGGCCGTGCGTAATAAAGAAGCAAGAACCTTTAGAGATTTAGTGCAATCCGTGTTAGGCAAATACCCTGCTTATTTCCTAGATTGGATCTACTGGAAAATGTGGGTTTTAAATATTGCAGCAGAGTCTGTCGTGGCTGCTATCTTTATTCAATATTGGCTACCAGAATATCCAATTTGGATACTGGCACTATCTGTTTCTGTGTTAGTAACAGCGATTAATTTATTATCCGTAAAAATCTTTGCAGAAACAGAATATTGGCTAGCATTAATCAAAATTACTGTTATTATTGTCTTTATCATTGCAGGACTTATTTTATTGCTTGTGACGTTTGGAAATCATAGTGCTGTTGGTTTTGCTAACTTAACGGAGCATGGTGGGTTCTTCCCAAATGGTTCAACCGGATTAATTGCTGCCATGCTTGTAGTGATCTACTCTTATGGTGGGACAGAAATCATTGGGATTACATTAGCTGAAACGAAAAATCCTGAAAAAGTAGTACCAAAAGCTGTTCGCAGTACATTAGTGCGTATTGTTACTTTTTATTTACTACCGTTCTTTATTATCGTAAGCTTAATTCCTTGGAATGAAGTAAATGGGGTTCCTGAAAGCCCATTTGTCATGGTTTTTAAAATGGTTGGTATTCCAGGGGCAGACCATATTATGAACGCTGTTGTGTTACTTGCCATTATTTCATCAATGAATTCAGGACTGTATGGTTCATCACGCGTACTATATACACAGGCTGTAGATGGACGTGTGCCTAAAATCTTTGCTTATTTATCGAAACGAAAAGTACCAGTATATGCTATTTTAATGTGTACTTTAGCGATGTATTTAGGGGTCATTTTATCTTTATATGCGGGAAGCAAAACCTTTGATTTTCTAATGGGATCACTTGGTTATACTGTGTTATTTATTTGGTTAATTATTGCGATTGCACATTTAAAATCACGTAAAAAACAAGCAGAACACACAAGTGCCTATGAAGTTAAATGGTTCCCTTATACTACTTGGGTAGCTATACTGGCATTAAGTGCGATTCTCATCGGGATTATTTTTACCACATCGATAATCGTGACAGGCATTACGTTAGCTATTTACCTTTTTATTACGTTAACCTATGTATTGAAAGGTCGTTATCAAGCCAATTAATGACTGTGTATTGATTTTTCGACACAGATTTGCATAAAAAATACATTGTAGGCAGATTGTTCGCTCAAGTGAATTTATCCATGCTATACTACAATCATAGTAAGCTTAAGGAGGATTTCAAATGGCAATTGTACATGCAACAGATGCTACGTTCCAAGATGATATTAAAGAAGGGTTAGTACTAGTAGACTTTTGGGCTGCTTGGTGCGGACCATGTAAAATGATTGGGCCAGTTCTTGAAGAAATGGACGCAGCAGGTAGTGCGGCTAAAATTGTAAAAGTTGACGTTGACAATAACCAAGGTACTGCAGCTCAGTATCAAATTATGTCAATCCCATCTTTACTATTATTTAAAGATGGAGAATTAGTTGACAAAACAGTAGGCTTCCAACCAAAAGAAGCTTTAGAAGCATTTATCGCAAAACATGCGTAATGAATGAAGTTCACAAAGCCGAGCCATCAATTGATGTGTTCGGCTTTTTTTCGTTATATAATATAGAAAATAACTAACATTATTCTAATGAGGGGAATTTTTACGTAGGGGGGCAGGTAGGTAATGAACGATTTAATAAAGCGGAAACTGGATATTTTACCAGATCAACCTGGCTGCTATTTGATGAAGGATCGACAAGGGACTATCATTTATGTCGGTAAAGCAAAAGTTCTGAAAAACCGTGTACGATCTTATTTTACTGGAACACATGAAGGGAAAACGCAAAGGCTTGTAGGTGAAATAGAAGATTTTGAGTATATTGTGACGTCTTCAAATATTGAAGCACTTATTTTAGAGCTGAATCTCATCAAATTACATGATCCAAAATATAATGTCATGTTAACGGATGATAAGACCTATCCATATTTAAAAATTACGAATGAAAAACATCCTCGTCTGATTACGACAAGGAAGGTAAAAAAGGATAAGGCTAAATATTTTGGCCCTTATCCGAATGCCTATGCAGCAAGTGAAACGAAAAAGCTATTGGATCGATTGTATCCGCTGCGCAAATGTGTTCAATTACCTTCCAAGGTCTGCTTGTACTATCACATGGGTCAATGCTTAGCACCTTGTGTGAAGGAAATTGATGGTCAGGTTTATCAAGAAATGATTGAGGATATGACGAAGTTTTTAAATGGTGGTGTGGAGGCAGTCAAAAAAGAGCTTGAAGTTAAAATGCTAGTAGCTGCAGAAAACCTGGAATTTGAACGAGCGAAGGAATTCCGAGACCAAATTGCCCATATTGATACGGTTATGCAGAAACAAAAAATAGTTTCAAGTGATACAACAAATCGAGATGTATTTGGCTATGCTGTTGAAAAAGGATGGATGTGTGTTCAGGTTTTCTTTGTGCGCCAAGGAAAGCTGATTGAGCGTGATGTCTCAATTTTCCCCATCTATCAAGATGCAGAGGAAGAATTTTTAACATTTGTTGGGCGCTTTTATGAAAAGCCAGAGCATATTAAGCCAAAAGAAATTTTTATTCCACAAGCCATTGATGCAGCTATCTTAACAGAATTATTAGAAATTAAAGTGCTCACACCGAAAAGAGGTCAAAAGAAGGAATTGGTTGAATTAGCTACCAAAAATGCTGAAATTGCTGTGGCAGCTAAATTCCAGCTAATAGAGCGTCAGGAAGAACGTACGATTGGTGCTTGTGAGGCACTTGGTGAAGCAATGGGTATTAGTGTACCTTTACGAATTGAAGCTTTTGATAATAGTCATATGCATGGAACGGATGCAGTGTCTGCTATGGTTGTTTTCATTGATGGGAAGCCTGCAAAAAAGGAGTACCGAAAATATAAAACGCGTACAGCAGCCAAGCATGATGATTACGGTGCAATGCAAGAGGTTATACGTCGTCGTTATATACGTGTTTTAAAGGAAGGACTACCATTACCAGATCTAGTCTTAATTGATGGTGGTAAGGGACAAATGGAAGTAGCCCGTGAAGTACTAGAAGATGAGCTTGGTCTTGTTATACCGATTGCTGGTTTAGCCAAGGATGATAAGCATAATACATCTCAGCTATTGTTTGGTGATCCACCAGAAGTGATTAGCTTAAAACGTACAAGTGATGGCTTTTATTTATTACAACGAATTCAAGACGAAGTCCATCGCTTTGCTATTACCTTCTTGCGTCAACAGCATGAGAAGCATGCCATTCAATCTGTATTAGATCATATTGAAGGGGTAGGACCAAAACGAAAGCAACAGCTGCTTAAACATTTTGGTTCAGTCAAAAAAATTCGAGAGGCGAGCGAGCTAGCATTACAGGAGGCTGGGATGCCTGCTAATTTAGCAAGCCAAATTTTTAGCTATTTTCAGCACCAATCATTGTCAAAGGAATAGGCATGTGCTATGGTTATAAATAACATTGTTTTCAATGTTATGGAGAGCCAACTGTGTAACTAGTTTGTTTACGCTAAGGCTTAATGAATTGAATACATTCACTTTAAAGTGATGATAGAGGTGCAAGATTCAAGAGTAACACGATGGAGGATGGACAAGTCCAGAGATATTGTGTGAAAGGGGAGCTTGCCGAAGTACAGTATTGTTGTTCCATTGCTGTACTGGTTTTGCATTTAAGAAATGTAAGACTGTCGATTCTAAACGTTTCGGAGAGCTATCACACATGCGCAAGTTACGATTATTGTACATGTTATAGGCAGCTTTCACGTTATGTGAAGGCTGCCTTTTAGTTTTCTAGAAACTGTTTTACCCCCCATAATTTGGTGAAATACATGAACTGGAAGGGAGAACGAAAGAAATGGCTAAAATCGTGATGAAGTTTGGAGGAGCTGCATTAGCTTCTACTGAACAAATCCAAGAGGCTGCTAGGAAAGCGATTGCTGAAAAGGACAAAGGATTGGATGTAGTAGTGGTCGTTGCAGCAATGGGACACACTGTGAAAGAGATGAAAATGATGGTACACCAACTAACTGACGATGTGTCGAGAAGAGAATTAGATGCAGTGTTGTCAACTGGCTCTCAATTATCTAGTGCTTTATTTGCCATCGCTTTGCAGGAAGCAGGCTATGAGGCTGTGTCTCTAACGGGATGGCAAGCTGGTATACATACGGATGGTATGTATCGGCATGCTCGTATCGACTATATAGATATTAATCGAATGGAAGAACACTTTGCACAGGGACAAATTGTGGTTATTGCTGGAGAACAAGGGATTGACGAAGAGCACAATATCACCATGCTTGGGAAAGGTGGAGCTGAAACAGCTGCTGTTGCACTTGCCATAGCATTGGAAGCGGAGAGAGTAGATATGTATACAAATGTGGATGGTGTTTATACAGCAGATCCACGATATGTTACAAATGCCCAAAAGCTACAGGAAATTTCCTATGATGAAATGTTGGAGTTATCTAATTTAGGGTCTCATATCATACATCCTCGTGCGGTGGAGTTAGCGAAAAAATTTCAAATGCCTGTTATTATACGCTCCAGTTTAATAGAATCAGTAGGCACTTTATTGAAGGAGGAAGTGGAAATGGAAAAAAATTCAGTCGTTCGTGGTGTTGCATTTGAATCAGATATTATTCGTTTAACAGTAGGGTATGATGCTTTTTCCAATGCTTCATTAGCAGATATATTTATGGTGCTTGCAGAGAACCGTATTAATGTTGATATTATTGTCCAAGCCATTATTGATGGGTTGAAGCCAACTGTATCGTTTTCCATTTTAAAAGAGGAATTTGCGGAAGCATTACGTGTTTTAGAGGATAGTAAATTATCACTCGGATTTAGTTTTGCTGACTTCGAAATTGGACTAGCAAAAGTTTCTATTATTGGTTCAGGCATGGCTTCCAATCCAGGCGTTGCCGCTCGTATGTTTGATCGGTTACGTCGCGAAAATATCCCTGTAAAAATGGTTAGTACTTCTGAAATAAAAGTGTCCGTTGTTGTACCACAGGATGATATGATCCAAGCAGCTAATGCTCTCCATGATGAGTTTAATTTAGAGCAAGCACTTTACATATAATAATAGAAGAAACAGCATTTTATGTAATTGACCGAAATAAAAGGAAGAAAAAAGAAGGATTGTCATCCCATTCTTTAATGGGAGACAATCCTTTTTAATTATTCTGAGGGAATGGTATTCATAATACGTTCTTTAACGTCCCATTTGACTGTAAACATGACGTATTGTTGCTTTTCCCGTTTTTCACTATAGCATTCTGTCAGGTAGCCTTTAGCTAGTTGAATTTGCTCTGCTATAAATCCTGCTTCAAGTTTAAAGCTACGCTGCTTTATTTGCAGAATTTCAGGGTCATTTGTCAACTGGAAAATACGTCCATCTTTTGATTCCTTTATGAGTTCTAATGTACCCCAGCAGGCATCTGCGAAAAATGCGATAAGTTCATCTTGACTTTTACATGGGAACTTGCGAGCAAGCTCTTTACCTGCCCAATAAAGGACGTCATCTTCATGTTTACCGAGTATAGAAGATAGAATATGATCACGAATGATCTCATAGCCAAATGATGAGATTGTAGGAGATGGAGTGTTTAACATTGTTATCCTTCTTTCTTAGAATTTTCTTAAAATTTAACGGTAATAAAGTAATGATAGATTTTTCGAGAAAAAACGACGCATCATGTACTAGATTAGTTCTTTAATAAGCTCTATGAAAAACTCCGAGTTGCCTTGACGCTCGTAGCTCTTGAGAGTACAATAAACATGTCATAATATTGTACCATGATGAAATACACAGTCAATGAAGTATCATTTACAAAATGATGACTTCTTTTGTTGTGCTATTTTAAGTACTAAGGGGGGTAACAGTCTTGTCGAAAGATCGAGAGTTTTTATGGCGTCGCTTACATTCTCTACTTGGGATCATTCCAGTAGGTCTGTTTTTAACGATGCACCTGTTCATTAACTTTACAGCAACAGGCGGGGCAGAAAGTTACAACGATGCTACCGCAGTAATGGAAAAGATTCCATTCCTTATCCTAGTTGAATGGATTGTCATCTATATTCCATTAATGTTCCACGCATTCTATGGTGTCTACATTGCATTCACTGCTACACCAAACACAGGACGTTTCAGCACGTACCGTAACTGGATGTTCTCTTTACAACGTTTTACTGGTGTATTCTTAGTGATATTCATTGCATGGCATATTTTCCAAACTCGTATTCAAAAAGCACTTGGCACACACGTT
Source organism: Lysinibacillus sp. K60 (assembly GCF_019731275.1). Taxonomy (NCBI): domain Bacteria; kingdom Bacillati; phylum Bacillota; class Bacilli; order Caryophanales; family Bacillaceae; genus Lysinibacillus; species Lysinibacillus sp. K60. The sequence goes on along the minus strand of NZ_JAASJR010000004.1, from coordinate 90,185 downwards.
GATTACGACATGATGGCGAATATTGTTGCTAATCCATTCATGCTTGGATTCTACATTGTTGGTATTTTATCAGCAACTTTCCACTTATCTAACGGTTTATGGGCATTCCTAGTAAGCTGGGGTATTACACAATCTCCTCAGTCTCAAAAGATCGCTACTTACGTAACAAACATTCTTTTCGTAATTCTAAGTGTAGTTGGTGTGGCTGCTATTTTAGCTTTCGTATAATTCCATAGAAGCTACGATAGAGCACATGCAATCATTGCAATTTTTTAAGAGGAGTGAGAAATAATCATGGCGAAAAGCAAAATAATTGTTGTCGGCGGTGGTCTTGCCGGTCTGATGGCAACGATTAAAGCAGCTGAAGTTGGTACTGAAGTTGATTTATTCTCATTAGTTCCTGTAAAACGCTCACACTCTGTTTGTGCGCAAGGCGGAATTAATGGTGCGGTAAATACTAAAGGTGAAGGGGATTCTCCATGGATCCACTTTGATGATACAGTATATGGTGGGGACTTCCTAGCGAACCAACCACCTGTTAAAGGTATGTGTGATGCAGCACCTGGCATTATTCACTTAATGGACCGTATGGGTGTTATGTTCAACCGTACACCAGAAGGACTTTTAGATTTCCGTCGTTTTGGTGGTACTTTAATGCACCGTACAGCTTTCTCTGGTGCAACAACTGGTCAACAATTACTATATGCGCTAGATGAGCAAGTTCGTTCTCATGAAGTAGCTGGTTTAGTAAATAAATATGAACACTGGGAATTCCTTGGTGTTATTATCGATGAAGACGGCGTTTGTCGTGGTATCGTAGCGCAAGATATGCGTACAGAAGAAATTAAATCATTCCGTGCAGACGCTGTTATTATGGCGACTGGTGGCCCTGGTATTATCTTCGGTAAAACAACAAACTCTGTTATTAACACAGGTTCTGCTGCTTCTATCGTTTATCAACAAGGTGCTTCATATGCGAATGGTGAATTCATTCAAATTCACCCAACAGCGATTCCTGGAGATGACAAAAACCGTCTAATGTCAGAATCAGCTCGTGGTGAAGGTGGTCGTATTTGGACTTATAAAGACGGTAAACCTTGGTACTTCTTAGAAGAAAAATACCCAGCTTATGGTAACTTAGTACCACGTGATATTGCAACACGTGAAATTTTCGACGTTTGTGTAAACCAAAAACTTGGTATCAATGGCGAAAACATGGTATACCTAGATCTTTCACATAAAGATCCACATGAATTGGACGTTAAACTTGGTGGTATCATCGAAATCTACGAAAAATTCGTAGGGGATGACCCACGTAAATTACCAATGAAAATTTTCCCAGCAGTTCACTATTCAATGGGTGGATTATGGGTTGACTACAATCAAATGACTGAAATTCCTGGTCTATTTGCAGCAGGTGAATGTGATTACTCTCAACATGGTGCAAACCGTCTTGGTGCAAACTCATTATTATCTGCTATCTACGGTGGTATGGTTGCAGGACCAAACGCAGTAGACTATGTAAAACACCTTAAAAAGCATGCTGAAGATCTTCCACAAGAGATTTACGATGCTCGTGTAAAAGAGGAACAAGCGAAATGGGATGCTATCATGAAAATGGAAGGCACAGAAAACGCTTACTTACTGCATAAAGAGCTTGGTGAAATGATGACTGCTACAATGACTGTAGTACGTTACAATGATCAGCTTGAAGATACATTGAAAAAACTTGATGAGCTTACTGAGCGCTGGAATAACATAAACATCAATGATACGCAAAAATGGAGCAATCAAGGCGCTCACTTTACGCGTCAGCTTAAAAATATGTTAGTGCTTGCAAAAGTAATGACAAAAGGTGCACTATTACGTAATGAATCTCGTGGTGCACACTATAAACCAGATTTCCCTAACCGTGATGACGAGAACTTCTTAAAAACAACAATGGCGAAGTTTGACCCAGCTACTGGTAATCCAATCATCACGTACCAAGAAGTCGACGTTTCATTAATCCCACCACGTAAACGCGACTACTCTGCGAAAGGAGACTAAAAGTTATGCAAATCGCAGCTAATACTGGAAGAATGGTCAAAGTGGAAATCTTACGTCAAGATACACAGGGCGGCAATAGCTACTGGCAAAAATTCCAAGTGCCTTACCGTCATGGTATGAACGTAATTTCAATTTTAATGGAAATTCAAAAAAATCCTGTTACTGAAGATGGTGTAAACACATCACCAGTATCATGGGATATGAACTGTTTAGAAGAAGTTTGTGGTGCATGTTCAATGGTGATCAATGGCCGTCCACGTCAATCATGTTCTACACTAGTAGACCAATTGACAGAGCCGATTAAATTGGAGCCAATGAAAACATTCCCTGTTATTCGTGACTTACAAGTTGACCGTGAACGTATGTTCAACGCTCTTAAAAAAGTTAAAGCATGGGTACCAATCGATGGTACGTATGATTTAGGTGAAGGTCCACGTATGCCAGAAGGTAAACGTCAGTGGGCTTATGAACTATCTAAATGTATGACTTGTGGTGTATGTATGGAAGCATGTCCAAACGTGTCTGAAAAGGCTTCATTCATTGGACCAGCTCCATTATCACAAGTACGTCTTTTCAACACTCACCCAACTGGTGCTATGATTAAAGATGAACGTTTAAATGCGATTATGGGTGACGGTGGCCTTGCGAACTGTGGTAACTCTCAAAACTGTGTTGCTGCATGTCCAAAAGGTATTCCTTTAACAACATCCATCGCTTCATTAAACCGTGCAACTACAGTGCAAATGTTCCGTAACTTCTTCGGTTCTGACCACTACGTAGACTAATATCGGACAAGCGGAACTCCCTTACACTTCGTGTGAGGGAGTTTTTTATAGTTATAGAAATGAAATTTATCAAGTTGTTTATTCGCGTTTTTTCTATGATAATATAGCATTTTCTTTTATAATGAATAAGTATTCATTTTGTTTGCCGTCGATTGATAAAAGACGGGCAATTACATGACAGGGGATGGTATATCATGAAGGCAAATTATATCGATAATTTTCAAGAGTGGGAAAAGGGTTTTTCATTTTTTAGTGAGGTACGAGTTCGATTTTCAGAAACAGACATGTATGGTCATATGAACAATACGATTAGCTTTACATATTTTGAGCAAGCAAGAATTGATTACTTCCGACATTTAGGAATTTCAATGCCCTCAGTTGGAGAAGAGAATGTGAAATCTATACCAATTGTAGCCGATTTACAATGTGATTATGTAAAGCAGGTTTTCTTTGATGACGTACTACGAATCTATACAAAAATTGCGCAAGTTGGGAATTCATCGATGGACATTCACTATCTAGCAAAAAATCAAAAGGACGAAATCTGTTTCACTGGTCGTGGAACAATTGTGCAAATGGATCCTCGTACAGGTAAAAGTGTGCCGATTTCAGAGGAAGAAAAAACGAAATTCATTCAGTTGGCCATTCTGCCTCACTAGTTCAACATATAAGTATATGTAAATTCATTGAAATAGTAGGTTTTACTTTTTACGTAAAATTTATGAATGTAACAATGTAATTTTCGAAATTTTTAAGGAAACATGGAATAATCATGCAAATAGCCGTCACCGCTTCCTGCCCCTTAACATAAGTTACAATACGTGCGGGGGAGGAGGGTGTAACTGAATGAATGGCTCTCATCATCGTTCTCTTTTAACAAACCGAGAACGTGAAATATTTGCGCTTTTATTAGCTGAAAAAACAACGAGAGATATTGCAGAGCAGCTTGGTATTAGTGAAAAAACAGTGCGAAATCACATTTCCAATACAATTCAAAAGCTAGGTGTAACGAATCGATCTCAGGCGTTAATTGAGCTGTTACGCTTGGAAGAATTTAAATTAGACTAATGGACACTTGCTATTTCGTGAAAAAAACGACAAAATAGAACTATTCAACGTATTTTTAGGAGTGAAATAGTTATATGTCGGATGAAGTAACAAAGCACTCACCTGAAACCGTTGCAACGGTTGAAAAGGAATTACGCTATATAGCGGCCATCGTGAAGCAAAAGGGAAGAGAAATTGTTTCCGATTATGCGATTACGCCGCCACAATTTGTTGCATTACAGTGGTTAGAAGAGCTTGGTGATATTACAATTGGCGAATTATCAAACCGTTTATATTTAGCTTTTAGCACAACAACAGATTTAGTGGACCGAATGGAGAAAAATGAATTAGTCAAGCGTGTGCGTGATGAAAATGATCGCCGTGTTGTTGTCGTTCATCTTCTCGAAAAGGGCGAACGTATCATTCAAGAAGTTATTGAAAAAAGACAGCAATATTTGCAAGAGATGCTTGTTGGTTTTAATGAACAAGAAGTCGCGCAATTATCAAGCTACTTAGAAAAACTACATGTACACATGAAACAGGATTGAGGCGGAAAGTATGAATGCCCCGATAGGCGTTATTGACTCAGGAGTAGGCGGTTTAACCGTAGCAAAAGAAATCATGAAGCGATTGCCAAACGAAACGATTTATTATATTGGCGATACAGCAAGGTGTCCGTATGGTCCAAGAAGTCGTCAGGAAGTACGGAATTTTACTTGGCAAATGGCAAAAGCACTCGAAAAAATGAATGTTAAGATGCTCGTTATAGCTTGTAATACAGCGACTGCAGTAGCACTCGAAAGTTTACAAAGAAATATGCCTTTTCCAGTACTAGGTGTTATCAATGCTGGCGCACGTGCAGCTGTAAAAAAAACGAAGCGACATGAAGTCGTTGTGCTTGCAACAGAAGGAACAATTAAAAGTGGGGCGTATGAAGAAGCCTTATTGTCACTCAATACGTCGACACATATTATTCCACTAGCTTGTCCCACATTCGTACCACTTGTAGAAAGTGGCGAATATAAAGGTGACTTTGCAAATAATTTAATAGCAGAAGGCTTAAAGCCGTTGAAAAATCGACAATTTGATACGGTTATTTTAGGGTGTACACATTATCCTATTTTACAAAAACAAATTGAAGCTGTTGTCGGAGAAGATGTGAATGTTTTATCTTCTGCGGAGGAAACAGCAAAGGATGTACAGGAAATGTTAGCGTATAATGGCACTTTAGCAAATGCAAATGCGGTGCCTGCTCATAGATTTTTTGCAACTGGTTCTGTTCCAATTTTCCGTTCGATTGCTGAGAATTGGTTAGAGCAAGGTACTCTCGACATAAAACGTATCACATTAAAGTAAAAAATCAGCTTAGCAACAGGCTAGGCTGATTTTTGCCGTTTTCGGCATTGTACATAAGCCACCGAGGACTTTTTTGATGGCATAAATTATGATAAGATGAGGGCGCGAAAGTTTTTAGGAGGAACGAAATATATGACAAGATTTGATGGTAGAAATGCAGATGGGCTACGACCTGTGAAATTAGATAGTGAGTATCTATTACACCCTGAAGGCTCCGTATTAATTCAAGTAGGTAATACAAAAGTAATTTGCACCGCAACGATTGAAGACAAGGTACCTGGTTTTTTACGTGGGCAAGGGAAAGGGTGGATCACTGCCGAGTATTCCATGTTGCCCCGTGCAACCGCTCAACGTACACCACGTGAATCCTCTCGTGGGAAAGTCAATGGTCGTACAATGGAGATTCAGCGTTTGATTGGGCGTGCATTGCGTGCTGTAGTCGATTTAGAGGCGCTAGGCGAACGTACTGTATGGATTGACTGTGATGTCATTCAAGCAGATGGCGGTACTCGTACAGCATCCATTACGGGAGCATTTGTTGCCATGACACAGGCCATTGCTAAATTTGCTGAAGAAAAGCCATTTGAAAAATTCCCAGTAACAGACTTTTTGGCAGCAACAAGTGTTGGGATCGTCGAAGAACAAGGTGCTATTCTTGATTTAAATTATGTAGAAGATGTGGCTGCAGCTGTTGATATGAATATTGTGATGACAGGCGCAGGACGATTTGTTGAATTACAGGGTACTGGTGAGGAAGCTACCTTTTCTCGTGAAGAACTAAATGAATTGTTAGCATTAGGTGAAAAAGGCATACAACAATTAGTTGAGCTTCAAAAAATAACGCTTGGTGAACTGGCACACAGGGTTGGAGGGAATCAATAATATGAAACAAGTAGTCATCGCCACAAAAAATAAAGGAAAAGCAAAAGATTTTGAAGCATTGTTTGGACCACTTGGTTATGAGGTCGTAACAATGTTTGAAGTAGCACCAGATATGGAAATAGAAGAAACAGGAACAACATTCGAAGAAAATGCCATCTTAAAAGCAGAAGCATTGGCGAAGGAGCTTGGTACCATTGTTATTGCAGATGACAGTGGCTTAGCAGTAGATGCATTAAATGGTGAGCCAGGTGTGTACTCCGCTCGCTATGCTGGTGACCATGACGATGAAGCAAACATGATTAAACTGTTAGAAAATTTACAAGGTGTGGAAGATGACAAACGTACAGCACGTTTTTGCTGCTGTATTGCAATTGCAGGACCTGAATTCGCAACAACAACGGTATTTGGTACATGTGAAGGCGTCATTGCCCATGAAAAGCGTGGAACGAACGGCTTTGGCTATGATCCAATCTTTTTCGTGCCAAGCTTAGATCGAATGATGGCTGAGCTTTCACCAGAGGAAAAGGGTTCTATTTCTCACCGAGGCAATGCAATTCGCAAGTTAAAGGAGCAATTACCGAATCTTATCAAATAAGAGGTGATATCCATGAAAATGCTTGTTATGAGCGATACACATGGCGATAGCCATGTCATCGAAAAGGTTAAAGGTTTTTATCCTGAAATAGATATTGTGGTTCATTGTGGAGATAGTGAACTCCCCTATTCACATGAGGCATTAGAAGGATTGAAAAAAGTACGTGGAAACTGTGATCGTGAGAAAGCTTTCCCTGAAGAAGAAATTTTCACTGTCCATGATGTAAAGATTTTTGTGACACACGGTCATTTATTCAATGTGAAAAATTCCATCTTATCATTATCCTATCGGGCTAAAGAAGTAGGTGCACAGATCGTTTGCTTTGGTCATTCACATATTCTTGGTGCCGAAATGATGGATGATATCCTATTTTTAAATCCAGGAAGCTTATTAAAACCACGTGGTCGTAAAGAGAAAAGCTTTGCTGTTGTGGAAATCAATGCGACATCTTTTAAAGTTGATTGCATGACAGATGATAATCAATGTATGGCTACATATACATTTGATCGACAATAATAGAGAAAATCCGCATAACTAGTAAAGTATGCGGATTTTTATTTGGGCTACTGATAATGGTAAAATTGCCTATGAATGATTCATGCTGAAATAGCAAAAATAAATCGTAAAGGCAATAAAGGAGAAAACATGAAAAAAACAATTGGCTGGCATTTTGATAATAGTTACGTTCAACTACCAAGTATTTTTTATTCCGACATATCGTTAAATCCTGTTCGTTCACCAAAATTGATCTTATTAAATGAATCAGTTGCAGCCTCACTTGGGTTAGACATTCAGGCTTTAAAGAGCGAGGAAGCATTAGCCGTTTTAGCTGGTAATACAATTCCAGAAGGTGGTGAACCGATTGCACAGGCTTACGCAGGGCATCAATTTGGTCATTTTAATATGCTAGGTGATGGTAGGGCTCTATTATATGGGGAGCAAATCACACCTCAAAAGGAACGGTATGATATTGCTTTAAAAGGATCAGGTAGAACACCTTATTCTCGCGGTGGGGACGGGCGAGCCGCATTAGGTCCAATGCTAAGAGAATATATTATTAGTGAAGCGATGTTTGCACTAGGGATCCCAACTTCACGTAGTCTAGCAGTAGTCACTACAGGTGAAATGATTATTCGAGAAACGGAACTACCAGGCGCTATTGTCACAAGAGTTGCAAGTAGTCATTTGCGGGTAGGGACATTTCAATATGCTGCGCAATGGGGGACAGATGAGGAGCTACAGCTTTTAGCTGATTATGCAATAGAACGACATTACTCAGCTAATATTGGCAATCAAAATCGTTATCTTTATTTGTTAAATGAAGTCATAAAGAAACAAGCCTCCCTTATAGCAAAGTGGCAGTTAGTGGGCTTTATCCATGGCGTCATGAACACCGATAATATGACCATTAGCGGTGAAACCATTGATTATGGTCCTTGTGCATTCATGGACATCTATGATCCTGCGACTGTGTTTAGCTCGATTGATCACCAAGGACGCTATGCTTATGGAAATCAGCCCAATATCGCTGGCTGGAATCTAACGCGCTTAGCAGAGTCCTTACTACCTTTAATTGATGATGATCAAGAAAAAGCCATTCTACTGGCACAAGAAACGCTACAACAGTATCCGAAATTATATGTAGAAAATTGGTTGGAAGGAATGCGTGCAAAGCTAGGCATTTTTAATGAGGAGCAAGAAGACATCAAGCTTGTTGAAGAGCTTCTTCAGCTTATGCAGCAATATCAAGCTGATTATACGAATACATTTATCGCCTTAACGTTTGAGCAATTGGAGTATTCCCCATTGTTTAACGCTTCAGCTTTTAAAGACTGGCATCACAAATGGCAAGCTCGATTAGCGAGACAGCAGCAAACAAAAGACATGTCACAACAATTAATGCGTCAACATAATCCAGCTGTTATTCCGCGTAACTACAGGGTAGAAGAAGCTTTGGAAGCGGCTGTAGAAAGAGGCGATTATAGTGTGATGAACAACTTACTAAAAGTCCTTGCCCAGCCTTATGCTCATACGAAAGAGCAACAAGAATACGCTTCATTACCAGAACCGACGAATCAACCATATCGTACGTTTTGTGGCACATAAGTAAAAACGAGAGCTATTTATTCTCTCGTTTTTTATTTGTATAAAGGCACTTTACCGTATTCAAACGCATATTCTATGTATGAATAAAAATAAAGGAGAATAGGGTCGGTGCATAAGTATTCAAAGGGTTGGTTTGTCAAAGTTTTACGTGCTCATGGAATAATGGTTCATCCTCAATTTAAAAGTCATTTAGGTTTATATAAAGAATCTGAATTACGAAACTTATATTATCGTTATGTCGAAATAGAGTCTGCTGAGCAAAATCAATAGACCGTTTGTTTGAAGAACTCCTTTCTAGGAAAAACTAGTGATTAGAAAGGAGTTTTACTATGTGGATGATGACTCAAACATGGCAAGATGTTCTATTTTTACATTGGCCGATAGCCCCTCAAGAACTCGAAAAACATGTACCTAAAGAACTGAAGCTTGATCTCTTTGAACAAAATGCCTGGCTTAGTGCTGTCCTTTTTAAAGTTTATCGACATCGGCTACGCTTTCTACCACCTCTTCCTGGGATGAATACCTATTTACAATTGAATGTCCGAACATATGTGGAGTATAACGGCATGAAAGGCATCTATTTTTTTCATTTAGATGTGACGAATTATTTCTTATCAAAAATTACGGCAATAGGTAGCTTGCCATATCGCCATTCCAACATCCTAGTAAAACAAAGAGGGAATCACTATTCATACACAAGCCATTACAAAGCATGTGACGAAAGATTGAGGGTTATTTATACAATAGGAGACAAGACCAATACTAATTTTGACCGTTGGATTGTAGAGCGCTACCATTCATGGGCGAAATGGAAGGATACACTTTTTCGCATTGATATTCACCACTCCCCGTGGGAATTAAAAAGAGCCAACGTAACGATTGAAAGCAATACATTAGCCTCTTTTATGAAGGGGAAACTTCAGGGCATGCAGCCTCGTGCTCATTATGCTAAAAACAAAACGGCGAGAGTTTTTCCTCCAGCAGTTGAGCATAAAATAATCATAAATCCATCAAGATTTTCGCATTAAAAGAGGTAACAAAATTGCATAACGATGGCGCTGGCAATCATATCTGACATCGCAAGTGCCTCTGCTTCAATTTCATCAAATACCTCTACATCTGCCTGATAATCTTTTTGTATCATCGTGACAGCTTCATTTTTCGTTAAAGCTAAATGCGTATAAAACATTTTTTGTACTACCTCTCTACTTAGGTATGGATTGATTGTATGCAAAAAGAAAGCAATATCATCTGCATTACGATACCATTCCCTCTCTTTTGCTTCCGCTGTGGTAGCGTCACCTTTCGCAGCAGCTGTCACTAATTGAGCCGCAATTACCAGATGCTCTTTAATTAAAGCTGCATAACGATCCGCCACGGAGTCACCGTAAAAGGGGCGTAAACAATTTCCTAAATCGGTTGCATTGCGTAGCAAACGCTGCTGCACAAAGGGTAAATCAGGTAAATTAAACACAATGCTTATAATAGTCATCCGTGTCCAATTTACATGCTCCATCCAAAGTAAACGGTTCATAGCCATAAAGTCTGCTTCGGCTTTACTAATACAGCGTCGGTAATCATTTGACTGTAAAAAGTGACGAATCGGAGCCGTATACTGCGTATAGGGGGCATGATACAGCTGGCTTAATGAAAAACCATTTGAATAGGGGTACAAGGCTTCACTCCTTCTTGTTCTTTCTCCTACAGTAGCATACTCCAAGGAATCTCGGAGTATGAAGAACCAGAAAGAAAAGAAGAGACCACAAAATTACGCCTCATACATCATTTTCTTCGTCATGCCACCATCAACTGTAAGATTAATACCTGTCACAAAGTTATTCATAGGGTTTGTTAAATAGAGACAAGCCTGTGCAATATCTTCAGGCAGACCAACCCTTCCTGACAAATGCTGCGCATGATCGATTGGCCGTAGTGCCTCATAATCACCTGTTTCAATCCACCCAGGTGAAATACAATTCACAGTAATTTGATCTGGCCCTAAAGATCGCGCTAAAGCATGTGTTAATGCGATGATCCCTCCCTTTGTAGCCGCATAAGCTTCTGTATGAGGCTCTGACATTTCAGCTCGCGTGGAGGCCAGCGAAACAATGGAACCACCCTTTGCATTATGCCGCATCACTTTTGCAGCCTCTCTGGCACAGAAAAAGGAACCCGTTAAATTCGTCTGCAACAAATCCTGCCACTCATCAAACGTCACCTCGTAAGGAGATTGATGCTGGAACTTCCCAGCATTATTAATTAAAATATGAATGGTTCCATAATGCTCCACAGCCTGCTGCATCAAATGAATGATATCCTGTTCCTTTGTCACATCCGTTGGAACAAATAATGCAGAGTAGCCTTGAGCAAGCATATCCTGTTCTAACTGTTGACCTAAGCCTGCATTCAAATCAGCAATCACCACTTTTGCACCTTGTTGTGCATATGCAAGCGTAATACCCTTACCAATCCCTTGTGCACCACCTGTGACAATAACGACTAAATCTTTAAACATCCACAAACCTCCTACTTTTGTATCGCCAATAGTGTAGCAAATATTTTGCTATCCGTCCTGTTAAGAGGGTGAAGAAATGGTATAATGGATGCTGTAGCAACATATGATAAAAAATATGAGGCAAACCTTGCCTGCATAGTAAAATTAATGTTGACATTATGCTATAAAGTACATATAATAAATATTGTCCTTCCTATGATATACATAAGAAATGACATCATGTCTCAGTAGCTCAGCAGGATAGAGCAACGGCCTTCTAAGCCGTCGGTCGGGGGTTCGAATCCCTCCTGGGACGTCCATAACAAATCAAAGGTTAATTTTTAACCAAATTGAAAAGCGCTTGAAACCTTGTGAATACTGGGTTTTGAGCGTTTTTTGCTTTTTATAGATATTTTGAAAATAGCATAGAATAACATATAAAAAATAAATTAGGTAAACAAAATGTAAACATGGTGAATAAAGAAATTAAGATGAATAAACATTAATCGCTATTTCTTCATCTCGTTCTTCCATTTCTTTTAATACGTGCGAATAGTGATCAAGTGTTGTTTGAATATCTGAATGTCCTAAACGTTTAGAAACAGAATGAATATTAGCTCCTTTATAAATTAAGACACTCGCATGTGTGTGTCGTAAACCATGAATGGAGATATGTTCGATTTCTAATGCATCTAGGGTTTTTCTTAATAATTTATTTGCACCTTCATTTGTTACTGTTTTAATGGAAGATTGTCTATAAAAAACCAAATTGTTTTCATTTTCAGGTACCGCCAAAATTAGCTTCTTAAATTCATTCATAACTTTCTTATCAATAGAGATTTTTCTTTCAGATTGTTCATTTTTTAATGGTCCAAAACCAGTTCCTCTTTTGTAGTCCCACGCTCTATAAACCTTTGTTTGATTCGTTTTAAAATCGAAACAATCTGTGGTTAGTCCTGTCAGTTCACCAAATCGTAATCCTGATACAAGTCCTAATAAAATTAAATGGTAAGTACTTGTAGAAGGCGATAAACGATTAAATAACTCCTTGTATAATTTGACGCTATCATTATAGTTCAGATGTTTATCTTCACTCTTTATAGCACTATTAGTTAAATGCCGTGACTACATCAAAATTCGAGACATTGGATTGTGCCAGCATTGCCTAAATGAAAAGCGAATCACAGTCGGGGTTCTTGTCGACCACATCGTGCCATTAACTGCCGACTGGACCAAGAGATTAGATGAAGACAACTTACAATTACTTTGTCAATCGTGTCACAACAGAAAGACGACTGAGGATGTACAGAAATACGGTAAGAAATAGGATAGCCCCCCTCTATTCCAATTTAGTTGGGTGAAGCGCCCTACACCGGCTGCCCGATTTCTTCGCAGAAAAATCCGTTTTTGAATATTTTTTCTGGAAGGCTAAGGAAAGAGAAAGTGAGGTGATAGTATGGCAGGTCGAAATAAGCAGCCATTGCAGGGGATTCTAGGGAATGGACGCTCTAACCATTTGACAAAAGATGAGATAAAAAAGCGGCAGTACGTGATTATATTCCACAAGCAGTTGATAAAAAGTTGATCGATAAATCTTGGTTGGAGAAATTCGATAACGGAACCATGACAAGTGGTGATTTTGAAGGATTGAAGATTATCATTGCTCAACGTAGTGCTTAATAGTAAAGGCCAGGCACTCATTTCAAAGTGAGTACCTGGGCTTTTTTTGTTTATTCATCATACGGTCTATACTTCTTTCGGAGTAATTCAAGTTCTTCTTTTTTCTCTAATAGCATGCTTTTTAAAAACATTTTAGGCTGCTCTTTAACGGCTATTAACTTTCCGTCTTTAACTAATTTTCCAAGACGTACTTTGGATATATCTAAAATTTCAATTGCTTCAGCTGCAGATAACAATTCTTCATTTAAGAATTCAAGTAGTTCCTCAGTTGATTTAAATTTGTACTCCATTTTACTACCTCGCTTTTATCATAAATAGAATTAGTCTTATGATGTGAATTAAAATTGTGAATCCATACAGTGTGATTAATACATAATCTAAAGTTGATGGATTTTGAAAATCAACGTATGTGAGTATTATGACTGTGCTGGCTAATATTAAAGCAACATTTGCATAACCAAATCTTTTAAGCATTTTTTTCATACATGTAAGTGGATGTGATATAATTTGATTGAGAAGGAGGGGCTAACCTCCTTCCAGTGTTATTTGCGACGTTTCTTCTTTGCGGGGGAGCGTCGCTTTTTCTTTTTTCCTTGTGTCATGTCGTAAATGTCTTTCAAGCCTGATGTGATGGCTTTGAATGTTGTTGCGACAAGTGCGACTGTTGCAAGGATTTTTTCAAATTCATCCACTCTTGTTCACCTCCTTTCTATACTTTTATTTATACTATATCTATTCAATAAAGTAAATAGATTTATGTATGTTATTTTACTCTTTTGCTAAAAATTTTCATAAAAAAATCAGATGCTCAATTGAGAACCTGATCTTTTACGTTGTGACGAATGTTTAAATTGTTATGGCCCACAAATTGAGAAACAAGTGTGTTTCTTGAAATTTTCTTTTACCCAATGATCAATTCTTTTAAAAAATCGCAGGAATTGGGTATCCGCTGTATTATTTAATGAACATGCATTGATGGCTATTTGATTCCATTGTTCTTGATTAACTGAGTTTGGACCAAAGTAATTAAAATCTGCTAATACTTCTTCTATAAATAAATATAAAAAATCAAAGTCTTCTGTTGTTAAATAAATATAAGAGTCATGCCAATGTTCGTTCTCAAAATCACCTTGCATAAATTCAAAAACATCACGCCTTCCATTTAAATTATCTAAAGTGTTTATTTTCATTATTTATTTCTCCAAAGTAGGGTTAAGTTATTCTAGGGTAGAAAGTGAATTTAAGTCACCTAAATCTGTAACAACTGCTTTTTCTTCGCGTCAAACTCATCTTGCGTTAAAATCCCATCATTTAATAAATCTTTCAATTCTCGAATTTCATCGGCTACATCAAACATGTCCTTTTCCTGTTTACCTGCAGGTGCAGTTGACGTTTTAGCCATTGCTTTAAGGTTCTCAATCCCACTTTTTATTTCTAATGCGATATGCGCTGGCACATCGTCAATGATTGCTTTGTTTCCAGTAGATACGATTTCGATAGTAGAGTAAACAAGCTTATTAGAAATGTTAATACTGCTAATTGATGATAAAGGAATGCTTCTTTCATCGTTTGAAACGATGCCTTTGATTTCATGTAATAAAATGCGTTTGTCAGTTACATAAAGCTGTTTGATGCCTTTAACGGATGCACATACAGCTAGTAGTGTTTCACCTTGTTCAGTTAGTCAATCATCAAATATTTGAATTTGTTTAGCCATTGCTTTCTTCTTACCAAAGCCAGCAAATTTGATTGTTTCAGCGATAGTGTCCATATCATGCACCTCCAACAGATTTTAACTTTAGATTATTTTATTTTTTTAATTACTTCATTCATTTGTTCTTCATTAGATTTTACAGCTTCACTATCAACAGTATCGACACCGCGATATGTATATTTCATGTTCTGGAAGTAGTCAAAAGCAAAGTCCTTTAATGCACCTTCACTATTTTTCTCTACATAATAAGATTTAAAAATGTTAGATAACATGCGTTCATGGTTATCAATTTCACTTAGGTAGTTACCTGATTTATAGTCATCAACAATGTATGTTGAAAATTCCTTAATTTCTGCTTCTGTTGCTTTATACTCCATTAATAATTTTTCAAGAGCATAAAATTTATCAGCAGCGCTATCAGAATTCGAAGCCAATTTTGTGATTTCATCCTGCCATTTTGGTGTTTCCGCAGTAACCGTCTTTTCATTAGCTTTTTGTTCACTTGCTGGAACTTCCTCTTTAGGTGCAGCTTTTTCTTCTCCACATGCACCTAGTCCAAGACTTAACAATAATGCAGCACTAAATACTAATTTCTTCATTTTGTAAATTCCTCCCTCTATATTTCCATTTTAGGAAACAGAGAGACAAATGTACATATAAAAAACAGACAACGATGTTAGTTATCTGCTTTATATTTTACGACCATCTTCTAATACAAAATTTGCTTCGTATTTAACTCCCAATACTTCTGCAATTAGGTTTAATTCTTTCTCGTTGAAATTGTCTCGTTTTAATTTGTTGGAAATGTTGGGTTGAGAAGTACCCATTTTTTCAGCTAGCTCAGAAAGCGTTAAGTCTTTTTCTACCATAAGCATCTTTATTTTTTTAGCCATCCCCATATGAACACCTTCTTTCGTTTATTCTTCTTATAACTATAATACACCAAATGATAATTAAAAATAAATAAAATATCACTAAAAAATTATAAAATACTTTAAATTATAACTTTTTGATTATATATTATCATTAATTAGTTATAAAAAATAATGAAAGCGAGGTGAAAACGATGGCATTTGAATATTTAGCAACATATAAAACATTTGAATCAGTAACAGACAGGGACACAGCTGTAGAGAACCACATTGCTGCTCATTATTATGATTTAACGGAATCAGAACGTGCCATCGTTTTCAAGCTTGCTAGTCACGCTTTGGAGCATCCAGGAGCTTGACACCTGAAAGCTGCCACTATTGCTGCAGCATTGGAGATCAGCGCAAAGACAGTTTATCGGAGCGTTAAAAAGTTAGAGGATTTAGGCATCATCGAAAAAGTACCAGGAACGAAATTAAACGGCATCAAAGGGGCTAGTATTTATCGCATTTTACCTTATGTCCCATCGAGCGTGTTCAAACGAGAGACAGTCGATGAAGCTAGTAATGACAAGGTTTGTCCTACACAATCTGAAAACCAACCATCTAGTTCTTTTAATCTTTTAAGTTCTAAACAAGCAAATAATATTATGAGTCTTGGCAATGAATTAGCTTTGCAAGCTGAAAAGAAAAAGGAATACATGAACGAGTACCAGGTGATGCTGTACGATTTCATGCACTCACTGCCTTTACGAGAGGATCTTAAAGACGAACTACACAAGGTTGTATTAGCTACTCAGGTTCAAAATGCACCTGACTTTATAAAAGCTAAGAACGTGCTATTTAAAATCGCTATGGATATTAAAGAAGGTATTTTAACAGTCACAAGTACATTAAGAGCAGTATTTGTAGGGGCGTTTAATAAGGCTGTAGAGCGTTCAAATAAGAAGTTGACTAATTCATCATCTATAGAAGAAACAACTAATAGAGAGCGTCCAGTACCTTTCTATAATTGGTTAAAGGAAAGGAGTATGGTTTTTAAACAATATTAATTCCTGCATTTGCATCGCCAATAATAACGTCAATATCAACATTACCAGTTGTCGATGAAATATAAAATGCCATTATTAAACTATCACCCACATTTACCTGTACTGGTGGAGTATTAGCTGATGCAAAAGTTATTTGTCCAGTTGGATCAGGGCCTGTTATAGGAGGAGCTAAATCAATGCTGGCACTTGTGCCAGTAAAAATATTACTACCTTTAGGTGCAAGGAAAATTTGAGCTCGAATTGTCACAGACCCATCAAAGATAACCCCAGTTATTGTCGTAAATGTTGCTGAAATTGCTGTAATTTTACCAGCGCGTGAAACTACAAAGGCTTCAGTTAAAAAGTTAGTTAAATCAATTGAATTATTTACAATAGGTACAAAGTTACTAGCAGTACCGAATCCTAACATGCTTCCATCTATGTCCCCAAAAATATCCTCAAATACAGATAACGAGATTCCAGAAGAAAATGGAATTATAGAGCCTGTAGCAGCAATGGAATTGTTTATACATTGGGTATCATGAGCCGTAAATGTCCCAAACTTATCATATTTAAATGTTGGAGATTCATTATTACACTTATAATTATTCATAAGACGGATTTCTCCTTTTTGTCTTTATCATATGTAGTAAAGGATAGGGGAACAAAGGCGATAAACTACACTTATGAAAATTTATCCTAATCATAGTAAACCAAATAATAACTGGCTGAATGAGCGTGATAGTCGTTCGGATATATGTAGTAGAACAAACCTAGAAAACTGGCTGAAATGGTGAAAGGAGAAATAGTAGTCCGAATGAAAATAATATGAAGTATTTTAAATTACATTTAGATTAGTTGAATAATTTTGTTTAATTATTGTTAAACAATTGGGCTATTTAATTGAAAAGTTACCTGAATTGCAGAGGTTTTTGATAAAATTTGATTATTAAAGAATTGGGAGGATTATATGGACTTCATATACATAATAATAATTTTATCTATAGTATTCAGTATTTTAGTTTATTTATCTCAAGCACGTCAGAAAAAAAAGATCAGAGAGCAAATTTTTGAATTAGCAAATAATACCTTGGAGTTAACTCCTGTAGAGTTTTTTGAAATGCGAAATAAAAGTTTCGGTGGAAGAGGAAAAGCTTTGTATTCCAATAATTATAACTTTGCAGGAGTGTATATATTACATAATAAATCCAAAAGTTTGTATTATGTAGGACAAGGAAAGGAAATTTTAAATAGAGTAAATAGTCATTTCACTGGAAAAGGTAATGGGGATGTCTATGCAGATTACAAATATGGTGATGATTGGACAATTAAAATGATAGCCCTTGAAAATTCTAGCTTTAACACTTTGAATGAATTAGAAAGGCATGCAATTGAAACCTATGAATCTTATGAAAGGGGATATAATAAAAATAGAGGAAATACTAAGTAACTTACATTAAAGGGTATCGTAAATGTATTAAATAAGAAAAGACCACTCCGTGATGGGTGGTCTAAAAAACTTAGGTAAACAAAAGGTAAACATTGTAGTTAGTAACCGTTGATATAACAGTGTTTAGGTATGTCCTCCTGGGACGTCTTAAGGTTCAGATAGATTAAGTTTGAACCAAATGAAAAGCGCTTCAAATCCTTTAATATAAAGGGTTTGAGGCGCTTTTCCTTTTTTTGAGAATATGTTAGAAAAGGATAGAAAATGAAAAGTTTCTACACAAGAAAAAGTATTACTAAGTCGTTTTGTAACTGTTATTGCACTAAGGGCAAAAAGTTAGATGGGCAGACTTAGAATTCTGAGTGAGAGCCTTCACAATTTTTGTGATGGCTCTTTTTATTGAGACTATTTATTCAACCAGATGTACATGATATATATACAACGCCTGCGTCAATTGTTTTGAGATATGCTTTTCAATATAGGTAGCGATGTACTGCTTCTTTACGGTTTCAATTTGCGAATAACCAAAAAGTTTTCCGAAGTATCGCCTCTTTTTATTATAATTCACTAAAATCCTTTAATGATTTGATACAACCTCTCCACAGCATCAACAATATCTTTTTCATCGATAGTTGCGAATCCGACAATGATCTCAATTTTATTTTTAATGTGGTATTTATTTTTCAGCATAAACCGTCTCATTGAATAAATCTCCAGCTTCCTTTGGATGGCCATTGCTTTAATTTCTTCGTAGGTTTTATTTGTTTTAAATCTTGCTAGAAAATGTAATCCAGCTGAAACATCCTTTATTTGAATGTCGTCACCAAATCGAAGATATAATTCTTTAATAATCAGATCTCTTTTCATTTCATAAAGTAGATTCATTCTTTTAACATGTCGATCGTAATAACCTTGTTCGATGAAATAGTGTAAGGCGAATAGACCCAGAGAATTACTACCTTGTATTAAGTTTGAAAATTGCTGCCGATATTCTTTCAATAATTTAGGTGGTAGTACCATATAACTAATTCGAACTCCTGGAAACATCGTTTTAGAAAATGTACCGATATAGATGACACGTTGATTAGTGTCCAAGCTTTGTAATGAAGGTATATTATCAGTTTTGTACTTAAATTCACTATCATAATCATCTTCAACTATATAGCGATTCTGTGTTTGTATAGACCAATTTAGAAGCTCTATGCGCCTGGAGATGGGCATAATAATACCAGTTGGAAACTGATGTGATGGGGTAACAAAAAGGAACTTTGCCCCTGAAGACTCAACCTTCTCGATATCGATTCCTTTATCATCTAATTCAATAGTTAATACATTGCTCGTAATAATTTTTAACATCGTATATAACCGGGAATAACCCGGATCTTCTACAGCAACTATTGGATTGCCTTCCTGCATGCTAATAAGATTCCTGATTAAGGTTTGGGTACTATCACCAAAGACAATTTGCTCGGGTTCACAAATCACACCGCGAGATAATGCAATCAATCTAGAGAGGGTTTTTCGCACTAAATAAGGCCCCTGTGGATGGACGATTTCTGCAAGATCATTTTGGTGATTATGGATAGCTATACGTTGGCATTTCATCCATTCATTAAAAGGGAAAACCGAGATATCCGACGTCATATGTGAGAGGGATAGCCAACCATCTTCTTTTCTAAAGTCTTCTTTTAAATCCTTCGGGAATATGTTTATATTTTTATTGTTTTTAACTAATTTAGTTATATTTTCTACATAATACCCTTTTCTTTCTAAAGAATAGATATACCCTTCTGCTAAAAGCTGCTCGTATGCATTTGTTACCGAATTAACGCTAACTTTCAACATGTCAGCTAACTTTCTTTTTGATGGTAATTTTTCATTAGGTAGAAGTGCACCTGATAATATTTGTTCTTTTATTCCAATGCAAATTTGTTGATAAATATGTATATCATCACCAGTTATATCTGATTTTAGAAAAAACATTTAATTCCTTCTTTCTGTATCTGGTACCTTGTAATATTGATTTCTGATACTTTTCATTGTATCAGATAATTTGCATAATTACAGTATCTTGTAATGAAGGAGAGAATAATTGTGTATTTAAGAAATAATTTAACTGAAGAATTACAGAATAAAAGAAAAAAGTTTGTACCTAAAGGTGTTAGTAATGGAAATCTAAACATAGCACACCATGCGTTTGGGGCTACAATTACGGATGTCAATCAGAATAAATGGATAGACTTTGCGAGTGCAATTGGCACGTTGAATGTGGGGCATAGTCATCCGAAAGTGACTGCTGCAGTGAATTCACAAGTTGAAAAATTCTTGCATCCTGGTTTTAATGTAATGATGTACGAAGGGTATATTAATCTAGCAGAAAAACTATGTGAGCTCGTACCAGGGGATTTTGAAAAACAGGCAATTTTATTCAATTCTGGTGCAGAAGCTGTTGAGAATGCTGTTAAGATTTCTAGAAAGTATACAGGAAGACAAGCAGTTGTATCATTTGTACGTGGATTCCACGGACGTACGAATATGACAATGGGAATGACAAGTAAGGTTAAGCCTTATAAATTTGGATTTGGCCCTTTCCCATCTGAAATTTATCAAGCTCCTTATCCATATCTGTATCACAAACCAAGTGAAATGTCGGATGAAGCATATGTTGATAGAGTAATTCAAGAGTTCAAAGACTTCTTTATTGCGACAGTAGCTCCAGAAACAGTTGCGTGTGTTGTAATGGAACCCGTACAAGGAGAAGGTGGCTTTGTAATTCCACCAAAGAAATTTGTGGAAGCTGTAAGTGTTTTCTGCAAAGAGCATGGGATTGTTTTTATAGCAGACGAAATTCAAACTGGGTTTGGTAGAACCGGAAAAATGTTTGCAATGGAACACTTTGGAATTGCTGCAGATATTACAACAGTTTCGAAATCTTTAGCGGCAGGACTACCTTTAAGTGGTGTTGTCGGTAGAACGGAGATATTAAATGCCGCAGCCCCTGGTGAATTAGGAGGTACATATGCAGGAAGTCCAGTTGCGTGTGCTGCTGCACTAGCTGTCATCGATATTATTGAAGAAGAGAATCTTCTTATTAAATCTGAAGATATGGGGGGAAAAATCGAGTCCAAATTGCATGAACTGGCTGAACGACATTCGTTCGTAGGAGAAATCCGTCGTTTGGGATCTATGGTTGCAGTAGAAATCGTAAATAATTGTAACGAAAAAGTACCCGATAAAGAGAAAACAGCTGAAATTGTTAAGTATGCAAATGCAAATGGGCTGTTGTTATTGTCTGCAGGTTTAAACGGAAATGTCATTCGTTTCTTAGCTCCACTTGTCATTACGGATGAAGAGCTTGATAAAGGATTGGCTATCTTGGAAGTTGCTTTTAATTAAATCGAACAAAGGAAGTGCCGCGATATGGAAACATTGAAAATAATGAATCCAGCTACAGGTGAGATATTAAAGGAAATAAGTTGTCATACAGAACAAGAAATTAAGTTAATATTGGAAAATGGTCAAACCGGTTTTAAGAAATGGGCGAAAGTAAATGCACATGAACGTTCTAGATTATTAAAGGATTGGGCAAGAAAAATCCAAGAACATAAGGCAGAGCTTGCTGAAATCATTACGAAAGAGAATGGAAAACCTCTTAGTGAAGCTGTTGGTGAAATTAATTATGCAACTAGCTATATTGATTGGTATGCGGAAGAAGCTGTACGTATTTACGGACGAACAATCCCAGCATCTTCTGAAACAAAACGAATCGTAGTTAGCCGTCAACCAATAGGTATGGTTGCTGCTATTACGCCTTGGAATTTCCCTGCGGCTATGATGACGAGAAAGGCAGCGCCTGCTTTAGCTGCTGGTTGTTCATTTGTTGTGAAACCGGCAGAAGAAACACCATTAACAACGATGCGACTGATAGAACTTGCACATGAAGTTGGTATTCCAACTGATGTTATCCAATATGTAAACGGTCAAGGTCCAGTTGTTGGGAAGTTATTTACGGATAGTGAATTTATACGCAAAATTACGTTTACTGGTTCAACCCCTGTTGGAAAAGTGTTAATGAAGAATAGTGCAGAAACAGTTAAGCATCTCACTATGGAACTTGGTGGACATGCACCACTAATTATTGTTGAGGATGCTGATTTAGACTATGCAGTCAGTCAAACGATTATTTCTAAATTTAGGAACGCTGGACAAACATGTGTCTGTGCAAACCGTATTCTTGTAGATGAGAACGTTATCGAGGCCTTCTCTGAAAAGTTAACTGCAGCAGTAAATAAATTGACAGTAGGAAATGGGATGGATACTAACGTGGATATTGGCCCGATTATCAATGAAAAAGGCTTTAATAAAATTGTTGCTCAAGTCGAAGATGCGGTAGCAAAAGGTGCGGAAGTGCTAACAGGAAACAAATACGATGTGAATAAAGAACAAAGTTCCTTTTTTGTATATCCTACAGTATTGAAAAATATCGATGCAAGTATGGCTATTATGCAAGAAGAAACATTTGGTCCCATTGCACCAATTATCAGTTTCAAAACTATCGAAGAAGCTGTTGAAATTGCTAATAGCACACCGTATGGTTTAGCAGCGTATTTCTTTACCAATGATTATCGAGTTGGTATGTACCTACATGATCACTTGGATTTCGGAATTATTGGATGGAATGACGGAGCTCCGTCTGCTGCTCACAGTCCTTTTGGGGGAATGAAGGAAAGTGGTCTTGGACGAGAAGGTGGTATTGAAGGTATTGAACCTTACTTGGAAACAAAGTATCTATCCATTGGTAACTTAGTGTAATGGTAGATTCACAGATTAATTGATTACCTCAACTATCTGAGTACAAATGTTTGGAAGTATAAAGTGAATTTCCGTTAACGTACGTTTAAATTAGTTAAGTGATTAGTCTAGAGGAGGATACTTGTGAAAACAATTTTGAAACATGCTAATGTCATTGACGGAGTATCGAAGGAAGCCATTTCATCTTTAAATATTATTATTGAAGACGAGATAATTATAGAAATGACAAATGAACCTGTAGAAACTACTAAAAATGATATTGTCATAGATTGCTCAACTCAGTATGTAATGCCAGGATTGATAGATGCACATGTTCATTTAATTTGGAATGGAAGTGCAGAAGATGAATTTATTATGCATGACCAAGATGATAGTTTTATCGCTTTAAAAGCTTATCGCAATGCGTTAAGAACATTATCATTAGGAATTACATCAGTTCGTGATGTTGGCTCGATCCACAGAACAATAATTGAATTACGTAATACGATTAATCAAGGATTGCTTTTGGGACCAACTATTATTTGTTGTGGTGAAGCTTTATCAATGACTGGTGGACATGTGTATCATATTTGTAAAGAAATTGACGGTCCACATGAAGCAAGAAAAGCAACAAGACAATTGTTTAAAGATGGCGCTGATTTTATAAAGGTAATGGCAACCGGTGGAATGACAACTTTTGGAGAAGAACCAGGTTCATCTCAGTTAACGAAATCTGAGTTGCAAGCTGTTGTCGAAGAAGCAAAAAAACGTAATAGAAAAGTTGCTGCCCATACAGGGGGACTAGAAGGAATTTTAACTTGCTTAGAAGTTAAAATAGATACGATTGAACATGGTATTTACGCAAATGAAGTAGCTTTACGTCAAATGAAAGAACAAGGAACTTATTTAATCCCGACTTTGGAAGTATACAAACGTCTAGCATATGATGAACGTGTCCCGGAATGGGTTCGAATTAAATCTGAAAAAGTGTTAGATCCACATCGCAGTATGATGAAAATTGCAATTGACCTCGGTGTGAAAATAGTTACTGGTACGGATGCGGGATCTTCAGTAACTGGACCTGACGCTTACTTTGATGAATTGCTTTTTATGGAGGATGTCGGAATGACACCAATGCAAGTGATTCAAGCTTCTACAAGGGTAGCTGCAGAGTGTCTGGATCTTAAAGACCGAGGTGTAATAGCAGTAGGAAGGAAAGCAGACCTTCTTATATTACCAAGTAATCCACTAGATGATTTAAGTGTATTGTCAAAAAAGAAAAAAGTTCTAAAAAACGGTAAAACAGTGAACGATTGCTTAATGGATTATTAATTCCATTAAGCAATCTTTAAAATGATAACGTATTCATTTTATCAATTAATCAATCTCTTCAAAAAATTTCAATGTCTCTTCACAATAAACCTAAAGAAATGGGGTTTTTCTTATTATCACTACAACTATGAAAAATAATAGGGAAATTCGTAAATCAGTTTTCGCTGGAAGTATTGGGAATATCGTTGAATGGTTTGACTATAGTATTTATGCTTATTTTGCAACTTTTATTGCAGCTAATGTTTTTATAACAGATGATTCATTATCCAGTCTTTTGCAAACGTTCGCAACATTTGCTGTTGGATTTTTAATGCGACCAGTTGGTGCACTTGTGATTGGACGTTACGGTGATAAAGTGGGAAGGAAGAAAGCTCTTTCTTTAACGATATTTATAATGACTTTCGCGACATTTTTAATGGGTGTGATTCCAAGTCATGAAGTAATCGGTATTTGGGCTCCAATTTTACTCGTATTCGCAAGACTATCTCAAGGTTTTTCTGCTGGTGGAGAATATGGTGCAGCAGCCTCTTATATAGTTGAATCAG
Organism: Lysinibacillus sp. K60; assembly: GCF_019731275.1. NCBI lineage: Bacteria > Bacillati > Bacillota > Bacilli > Caryophanales > Bacillaceae > Lysinibacillus > Lysinibacillus sp. K60. Next base: position 65,462 of record NZ_JAASJR010000004.1, on the reverse strand, counting down.
CAAATAAACAATCTCGCGGATTTTGGGGTAGTTTCCAAGAAGTAAGTGTTTCAATCGGTTCATTAAGTGGGGTTATTTTATTTGTCATATTAACGACAACAATGCCTGCTCCAATGTTAGAAGCATGGGGATGGAGAATTCCCTTCATTCTTTCGGGAGTGCTTGGAATAGCTGGACTTTATATTCGTCGTAATGCGAGCGAATCTACACAGTTTGAGCAAGCGAAACAAAACGAAGTTAAATCTATAGAAAATATTTTTGTACTATTCAGAAAATACAAAAAACATATGCTAACAGGGATTGGCTTTACGATCTTTTGGACGGTATCATATTATGGGTTACTAACTTTTATTCCCTCTTATTTAACTGGAGTTCTCGGATTACCAAATAATGTGTCTTTAATTGCGAAAATTATCGCACCTTTAATCATTTTATTTTTTGTACCGATTTTCGGATATATTTCTGACCGAGTGGGTCGCAAGCCACTGCTCTTAACGTCATCGATATCACTAGGGATTTTAATTTATCCTCTTTTCCAAATGATTGCTTCAGGAAACTCAGTTTTGATTGTTATTGCTATGATTATCTATGCTCTTTTAATTGCCATTTATTCAGGACCTGGTGTTGCTACTGTTGTAGAGATTTTTCCAGTGAAAGTTCGACATAGTACACTTTCTTTTAGTTATAACGTAGCTGTTGCTTGTTTTGGAGGAACTGCACCATTTATTTCGACTTATCTAATTCAAAAAACAAATATGAGTATAGCACCTTCTTTTTATATTATTTTTAGTGCGATTATCACGACGATCGTTCTTTATAATATGAAAATTGACCATTCTTCAAAAGAGGATTAATATTCTTTCCTTTCATCAGCAAAGAATCTGCCTCCATTTAGCTATGTTATAAATTTTTTACATAATATTGGGAGGTATATATTACAAGAAATGAACATTGAACAATTTGCGAAGTGCATATAAACACTTTTTACTGAAAAGTTTTCTATCCAGTTTGGATGTTCTTTTATTTACACATTAATACAGTCTTTTACTATTTATGAACAATTATATAGAAAAGTTTTAATTATTGGGGGAAAAGTATGGAGAAAAGTGAAGTAAGTTTATCGGGGGTTAAGTCTCAGAAATCAAATAAGAAAAAATTCAAAATCTCGATGCCTCATAGTTATGTCATTATGGGTATCATTCTTATCGTAGTTTCTTTATTAACATACATTATACCAGCTGGTGAATTTAAGCGAGTGGATGATCCAGTTACACAAAGACAAGTTGTGGTTCCAGGATCATATCAGCATGTTGAGCAATCTCCAGTCGGTATTTTTGATATAACTACTAGTATGTACGAAGGGATGTTACGGGGATCAGAAATTATTTTCTATGTCTTTTTTTCGTATGGCTTTATATTTATGCTTACGAAAACTGGTGCTTTCAATAGTGGAGTTGGAGCACTTGTTCGAAAGACGAAGGGAAAAGAGATACTAATTATACCTGTATTCATGGTTATGTTTGGCCTCATGGGAGCTACTTTTGGTATGTATGAAGAAAGCTATGGGTATATACCTCTAATGATGGGAATTATGATAGCACTTGGCTATGATGCAATTGTTGGTCTGGCGGTTGTCTATATAGGTGTAGCTACCGGATTCGCAGCAGCTTTGACCAATCCATTTACTATTGGAATTGCCCAAAGTATTGCTGATGTTCCCATGTTCTCTGGTATCGGTTTTCGTATGATTATTTTTATATGTTTCATGACATTATCTATTACCTATGTAATGCGTTATGCTAGAAAGATAAAGGCAAACCCTGAGAAGAGTGTTGTGAAAGATGTTAATTTTTCTTTTCTATCAAATGTAAGTTCAAACAACCTTGTAAATTTGGAATTTACAACTCGACATAAGATTAGCATCATTTTATTTGCACTTACAATTTGTACGCTTGTATTTGGAACAGCTAAATATCAATGGTATCTTAAGGAACTGGCAGGGGTTTTAATCATCGCGATGATAGTCATTGGATTAGTAAACAAAATGAATTTTAGTCAAATATCCGAAGTTTTTATTGAAGCTTGTAAAAATGCAACTTTTGGTGTCTTAATTATCGGTATGGCTAATGCTGTTTTAGTCGTTTTAGAAAATGGCCGTATAATTGATTCAATTGTTCATTATACTGCATCAACAATAGATGGAGTATCCCCTCATATTGCAGCATCGGCTATGTTGGTTTTACAAACAATATTGAATTTCTTTTTGTATTCGGCAAGTGCTCAGGCAGTGACATCTATGCCTATTATGGTCCCACTGGCGGATGTGCTTGAAGTAAATAGACAGATTGCAGTTTTAGCTTTTCAGTTGGGAGATGGATTCGCCAATATGATATGGCCAAATTCGGTTGCTGTAATATGTGGAATTGCATGTATTCCTATGGATCGTTGGTATAAATTTTTATGGCCACTTTTCCTATTTATATTTACTTTAGAAATATTATTTGTGATTATCGCAGTAGTTATTAACTTTGGACCATAAAAAACGAAAAGGGTGTGAGTAAAATGTATAATAGCTTGAAAGAATTAACGAAACATCCTGTGTTTCATTATTTTGCGGAGATATCTAATATCCCCCGTGGTTCGTCAAATGAAAAAGAGATCAGCGACTACCTAGTTCGTTTTGCAAGAGAACGTAATCTTGAAGTTATACAAGATGCAGCATTAAATGTAATTATTAAAAAACCTGCTACACCCGGATATGAAAACGTACCGACTGTAATTATTCAAGGGCACATGGATATGGTTTGTGAAAAAAACAAAGGCAACAATCATGATTTTAATAAAGATCCTTTACAATTAAGAATTGTGGGGGAAATGCTATATGCTACAGATACTACTTTAGGTGCGGATAATGGGGTTGCCGTCGCTTATTCCCTGGCTTTGTTGGATTCTTCTAACATTCCTCATCCTTCTCTTGAAGTACTTATTACGACGGAAGAAGAAACAACTATGAGAGGAGCCCATGCAGTCGACCCAGTTCATCTTGAAGGTAAATTGCTAATTAATGTTGATTCTGAGGAAGATAGAAAGTTGTTAGTTAGTAGTGCAGGTGGAGTTATTGTTACTCAAAAAATCCCTATTGTTTGGGACAATTCTCCGGAAAATGCTGTAACGTACAATTTGAGTATTTGTGGGCTACAGGGAGGACATTCTGGTATATCTATTGATAAAGGAAGAGGCAATGCCGTTAAATTATTAGGGAGAGTCCTATATGATCTATCAAATGAATTTTCTTACTTTATACAAGAAATTAATGGGGGCGTAAAAGTAAACTCCATTCCCCGTGAAGCACAAGTCATGATACAACTTCATCCAGATATAGTTGAAAAATTCTTTGTAAAAATAGAAATGTGGAATAGAATACTAAAAAATGAATTACGTATTTCCGATCCAGAAATAAATATCATACTTGAACCGATTGAAACTAATGTGGGAAAAGTTTTTTCAAAAACAACAAAGGAGAAAGCTATTGCTGCTCTCATGTTAATACCAAATGGTGTTCAAAGTAGAAGTACGGAAGTTGAAGGTCTAGTTGAGAGTTCAACAAATTTAGGAGTCGTTAATACATACGACACAGTGATAAAGTATGAAAGTGAAACAAGAAGTTCTATTAAAAGCCTAAAGGACTCAATAATTAATCAGGCACAGATAATCACTGGTATGCTTGGCGGTGATTTGTCTACGGATTCAGATTATCCAGAATGGCCATATCGTGCTGAATCAAAACTTAGAAACTTATTTGAAGAAGCTTATAAAGAAAAATATGGTACAGATATTGAAATCATTGCGGTACATGCCGGGATAGAATGTGGTATTTTAGTAGATAAAATTCCAGACTTAGATGCTATTTCTATTGGTCCTGATATATTTTATGTGCATACGCCGAATGAACATTTAAGTATTCCTTCAACATTAGAAAATTGGGAATACTTTCTTTACACTTTAAAAAAAATGAAAAATTATCATTGGTAAAACAAAGCTTTCTAATGGGCTTATCAAATGGATAGAGGTGAAGAAGGGGATTATATGGCTAAGTAATAAGGGGAGAGTACAACTATAAACACTATATATAATTTCTTTTATGTAAAATTTTTACTTTATAGTAAGCGGATAAATAGACAATAGTGTTATCTTTCAGTTTATCTACTAATGCCATATACCACAAAATATATTCATGGGAACAAAAGTTGGTGGAAATATATAGGGGTGGTCTTTATCACCAGGTGCAACATAGTGGATTTTAAAGTTTTCAGAGCCCTTTAAAGAAACTAATAAAGACCACTCCATGATGGGTGGTCTCAATCTTTATATAGGGTTACATGATGTGGAGAAAATTAAAAAAGACCATCTCTAATAGAGTGGTCAAAAATACTAACTTGTCTTACATTATAATGAAGTCGACTTACCTTTTTTCTCATCCATAATAAGGTCTTCTTCTCGTTGTGGGCGTGGGGCTTCAGTATATTCTTTGCGCCCATTAGGTTTTTTTGGGTCTGCTCCACTAGCAAATGATTGTTTTGTTGGCTCGTCTGTTGCAAACTCTGTATTTTTTTTATCGCGTTTCATGTCAACACCTCCTCAAGATATTATTTAACTTATCCTATAAAATATCCCTTGTTTATTTCTATTTCATCCTTAAAATTTCAGATCACCCCTAGATTATGTAAGGGAAATCTGTTAGGGAATTTCTGATGTTGGATGTTATATTAAATAATTGATTATTTAGAAAAAAATGAATTCGATAAGGTTAATTATGGAGCATTTACATATATTAAGGTAAAATAAACCAAGGGAAACATTTTAGAAAAGTACTGGCGCTTTCATTGGAGGTTGAACAGATGGATGAGAAGAAGAAGGGGAAATTACAAATCCTTGTAATAATTTTAATGATATTACTTTTGGTTGCAACGTTTGTTTTATTTTTCATAGGTAAATATATGGTGGCATTTATTTTATTTGGAATTTTTATGCTAATACTAAATTTTATTAGTAGCTGGAAAAACTTAGATAACGCAGATTACGTTTATAGAAAAATTCATAATAGTAACCAGAAGTGGTGATTACTAGACTTTGACCTTAGAAATGTTGCTATACTTATGTTACTTTTAGTGCTTATTTAGATATGTGAAAAGAGCAAAGAAGGAATCCTCACTTTATATGAAGAAATTGTGAGTTATAATATTCAACAACTACGGAGGTGCTTTTTTGCAAACATTTTTTAAATATAATTGGCTAGTTAGGGAAGACTGGTTTCGTTGGTGTGAAGAGTTGACTGATGAAGAACTTTTGCAAAACCGAACTGGTGGAATGGGCAGTATACTACACACACTTTTCCATATCATTGATGTTGAATGGAGTTGGATTCGTCTAATGCAAGGGAAAACTGATTTTCAGGAGAGCTTTGATGAATATAGTAGCTTGGAAAAGGTTCGTAAATTGGAAGCTGCATTTTATTTAGAAGTAGAAAGCTTTGTAAACCAATGGGATGACAGTATGGAAGAGCGTATACTTCATATTCCATTAGACGATGGTAGTATGGAGACACATACATGGGGTGAAATAATTCGTCATACCATTGCACATGAAATTCATCATATAGGACAATTATCAATTTGGGCAAGGGAGATGGGGAGAGCGCCTGTTTCTGCAAATTTAATCAGACGAGGTCTTTCTTCATCATTGAAAGATTCAGTAAGTGCTCAAATAAATATTGAAGCGTCTAAATAGAAAGATTCTATAGAAATGTATAAATGCTAGAAAACGATGTCATAGAATCTTGTTTATTAGTCTAAATAGTGTTCCAGAAAATCTTCCAATTCATTTGAATGGAAGATTTTTTGATGCCAAATGAGAAAAATTGCGGGGCAGATTTCATAAAGGTTAATTATGGCTTATAATACCCAGTAAATTTTAGTTAAAAACTCATGTTTACTGGGTATTTTTTGAACAATATTTAGGTTAATTAGAAATATTTATATGAAGAATAGCTAACAACTTGACAGAAGTTTAAATGGGGAGTACTATACATTGGTCGCAAAAAAAGCTATTGTAACGTAACATTTTATAAAGTGCAATACAGTACTTATCAGTATATATATCTAGATTTTAATTTAATCAGTAAAAGGTAGGTGCAAAAATGAAAAATCTAGTAAATAAAAAAGATAACCTATTACAAAACTTTTTAGGAATTTATATAGTAGCAGTATTAATGTTATGGATTAAAACATACATCTCTCAACTATCACAATTTGACTTAGGTGTAGAAGGAATCATTCAACAATTCCTTTTACTAATAAATCCACTAGGCTCAGCAATGCTATTTCTAGGATTTTCATTTATATTTAAAGGAAAAAGAAAATACACATCACTCGTTGTAGTTTACACATTGATGTCTATTGTCTTATATGCCAACATTGTTTATTACCGATTCTTTAGTGATTTCATTACATTACCTACACTTTCCCAAACGCAGAACTTTGGGGATTTAGGCGGCAGTGTTCTTTCTTTGCTAAAACCTTATGATATCTTATTCTTTGTGGATGTATTTGTTATGCTTTTTCTATTATTCTCTAAAAAAATCCTAAAAGATACGAAGCGTTTTGGCTATAAAAAAGGAATGGCAATCATTGCCTTTGCATTAGCGGTATCAGTCCTTAATTTAGGACTAGCTGAATCTAATCGTCCTCAACTTTTAACACGTGGGTTTGATAGAAACTATATTGTGAAATATCTAGGAATGTATAACTATACGATTTATGACTCAGTTGAAACGATGAAAGCATCTTCTCAGAGAGCTTTGGCTGATAGTAGTGATATTACAGAAGTAATTAACTATACAAAATCAAACTATGCCAAGCCGAATGCCCAATATTTTGGTGCAGCTAAGGGAATGAATGTTATCTATTTACATTTAGAATCATTCCAAAACTTTTTAATCGACTATAAATTAAACGGTGAAGAAGTAACACCATTTTTAAATTCATTAGCAAAAGATAAGAATACATTGTATTTTGATAATTTCTTCCATCAAACAGGTCAAGGGAAAACGTCTGATGCAGAATTTATGCTTGAAAACTCTTTATTTGGGTTACCTCAAGGATCAGCTTATATTACTAAAGCACAAAATTCGTATCAGGCAGCTCCAAGTATTTTAAAAGATTATGGTTATACATCAGCTGTATTCCATGGTAATAACGGAAGCTTTTGGAATAGAAATGTGATTTATAAATCATTTGGATTCGACAAATTCTTTGATGCGAGTTACTATAACACAGGTACTTCCGAGGACATGGCTGAATATGGTTTGTTAGATAAACCATTCTTTGAACAATCTCAAAGTCTTTTAAGCTCCTTACCACAACCTTTTTATACAAAATTAATTACGGTAGGAAATCACTATCCATACAAAATGAATCAAGATTTAGTGACAATTGATAAAGCCAATACGGGAGATGCAAGCGTTGATAATTATTTCCAAACAGCGCGTTATGCAGACGAAGCAATTCAACAGGTCTTCCAGCAATTAAAAGAATCAGGTTTATATGATCATTCAATGATTGTGCTTTATGGTGACCATTACGGTATTTCCGATAATCATAATAAAGCGATGGAACAAGTCATTGGAAAAGAGATTACACCATATGAAAGTGCTAATTTACAACGTGTACCATTATTTATACATGTTCCAGGCATACAAGGTGGTACCAACCATAGCTATGGTGGCCAAACAGACCTACTGCCAACGTTATTGCATTTACTAGGAATTGATTCACAACAATTTGTTCAATTTGGTTCAGACTTATTATCAGAAGAGCATGATGAAATTGTTCCATTTAGAAATGGCGATTTTGTCAGTCCTACTATTTATTCAATTAATGAAAAATATTATGATAATAAAACAGGCTTACCATTAGACGAGAGTCAATTAGAGGAAGCAAAGACGGTTAAAAATGAAGTAGATCATAAATTGGCGTTATCTGATAGAGTCGTAAATGGTGACTTATTGAGGTTCTATACGCCAACAGGTTATACGCCAGTTGATCCTTCTCAGTATAATTACTCTCCTGATGAGAATGTAGAGTCTAAATAATTTAAGGCAGTTCAAGGAATTGTGTACGATATCAAAGTCTATAGGATATCATACCATTACCTTGAATTGCTTTTTTATTGGTCATTTTGAATAAGTATGGCAATACCAAGATTTTATATTCTCCTTAAGGTTCAAATAGAAAATTGGACTAACTGAAAAAGCGATTCAAATCCTAATAGTAAGGGTTTGAATCGCTTTTATTAGTAAGGAGAGGAACAAACATGATGGTACTCATCATCCTTACTTATTTCTTTATAAAGAATAATATAGATGAAAAAAGGAAAGAAATAGGTGTAAATTTGAGGAGTTGATCGGGATGGAATTTTATAAAGACATAGTCATTTACTGTTATAGTTGTCGTAAAAAGACTGTGTTTACATGTAAAGATACACATGAAAAAAAGGGTGTCGATAGTCACTGTAGTGAATGTACAGGTATTTGGTTTGAATGGCAAAATCGAGCTGTCGAGAGAGAAATGGAGAAGTGGATTGCCTATAATAAAGACTTAGTAAATAATATAAACCACTGATCTATATTTTTACACAAGAGTTAAGTTGAATACACCTAAAAAGCGTATTATCAAGTAAGTACGATGAGGCGTTGAAAGTGCCATTTTCTTTTAAGGGAGTGGTTCTTTTTCTTTTGTATAGACAAAAGCTCTAGCTAGAATGAACAAAATTACTATTCCTTTATCTCATTTGATTAAGAGACGTGAATAATTGAATCTAAACCATGATTTTCCCGTATACATATTATTAGGATAATCAGGAGGGCATCATGGACGTTTATAAAAAGATTGCAATTATTGGGGGAACAGGTAAAGCGGGGCGTTACATTGCTTTTAAAGCATTAGAGAAAGGATATCACGTACGTATGCTTGTTAGAAACCCAGAAAAGTTAGTTTTCAGAGACAGTAGGATTGAGGTAATAGAAGGAAATGTACAAAAGATCGAGGATCTTCAAAAGCTATTAAAAGATTGTCAAATCGTTATCAATACTTTTGGTCAACCAATGAAAGAAAAACCAATTTATAGTAAAGTAACGGAAAATATATTGGGAGTCATGTCTGATTTACATATGGATCGTTATATTGGGGTAACGGGTGGATCTCTAACCATTGCTGGAGATACAAAGAGTATTATAAATAGAATAGGTGCAAAGATATTTGAAATTATTTATTCGAAAATGATGATGGATAAGAAAAAAGAATGGCATCTACTTAGCCATAATCAAGTAATCAAATGGACACTAATTAGACTTCCATTTATAGTAGAGGGAAATGAAGTAGGGTTCATAAAGGAAAATCTTAGAGATATGCCAGGTACAAAGATAACAAATCGGGATATAGCTACATTCATCATTAACCAAATAGAAAATCAAAAGTATGTACAAAAAGCACCATTTATCTCTAATTAATCTACTTTAAAGGAGAATGCCACTTATAGAGGGATAGGGTCAGCGCCTCAACTAAATGACTTTATCCCTTTTGAATGCTCCACAAAATTTTCCCTTGCCTCAATCGTATTGGTTCAAAAACTCAAATGATTTCCTTTTGAGTAGCTTTTAATTAAAACCTTCTCCAATAAACCTTCCAACCCCTCTCAACAACCAATAAATGATTCTAAATGGGAGGAAAAGCAGTTCTGGTATCCAACCAAGTACGTCAAGAAATAAGTCAATTAAAGAATATTGATCATTACGTCTCTTCTCTCTTCTTCTTGTGTTTTTCCTTTCTTGCAACCACTTCTTCACATTACTCGACCCCTTTTACAAAAAAAGTGCTGGCTTTCTTAAATAAGTTTACGATTCATGGCTTTAGTTGGTTTCATTTTTTAAAAATTTTATGATGTAAAAGCAGATATGGGGCGTAACTGGGAGTAAAAATGTTGGCTTATTATATTTCTTTAGTGATGTGTATTACCAAAAATGGGGAAATGGAAAATATAAAATTGAATAAGGCAAAGGGTATACAGATTTAAAAAGGGCCACTAGACTGGGAGTGACCCTTTTTGCTATGATGTATCGACATTATTATTCGCTCCCAATAATGAAGATCATCCCTTTTTCATGTTTTTCAATAAATATTAATATTCTTTTTGGACGAAAGCTGCTCCGACAATAATGAGAAGAATGAATAGCACAACGATTAAAACGAATGTTGAACTATTATTTTTACCGCCATAGTCCATACCACAACTCATGTTATAACCCCCGCTATAGTCGTTACCATAGCCTCCATAACAACAATTGAAATTACCCATATTTCCAAAGTATCCCATCAAGATCTCTCCTTTCTTTCAGTTTATTGTATGAATGCCGTTGAAAGAGAAAAGGGTATTCGTCTAATGAATCGTATTTACGTAATTTTAAAAGGGATCTTGGGTGAAGGATGCGTATTACTAAACACTTGATATGAATGAAACTAAAGGTTAGTTGTCAATCCACTCCATCATTATTGTCAATTTTTTGATGAATGATGGTGGAACAGGTTTGAAACAGTAAGTCTATGTTAATCCGTTTCTATTTTTAACTACAATCTGTTGTGGAAAGGAATCATTTATTTTTTTATTAAATAATGTGAGAGTTTTTTTTCATTCGCTCGTTATTACTTGTAGAGAAGAAAGGAGGTTTTCTAACTTCGTGTATTCATTAATTAATCAGCTACAAAAAAAGGAAGAACAAGCTTTAAGAGAAGTGATTAACAAATATGGAGGTTATGTTAAAGCCATAGTAGTGAAAGTGTTACAGCCCAATCAAACAGCTATTGAAGAATGTATCAACGATGTATTTCTAACCATTTGGCAAAAGAGTATTCAATTTACTGGCGATGAGATTGATTTTAAAAAATGGATTGGTGTTATCGCAAAATATAAAGCGATTGATACATATAGAAGTCTTCAAAATAAGCCTAAAACAGTCGAGTTACTTTCATCAATTTCAAATAGCAAGGATCTTCCAGAGAGAATTGTAGAACAAAGAGTACAAAAAGAGCAACTGTTTATCAGTATTTTAAATTTAAGTAAAAACGATCAGGAAATTTTTCTATTGAAATACTACTTAGGATATTCCAACGGAGAAATCGCAGAGATATTTGGTCTATCTAAATCAGCTGTTGAAAATCGTTTATATCGAGGTAAGTTAAAGTTAACAGAAGAGCTGGGAGGTATCTAAATGAACGAAAAGGATTTTATCGGAATAGATGTTGAAGAGATTGAACCAGTTGAATTATCTGATTGGGAAAAGTTTAATATTGAAAAAAGTGTTTTACGGTCATCTTCAAACAAGAAGTATGTATTTAAAAAATGGAAATGGGTTAGTATAGTCGCCATGCTCACATTCATTTTTACTAGTAGTAGCATTTGGCTACCTGTAGTGGCTAATCGAGTACCAATTGTACAGCAACTATTAAATAGCAATGATAATCCCCAATTACAAGTATTTAGTGATCATGCATCAATCATCAATCAAAAAGACGAAAGTAACGGAACCTCCATTGAAGTAGCTGAGGCTTTTTTCGATGGAACTGTTGTATCGGTTAGTTATGAAATGAAACATGAAGAATCGATAGATGATCCCCCTCTATTTTGGAAGGGTGATTTAGAAGTCAACGGAAACAAGTTAGACGTACTTAGTCATCAAATCATTAAAAAGAATGATGCTACTTGGATTGGTATGTTTACGGCGAGAATTTCAGACAAAGTAATTGATGAAACGATAAATGTACATTGGCGTCCCAAAGATTTTATAGGTATGAAAAATACGACTCTAGTAGAAGGAGATTGGGACTTTCAATTAGAACTTACACCAACCCAAGCCTATTCAAGAAAAGTAAATATACCATTTGGTAATGATCAATACCAGCTATTATATAATCAAATAACAGAGGGAAAATATATAACCACTCTTTATTTTGAGGGAAATCTTGACTGGGAGACAGAATTTTTAATGGTAGACATAGAAGATAATCTTGGAAATGTATATGAAAAAGTAGGAGCAACAACTATTAAAAGCGGTTCTGGGCGAGTAAATGGTTATGTTGAGGTTTTTATACCTGATTCTGATATTCGAACGCTAATCATTACACCAACTATAAGAATTGTTGACGAAAAAACATTAGAGCGGAAAGAGCTTGTTCCGCTCCCAAGTATTAATATTTCTCTAAAATGATATGGTCTGTTCCTACAACTTCTTTCCAAAGGCTGAAGGAATCAATTCATTGATGTAGTTTCAATGAATTATACAGGTTAGCATCTTTACCATTAGCTCATCTCACGCAGTATTCAATCAAGATAAGGCTATTAATTGTATATCTTTTAAGCTATTAAATTTTAATTCTTCCTTTTAGTACCAATAATCATAAAGCCTAATAATAAATATAGAAGACTGGCCGAAATGGAGCTATACAACAGGAATGTAATAGAAGTTGGTGCCCATACGTTAATAAATGTCCAATTTAAGCCGCCAAGTACTGTGTTAGGTGTGATAAATATTGCTGTCAGCATTGTCGCCACAAGTATAGTATGGGCAGATAATAACAATATTTTTTTGTAATTTAGCTTTGCCATACTACGTTGTTTTTTATAGAGGTTGCGTATATTCTGAACGAATAGATAACAGAAAATAATGCTGATTGCGATGATGATAGCACAGATGATTGTCACAATTTTATCTAGCTTTTGATAGCTGCTGATATGTTGCATGTCAATCGTTTTGCCCTCCCATAAATCCATGACACCTTGTCCAATCGCTGTTGTAGAGCTTGTATTCATATTGGCTAAAATAGCCACGCCAATTTGTTCGTCAGGTTGCATAATGAAATATGAGGAAAAGGTTGGATTCTCACCAGCATGGTAGATATATGACTTTGTGTCCTTTTTCACAACGGCCCAACCGTTTGCATAGTAAGTATTCGTATCAAAAGGCTCCACTGTTAGATCTGGAGTATGGGATTCTTGTATTAAATTGTTACTGATTGAGTAGATATCACTGTTTCCTAACTGTAATTTTAACCATCTGGCTATATCATTAGCGTTACTGATCAGATAACCAGCAGGGATATTGCCACGATAGATAGGTGGTATGTATCGCTGCTCTCTCATTAGACCTATTTTATAGCCAGAAGCCATATGTGTGGAATGTACTTGGTGAATCCCTACAAAAGATTGATTCATACCAACAGGTTGTAAAATTTTCTGTTGAATATACTGATCGAATGGCTGTTTTGCCACTTGTTCAATGACGAGTCCTAAGACATCATAGTTGATGGTTGCATATTCAAAAGAACTACCTGGTTGACGATTTAGAGATTGATCCAGCAGTGTTTTAACTGTTAATTCAAGGGCATTATCAGCTGTGCTTTCTGGGATTCGAGTAATGGAATTTGAGGGAATTCCGCTAGTATGAGACAATAGCTGCTGTATTGTCACAGCTTGATTTTCGCCTTTATAGGTTAATGATAACCAAGGGATATACTTTCGGACATCATCTGATCGTTTTAACAAACCTTGCTTTTCTAATTGTAAAATAGCGAGGCCTGTAAATGCTTTAGACGTCGAGCCTAGCTCAAAAAGGGTATTAGAGGTAACAGGCGTTTTTGTTTTTGTATCTGCAAAGCCAAAGCCCCTTTGATAGACGGTTTTCCCTTTATCAACAATAATTACTGAAATTCCTGGGATTTTACTAATGGTTTGCTGCTCCTCAATAAACTGATCAATTTTACTAATTGTATCATTTGATGCTGCGTGTCCAAATACGGGTGTGAAAGTAAAAAATACTAACATTACCATCAACATCACCGTTTTCTTCGTTAATAATGTCATGTTGTTTTTCTCCTTAGATCGTAATGTGCTTGTGACCATGATTTACTGTAACAAGAAAAATAAGGGTAAACCATCGATTAACATGACTATTTCAGGGATAACATGACAAAATTGTCATTTCAAAAAGGGCCACTCCTAAAACCAATAGGAGGGCCCTTGAAATTTTATTTAGTTTGTTCTGGCTCTGGAATAAAATCTTGGCCGTTAAATGTTAATTTAGATGCTGAGATGAGAATTTCTCTATTCGCTTCGTAGTAAGGATCTAAAATTTTGTAGAAGGCTTCCCATTGCTCGCCTGCTTTATCATCTTCACCCTTTTGTTCAAGGGCAACTGCTTCTTCATAGTGTTGTTTTAATTTTGCGTAATCCGCATTACTAATGCTGAATTCGATATCTGTCATATATTCCTCGAAGGGAACAGGTTTAAAGTGTGGGCGAAGTATTTCATAGAATTGATCCCATTTCTTCATGGCCAACTCTTCGTCTTTATCTTTTTCAGCTTTTTGTGCCTCTTCATAGAGCGTTTTAAGTTTTGCAAGTTCCTCTTTTGTTACATCTACGTTCATATCTGCCATGTACTCTTCAAAAGTTAATGGTGGATATAATTCTTGGTAATAAGGTTCAAGAATTGTAAAAATTTTATCAATGTTTTCTGATGCCTCATCCGTTTTATTTTCTTTTACATACTTAATCCAGTTACTATAAAGTGTTTTCAGCTGTTCTTTATCTTGCGCTTTGATAACGATATTTTTCTCAGCGAATGCAGCTTCATTGATAAACTCTTCAAATGGCTCAGGCTGCCAATTTGCTAATTCATAAGGTCTTGTGATGTTATCCATCGCCTCATAGATTCGTTCCATTTCCTCATAATTCTCTTCTTTTTCAGCCTTTTTCATGTCAGAAAAAAGTTTTTCTAGTTGGACTAATTCTTCTTTTGTTACTTCTTTAGGTAAGCTTTTTTTATACACGTCAAAGGTATAGAAATCTGAGTAATCTTTCACAAGACTACCCTCAACTAAAATTTCCTGCCCCTCCGCTAGCTTTAATTGCTCGATTTGCTTATCAGAGAAATTGTGCAAACCAATGTAATAGTTCTTTCCATCTGTTCCTTTAAGGGTAATGCTGCCGCCATCAAAATATTTAATGGTACCTGTTATTTTTTGTTCTATTTGAATTGTTACACTATTTGTTGTTTCAACAGCTGTTGCACCAGCTTGAAGCGGTGTTAAAACAGCCATCCCAAGTGTTAATGCTGAAGCTAATAGCCATGTTTTTTTAGCAGGTTTTTTCATATTTATCAATTCTCCTTTGGGTTAACTTCTGTTACCAATTATTAGACGCTTTACCAATTGAAAAAGTTTTAACTTTTTGAAAAAAATTTCAAGAAATTAAAGAGTGGAGGATTCATGATAAGGACTCACTGTTTTAGTATCTGAAGTCTTTGGAAAATAGCCATTATTGCAGCTTATACTATTTTAAGCTCTTTTCTCCTAATTGAAGATTTTAGGAGAGACGCTGTCATTCTAATGTTTAATCTCGTAAGATAGCTTGCAGACGCATCCGTTTAATCCAAGCTCTTCTACTGCTCATCCTGAAAATAGATTTTATAGAATTTGCGATTTGTTGCCTCATCATAGCCAACTTCAATTAATTCATCTATTTGGTCGATATGTTGAATATTTACTTGGATTTCAATATTGGAATCCAGTTTGATTTTACGTTTGTATTTCTTTTCAGCCTTTTCTAGCGCACTATCAGAAATGACAGTCTCATAGGGTTTGACCGAATTAATGATGATATCTTTTTGAGTAGTGTCCGCTTGCTCAAAAACAGTTTCAATATAATGATTTACCTGAAATTCCTCTTCATTTCTAAAGTAATCCAGTGTTTTATTCAAGAGCCCAAGTTTTTCTGTGCTTGTATAATTTTCTTCCTTTAAAATGAATTTTTTGCATTCTGTTAATGCTAAATTGGTTTTATAATAATGCTCATCCGCTGCCTTAATTTTTAAAAATCGTTCTTGCCAATAAACAATATCTTCCTTACGTTTTGTTTTAATATAAACAGCAGGAGATTGATCCTGTCCCATATCAACAATAATAGCCATATTATTAATTTTCTTAACGTTAATGCCATCCACGCCGTTCACGATCATTTGATTGTGTTCATTTTTCACATCTAAAAACATTTCTTTTTCATCAATTTTGACAATAGCGATAATCTTTTTTGCCTCATTTAATAGTAAACAATTTTCAAAGAGGCCAATAAACAGTTCTCCGCTTTTAATGTTAGGATGCTGTGACACACTATGTAAGTGCTTGGCAATATTTTGTGAATGTTCTAGGAAGTTACTTCCCTGTTCGAAAATAGCTCTCGAATACGTAAAAACTTCATTGAGTGTAATAGTGCTTTCATGGAAAAATTCATATTGCTGTTCCAAATCAATTTTACTAAAAGCGAGCTGTGTAAAGGCTGCTTCTAACATGACCTCAGGTTGTGTAAAAACTTCTTCTCCTAAAATAAGCGTCTCACTCAAAAAATGTAGACTATATTGTGCTAATTTACTTTCACTGACTTCTAGCATAAATTTCACCTTCTAATTTTTCATAGTAGCTAGTATACCATAAGCTAAAGATTGCTTTTATAAGTACCAGTACTCATTTGAGGCTGGTTTTTTATGATCACCGAATGTTAGTGTCTTGTTATGAAAGAATGTTGAGGATTGGAAGTTTAAAATACTGCTGCTTAGATAAAGATAAAAACATGTAGAGATACTCTGTACAAGTGTACTAAAGAGGGTGATCAATATGTGGGAAAAGGTGATTTCCTACATGCCACATTGGCAAGTTTTTTTACAAGGCTTTTTAGCATTTTTAATTCCATATTTAATTTATAAATTGTTTCATGTTTTTTTATTTGTTAATAAGAGCAATGGCAAAATTGAGATGAAAGAAAAAAGTGAAGAAGGTGAGAGGGTACACATCCCTGTTCAAAAAACGTTAGAGCAATTTACAGGGGATTATAATAAAGATCTTTTACAAATGAGGAAAGAACTTGGCCATAATTGGGATATTCATTTTAGAGAATTTCAAATAGGAAATACGGATAATCGTGCAGCAATCGTTTTTCTTAAGGGATTATGCGATAAAGAATTAATTGACAAACATATTTTGAAATCATTAATGAATGGACATACAGGAAAGTCGTCTGTTTTAAGAGGTCATGAACTACAACAATCAATTAGAAATGAAATCCTACCAGTGAGCGATCTGCTAGAGGAATCGAAAGTCATGAAAGCTGTTGGCAAAGTATTAACTGGTTCCACTGTATTAATTGTGGATGGCATACAGAATGTATTTATCATTGGCACGGCACATGGCAAAACTCGAAATCTTGAGGAGCCTGTTTCTGAAGCAATGGTACGTGGACCAAGGGTGGGCTTCACAGAAAAATTAAGTGTGAATACCTCTTTATTAAGGCAGCATGGTGAGAATCGAAATTTATCGATTATTGAGATGGAAGTAGGCGAACGTACGAAAAAAGAGTTGGTTTTAGCCTATATAGATGAAATTGTGCAGCCTAATCTCGTCAAAGAGGTGAAGGAACGAATTGAAACAATCCATTTGGATGATGTTGCTGAATCGGGATATATTGAGCAATTGATGGAGGATAATTACCTCAGTCCATTTTCGCAAGTGCAGAGTACCGAACGTCCTGATCGGGTTATTGCTGCGTTACTAGAGGGACGAGTCGCAATTCTTTTAGATGGAACGCCCTTTGTATTAATTGTGCCAGTCACGTTTAATATGCTACTGCAATCACCAGAAGATTACTATGAACGTTGGTTGTCGAGCTCTCTTATTCGCTTGCTTCGCTATTTTGCTGCAGGCATCTCTTTATTTGGCCCATCCCTGTACATTGCTTTTGTATCTTTTCATCAAGGTTTAATTCCCACTAAACTAGCGCTGTCCATGATGGCAACAAGGCAGGGAGTACCGTTCCCAGCTTTGATTGAAGCCCTCATTATGGAAGTCGCTATTGAGATATTACGAGAAGCAGGACTTCGTCTACCGAAGCCGATTGGTCCGACAATGGGGATCGTTGGGGGACTTGTTATTGGAGAAGCCGCCGTACAGGCAGGAATTGTTAGTCCGATCATGGTCATTGTGGTTGCATTAACAGCAATTTCCTCTTTTGCTATCCCTCAATATAATGCTGGTATCACGCTAAGAATGTTACGTTTTGTCGCGATGTTTTCCGCAGCTTTATTTGGACTATATGGCATCATTCTATTTTTCTTATTCCTTTGCAGTCATTTAGTAAAGCTAAAGAGCTTCGGTGTATCATATTTGAGCCCAACTATTCCGTATCGAGCAGGTGATTGGAAAGATTTTATGGTACGAATGCCGTTAAAGATGATGAAGCATCGTCCTAAATTGTTAAAGCCAAAAGATTCGGTCCGCAAAGGGGAATAAGAGAAAGGGAGCAAAACAGCCATGAACAGCAGTATGAAAGATAAAATAACGACGTCACAAGCAGTTGTTATTATTATTAACTATATTCTTGCCACTGGGATTCTTACTTTACCTCGTGCATCTGTTGAAAAAGTAAAAACGCCAGATGTTTGGATTAGTGTATTTTTAGGTGGTGTCGTTGCAATGATTGCAGGTGTAATCATTGTGAAGCTAAGCCAACAATACCCTGACAAAACATTTTATCAATATAATCAAGATATCATAGGGAAGTGGTTAGGCTGGTTTATAAGTGCGTGTGTAATTGCCTACTTTTTTACCATTTCTGCCTTTGAAGTTCGCATCATGGCTGAAGTAACCTCTCTCTTCTTATTAGAAGGGACCCCCACTTGGGCGATTATTTTGCCCTTTTTATGGGTTGGGCTTTACTTAATAAGCGGTGGCATCAATACAATCGCACGCTTATTTGAAATCATTTTTCCTATTACCTTTGTTATTTTTTTACTTGTGGCTTTTTTAAGCTTAGGGATTTTTGAAATTGATAATTTGAGACCAGTACTCGGTCTGGGCGTTGTTCCGATGTTAAAGGGAATAAAAACAGCGACCCTGGCATTTTTAGGGCCTGAAATTATGCTACTACTTGTGGCATTTATGTACCCATCTGATAAATCAAAAGCCGTAAAGGTTGTACTGGCGGGTATAGCCATACCTTTGCTCTTTTATGTCATCACAGTTGTGATGGTCATTGGTGCTCTATCTATTGAAGGTGTTATGACAAGGACTTGGCCAACGATTGAATTAATGCGAAGTTTTGAAATCCCTGGTTTAATTTTTGAACGCTTTGAGTCATTTCTTCTTGTAATTTGGATTATGCAAATCTTTGCTACCTTTACGATTACTTATTATGCCGCCACTTTAGGCTTAGCCCATCTGTTTAAGAAAAATATGCATCCTTTCTTATATGGATTACTGCCAATTATCTACATTATTGCGATGACACCTAAAAATATTAATGATCTTTTTACATTTGGCGATAAGATTGGTCATGCTGCATTAATTTTATTTGGTTTAGTACCGATAACCTTACTCCTTATTTCGAAATTGAAAGGAAAGAAAGCATGAAGCGAATACATTGTTGTGTACATTTACTTCTAGTTGCGACGGTAACCTTACTTCTTACTGGATGTTGGAGTAGTAAAGAGATTGAGGATTTAGGCCTTATTGTAGGTACATCATTGGATTTAGAAACGGGTGATGTTTCCTCTGAAGAGCAACAAGATGCTAGGTATGCAAACAGACAGTTGCTAACAATTACTAATCAATTTGTTACGTCAGAGACAACGGTTTCTGGAACAAAAGAGGGAGCATTGCCAGAAAAAGCGTATAAAAATGTTTCTGAGACAGGTGATGCGGTGTTACCAACTTTACGAAATATGCTGTTAAAGGTTGATAAACGTTCCTTTGCTGAACATTCCAAAGTAATCATTATTGGTGAGGACTTAGCTAGTACTATCAATCTCCAGCAAACGTTGGATTTTTTTCTAAGAGAATTAGAAATACGGCCGAGTGGACTGCTCTTTATTGCTCAGGATCAGGCAAGTCAGGTACTTGAAACAAATGAACCAACGAAAATTCCTGCCTTTCAATTAGTAGAAATGATGGAGGGACATGAAAGGACGACTAAAATTTTGCCTCCGATGACCGTAGCCAAACTAGAGGGGAAGTTGTATTCAGACTCTAGCTTTTTATTGCAAAATGTGAGTACGGAAAATGGAGAAGTAAAATTTGCAGGCGCTGCTATCATTGAAGGAAAAACCAAAAAGCTACGAGGATTTTTAAATGAGAGTGACCTAGAAGGAATTGCATGGATGTCTGGCGATGCGAAAGGTGGCCTTGTCAAAGGGTTTGATGAGGAGTCAGGAGCACCTATTGTGTATGAAATTATTTCAGCTAAAAGTAAAATTATTCCACATGTAAAGGGGGATCAAATCTCCTTTACGATAAAAATTCAATCAGAGGGAAGAATTGCTGAACATTGGGTTCTCTCAGATAAAGCATTTGACAATCAATTTTTGAAAAAAGCAGAGAAAGTATTTGAAAAAGAGATAGAGCGATTAGTGAGGAAAGCATTAGATAAAACGCAACATGAATTTCAAACAGATGTTTCTGGGTTTGGCAATAAACTTAGAATCGATTACCCGAAAGTATGGCAAAAAAGAAAAAAAGAATGGGATCAAACGTTTAGTGAGGTTCCTATTGCATGTGAAGTGAATGTTTCCATTAAGGATTATGGCACGTCAGGTGATTAACATCGTTAATCATCTTTTTTTCTGTCCATTTAGTTTATACTGGAATGAAAAGACATATAGTAGATATTCGAAAAGATGGGGGATAAAAGACATGCAATATACTATTCAATCAATCGCTACCGTTCGTAACAATAGGCAAATGATAAAAGATGATCATTGGGGAGAGATTATTTCAACTATTGAACTTGCTGATCATATCCTAGAGGCGTCCTTAAAAGGAATAGAAGATTTTTCTCATCTAGAAATTATTTTTTATTTTGATAAGGTTACAGACGATCAAATTCAATATGAGGCAAGACATCCGAGAAATAATCATGATTATCATGAGGTCGGCATTTTTGCACAAAGAGGTAAGAATAGACCTAATAAATTAGGAAGTACAATTGTTGCATTGTTAGAGGTCAAATCGAGAGGATTAATCGTTAAAGGGCTAGACGCCATAGATGGCACACCTATACTAGATATAAAGCCTGTAATGAAAGAATTTTTACCTAAAGAGGATGTTAAACAGCCAGTGTGGTCAATAGATTTAATGAAGGCCTACTGGGGGTAAGAAAGTTGTTAAAGCGAAGAAAATTGTGGATTTCTAAAAAAGGGGAGTAGCGTGCTCCCTAAGACAGGTTTTAGATAGCGATTATTTTGAAACCTATAATAGGGAGAATGTTTTACTGGTTGATGTAAAAGAATCACCCATTCAAAAAATTACAGGAGAAGGTATTCAAACGGCGGATAACCATTTTGATTTAGACATCATCATTTTTGCGACAGGCTATGATGGCATGACAGGGCCATTATTTAAGATTGATATCCGAGGAAGGAATGGCGTGACATTAAAGGAGAAATGGAAGGGTGGGGCAGCTGTTCAAACCTATCTTGGACTCACAACAGCAGGTTTTCCAAATTTATTTATGATTACGGGACCAGAAAGCCCTTCTGTCCTCGTAAACATGCCAATTGCAATTGAGCAGCATGTCGAATGGGTTGCCGAGTGTATGCAATACTTGCGTGAGCATGACATTGACCTTGTGGAACCAGCTTTAGAAGCAGAGGAAGCTTGGAGCAAACATTGTCAAGAGGTTGCTAATGCAACACTCTACGTCAAAGGTGATTCCTGGTATACGGGAGCCAATATTGAGGGCAAACCTCGAAGTTTTTTAATTTATCTAGGAGGATTTGATTATTACACAAAACATTGTAATGAGGTAGCTCAAAACAATTATGAAGGCTTTAAGTTAATGAAATTAAAATCAATATCATAGTTTGTGAGAGGGGAGCATATATCAATATGAGGCAACAAGTAGTCATTATTACAGGTGCTGGAAGTGGTATAGGAAGAGAGACTGCAAAATTGCTTGCCACTAAGGGAAAGGCATTAGTTTTAGTGGATTTTGATGAAAAAAGTGGACAAGACACACTACATGCTGTGAAGGAACATCAACAACAAGCAATTTTTGTCCAAGCTGATGTTTCACAAAGCAATGATGTCAAAAAATATGTTGACGCTGCAAAAGAAACATTTGGCAGGATTGATGCTTTTATCAATAATGCAGGTATTTTAAGCCCACCAACACTACTGGGGGATTTAGAAGAGAAGACGTTTGATAGAGTAATCTCAGTCAATCTTAAAGGGGCATTTCTCGGCTTAAATTATTAAAAGAAATGGAGCAACAGCAATCAGGTGTCATTGTGAATACATCCTCAGCAGCCGGTATACAGGGACAGCCCTATCTAGGTGGCTATGCGGCAAGTAAGCAAGGTGTAATTGGATTAACTAAAACGGCAGCCATGGAATATGGACCTAAAGGTATTCGAGTGAATGCAATTTGTCCTGGTGGCGTGAGGACAAACATGACAAAAGGATTGGCATCGAGTCCAGAAGAAAATGGACCATTACGTAGATTGGCAGACCCAACTGAAATCGCAAATGTAATCGCTTTCTTAATTTCGCAGGAAGCTTCTTATGTGAATGGCGCTGTCGTCACAATTGATGGCGGTTTAACATCGTAAAACATTTAAATAAGAGAGGAAGGATTTTAATGGAACATCGTATTGATTCAGAACTAAAAGAAACGTTAGCAATTTTTCCCTCATTAGATTTGGATAATGTACAAGCTACAAGAGAAGGAATGGCAGCCGTTGCTGTACCCACTCCAATAGAAGAGCACATTATAGTAGAAAATAAAGTCATTCAAGGGCCTGATGATAATCATTCTCTTCGTCTTCGTATTTATAAGTCAAAAGAGCAAAAGGAAATATACCCAGGCCTGCTATGGATTCATGGTGGTGGCTATGTCTTGGGAGCACCAGAGGGAGATGATGTGCTTTGTCAGCGCTTTGTCAATGAAGCGAATTGTGTTGTGGTATCTGTAGACTATCGGCTTGCACCTGAACATCCTTATCCTGCTCCTCTTGAAGATTGCTATGCAGCGTTAAAATGGGTAGCAGATCATGCGAGTGAATTAGGGATAGATCCTACCCGTTTAGGGATTGCTGGAGCAAGCGCTGGTGGTGGACTCACAGCTGCACTTGCATTACTTACGCGTGATCGAAATTATCCGAAGCTTAGTTTCCAAATGCCGCTCTATCCAATGATTGATGATCGCAATAATACCCCATCTTCATTAGAAATTACGGGACATATGATCTGGAACCACTCACTCAATCAAAAGGGATGGGAAATGTATTTGAATGGCGAAAATGGTAGCGACAATGTATCACCATATGCCGCAGCAGCTAGAGCGGATGATTTATCAGGTTTACCATTTACTTATACATGTGTTGGTCAACTTGATCCGTTTCGTGATGAGACTTTGCAATATGTAACCAAGCTATGTCAGGCTGGAGTAGATGTTGAATTCCACTTATACCCAGGCTGCTATCATGGTTTTGAGAGTATTGTTCCTACAGCTGCAGTCAGTCAAAGAGCTGTCAAAGAGTATGTAGAAGCTGCTAAATATGTGTTACATCGAAATATTTCAGTGCCTTTATAAAAAATTTACGAAAATCTCGAAACCATAATTTACTCAGGTTTCGGGATTTTTTTGTTAAACAAAATGATCTTTTAGCTAGTTTGTAATAGCGTCTTTTAGGTTAAACTTTTATCGAGTGAAAGGAGGAGAATGTAAAATGTTACAATTTGAATCAAAAATTGTTGGAAAAGAGATAGGGTTTGGCTATTTACGAGATAAAATTGCCGATCGGGGTTTCACGATTGGCGGGAATTGGGAGTACTATAAAGGTAGCTTTGACTCGGTATTATGGAAAGAGGCAGGAGAAACTATTTATTTACGTGTCCCTTTTATCGTCACATCAGGAGAGCTTGATAATGAAGATGCTCAAATTCGTTTTCAAAAGCCATTTGTCATTAAGCATGTTGAGAATATTGGTCTAGATTATGATGAGGGCTCCTTACTAGATGCAACTGGTGTTAGCCAATTTCAAACCCCGCTTGATAAAGATGGATACATTCATGATAAAAGTAGATGGATTCAAGCAGGTGAACAAGCTGTGGAAGAAAAAGTACTTCCATTTTTCATTCATTAGCTAGATAAATTTAAATGGCTGCTGCAAGAAATTATATGTCTTTTCTCCTTGTTATTTTGGGAACATGTAATCAAAAATACAAATAGAATTGTCGTAAGAATTTTCCAACATTATAATGGTATTAGCATGTACTACTATATGAGGTGAGTTTATGGATAAAATAGCTATAGATGATTTTCAGCATTCCTATCAGAAATTGCACCAAGAACGACTCATCCATCGTAAAGAAGCCTTTCTAGAGGTGTTAGAAAAAACAAGAACATTTGGTGAAATAATCCTGCTTGAAAGTATAAAAAGTAAGAGAGGCGTCTAGGTGGCGTCTCTTTCTATTTTTCACAAAAGAGAGGATGATTAATCATGGGACGTTACATGCCTTTATTACTGCTAACAATGATTCTATGTGTTGCTTGTACGTCAACGAAGAATAATACCAATAAAAGGTTAGAGAGTGAGGGAAATCACGCGATAGATGGTATGAATTCCTCTGTTGAAATACTAGCAGATCAATTGCAGACACCTTGGTCGATTCAAAAAATTGGAGATGTCTTTTATATAGCAGAAAGGCTAGGCAGTATTGTAAAAATTGCGGAAGGGAGCGTTGATAGGCAGCAGATTATCCTGAAAAAGGAGCTATCAACTGCGCCAGAAGCGGGTATGTTGGGATTTGTATTAGCACCTAATTTTCCTACCAGTCAAGTTGCCTATGCGTATTATACGTATGTCGAGGAAGAGGAACAATTTAATCGTATTGTTACGTTAACGTTTAGCGATAATAAATGGATCGAACAGGATCTTATTATGGATCGAATAAAGAGTGGTACATATCATCATGGTGGACGATTGAAAATAGGTCCTGACGGAAAGCTGTATGCAACGGTAGGAGATGCAACACAACCTTCTTTAGCACAGGACGTGAAGGCTTTAGAAGGAAAAATTTTGCGCATCAATTTGGATGGCTCCATACCGAATGATAATCCTTTTCCTCAATCCTATATATACAGCTATGGACACCGAAATCCACAAGGCTTAACATGGTCTACTGATGGTACGATGTATGCCAGTGAACATGGCAATGCAGCAAATGACGAAATTAATATCATTGAGAAGGGGAAGAATTATGGCTGGCCTCTTATTGAAGGAATGGAGAAAGAGCAGGGGATGATAACACCTCTTTTTACATCCGGTGCTTCTACCACATGGGCTCCATCAGGCATTGCTATTGTAAATGATCAATTATATGTCGCTGCCCTAAGAGGTACAGCAGTCCTAGCTTTTGATATAAATAAGAACAAACACAATGAATTACTATCAGAATTTGGTAGAATTCGTGATGTCTTTGTGGATGAAAAGTTTCTTTATTTTATTAGCAATAATACAGATGGTCGTGGAAATCCACAACCTCAGGATGATAAACTATATCGAACGCCATTGTGATATAATATTTGAGAAAACATGGAATGGTAGGAAGAATGGGGAGGACAAACATGGCAAACTATCTTAAGATCGCAGTAGCAATTGATTTCTCAGAACAATCATTAAAAGCATTGGATAGAGCGAGTCAATTAGCAAAGGAACACAATGCTATTTTGCAATTGGTGAATGTCATTGATACAAAATCGTTTGGAGCAGTTTCAGCATATGACTTAAAATATGCCGAGCAATTGAAGAAGGAAAACATTCTTAAAATGGAAAAGCTAGAAAAAGAGGCGTTACAGACAGGAGTCAAAGAGGTCGAATCCATTGTAGAAACAGGTTCACCAAAAGGTATTTTAACACAATTACCTCAGGTTGATTTAATTGTTTGTGGTGCAACTGGGTTAAATCGTATGGAAAAAATGATGTTAGGCTCTGTGGCAGAGAAAGTCGTACGTCATGCGCTTTGTGATGTGTTGATTGTTCGTTAGTGGTTAAATAGTTTAGAGTAAAAGAACCTGCTTGTGCTAGTCGACAAGCAGGTTCTTTTATTATTGGATTGTTTGAGCGTTATCAATAATGCTTTGAGGTATATCAATTGTTTTTAGATGATTAAATTCCGTATACGTAACGACTGATTTTGTATTCATTAACAATTCGTCACCTTCTACGGCCATTTTTAAGTCAAAATTCATATCCATTTTGTTCGTATCGAAAGTCTCTTTATCGATGTGTAGCACGTAGTTAATTTTTTCAATTGATAGTTGATCCATTGGGTTTTCTTCTAGACCCATTTCTTGGATAGACTTATTAATCTCAGAATCGATTAGCTCTTTGAATTTATCGCCTTTTGCATCTAATGTAAGGACATATTCATCATCCGTTTGTTCAAATGTAAAGTCCTTAATGAATTTTTTCAATTGTTCTAGCTGTTCCTTCGCATCAGCAGAAGCCGCCGTTTGATCTAATATGGCATCAAAGTTCTCATCAGGGAGCTTTAACCAGCTGTCTGTTGTCGAATCCTTCATAAATAAGCCTGCATCTTTTTTCATATACATTTCAATTGGCATGTCCATTGTTTCTTCACTTTCATTCATCATATCAGGCATTGTCATAGATCCTGATAAATGCATTGCAAGTGGATCAACGATGATATCCATCTCCATTTTGGAGTCGATTGAAAACTCCATTGCTTCTTCACCAGACCCAACCTTTGTCACCTGTGTCATATCCATTTTAGCACTTGCACTTTGAATATCAGCCTGGCGATCTACTGCCTTGTCATACACTTGTTCTAAAGTGAGTTTGCTTTTATTAGTTGTGTCTTTCGTAGGCGTAGCGCTTGAATTACAAGCGGCAAGTGTCAACGCTAGTGTTCCGACTGCTAATACTTTAAAAATTTTCTTCATTACTTTCATCTCCTATTCTTAGTAAAAAACACTATCTACTACTATACGCACTAGAAAAGGAAAAGTTTCATAAATTGTTAGAAAAGAACTATTTTTTTATTAAAAAAATAACATTATTCCTACTTTTGTAAGTGGTAAACGTGATAATTACCAAATGAATAGGGATAAAACAAAAAAGCTGTCACGAACTTATCATACAAGGACGATAAGTTCAGACAGCCTTTTGCTTACACCGTAGTGTAATGGATCAATTATAACCCCAGATCATAGCAAATAATGTACCAATGATTGTCACAACACCTACGAATACTGAGTATAAAATGGTTGTATATAACGTTTTTTTATCTTCAGATTCACCGATGTGCATGAATAATACTAATTGTACAGTTGCCTGTGCAAGAGCCGTTACTAGTAAAATTCCAAATGCCATATTAAGAGACATATCAAATTTAACAACTGCTAAAGCTACGATTGTTAGTAATAGTGAGAAGCCGAAGCCCATCACATGTTGTTTTGGGAATAATTCCTTCATCAGCTAATCAGTCCTTTCAAGTAGACGAAGCTGAAGATGAAAATCCAAACAACGTCTAGGAAATGCCAGTACAGTGAGAAGATAAACGCTTTATTAGCCGTTTGTGGGTTTAAGCCACGTTTTGCTACTTGGATTAAAATAGCTACGCCCCAGAAGAAACCGAATGTTACGTGGGCACCGTGCGTTCCAAGTAAAGTCATTAAGGACGATAAGAATGCGCTTGTTTGGATCGTCGCACCTTCGTGTACATATGTGACAAATTCATCAATTTCAATGGCTAAGAAGCCAAGGCCTAGTAGTAGAGTGATGATAAAGAATGTCATCATCGCTTTTTTACGACCGATACGCATTGCATGAACACCAAGACCAATTGTGAAACTACTTGTTAATAATAAGAATGTTTCCCATAGAACTGGAGTTAACTCAAAGATTTCAGCACCATTTGGGCCACTACCTGTCCGTGTGTGAAGTGTGAAATACACAGTAAACAATGTGGCAAATAACACGATCTCGGCGCCAAGGAAAATCCAGAAACCAAAGATTTTTAGGCGATTTTCCTCTGTACTATATTCTAATGGAAGTGAAGAATCGATTTTCATATTATTTATCACCTCTCAAGCTTTTCTCAGTTGCCATAACTTCCTCAACTGAAATATAACGACCATGGTCTTTTTCAAAAGAACGATGGATCATGAAGCCAAATACACCAAGCATACTAATGATGGCTGGCACCCACATATTGAATACAGCGAAGAATGCTGCAAGGAAGAAGAATCCACTCATCCAGAATGGTGTGCCTGTATTATTTGGCATGTGAATTTTTTCGATTGTACCTGCAGTAATATCGCGACCTTCTTTTTTCGCGAACCAATACTCATCTAAGCGAGTAACGGTAGGCACTACGGCAAAGTTATATTCTGGTACTGGAGAATGAGTAGCCCACTCAAGTGTACGACCATCCCAAACATCTGCCTTTTCATTGCGAGGCATATGCTTCCAGCTGTAGTAAATATTGTAGACGATTAAAGCAAAGCCGACTGCAAGTCCTAGAGCACCGACGAACGATAACATGTTCAATGGACCATAACCAGTAGACTCAGAATAAGTGTACATACGACGAGCATATCCATCTAAACCTAAAATGAATAATGGGAAGAATGTTACGTTGAAGCTGATGGCAATGAACCAGAAACCAGCTTTCCCTAATTTTTCATTTAGACGGAAACCGAACATTTTTGGCCACCAGTAGTGGTAACCTGCAAGGACACCAAATACTGTACCTGGAATTAATACATAGTGGAAGTGGGCAACTAAGAACATCGTATTATGATATTGGTAGTCAGCACTTGCCATCGCTAGCATTACCCCTGTAACCCCACCAATTGTGAAGATAGGAATGAAGCCAAGTGCATAAAGCATCGGTGTTGTAAATTGAATTTTCCCGTGCCTCATTGTGAGTAGCCAGTTAAATATTTTAACCCCAGTAGGAACTGCGATTGCCATTGTTGTAATAGAGAAAACACTGTTTACCATTACACCATGACCCATTGTATAGAAGTGATGGGCCCAAACTACGAATGATAGTAGGGAAATGACCACCATACTCATCACCATTGATTTGTAACCGTATAAGTTTTTACGTGCGAATGTTGCAATGATTTCTGAGAAAATACCAAAAGCAGGTAGGATAACGATATAAACCTCAGGATGTCCCCAAACCCAGAAAAGGTTGGCCCAAAGCATATCCATACCACCGTCTTGCATCGCAAAGAATTTTGTGCCGAATTGACGGTCAAACATCATCAGAGCAAGCGCTACAGTTAATACTGGGAACGCGAATACGATAATAATGTTTGTAATTAAAATAGACCAAGAAAACATTGGCATTTTCATTAATGTCATACCAGGGGCACGCATTTTAATGATCGTCGTGATAAAGTTAACACCTGTCATTAAAGTACCAATACCTGATAATTGAAGGGCTAAAGAATAATAGTTATTCCCTACAGTCGGACTAAATTCCGTACTTGCAAGAGGGAAGTAGGCTGTCCAACCAGCGTCTGGTGAACCACCGATAATGAATGATAAGTTTAATAAACCAGCACCTGCTGCAAATAACCAGAAGCTGACAGCATTTAGACGTGGGAAAGCAACGTCACGTGCACCGATTTGAAGTGGAATGACAATGTTCATTAAGCCGATAACAAATGGCATCGCCATAAATAGAATCATTAATAAACCGTGTGTTGTGAAAATTTCATTATAGTGTTGTGCATCAAGAAGTCCGTTATCTGGAACGGCTGTTTGTGCACGCATTAATAGTGCATCGATACCACCGCGGAATAGCATTAATAAAGCTACTGCGATATACATAATCCCGATTTTTTTATGGTCAACAGTTGATAGCCAGTTTTTGTAGAAATAGCCCCATTTTTTGAAATAAGTAAGGCCTGCTACGATAACCACTGCACCAACTACGATACTAATAGCTGCCGCTAAAATCATCGGTTCTTGCATTGGATGGAATAATTCTTCCATACTCATTGGATGCGCTCCTTTCAGAATTAAAAATTAATGTCTCGATTCGTTCAACGATAAAATCAAATTAATGACCAGAATGTTCATTATTCATGTCTTCTTCAGACATATCTCCATGATCCATTTCATCCATATTCATGTGTTTACCATGTTCCATTGGAGCTGGTCTAAAGTCTAAGTGTGTAGATGAGAAGCTTTGGCGACCAACATGTTCTGCCTCTAAAAGCTCATCAAATTTTTCTTCTGTTAATGGTGCCTCTTTCGCTTTAACATCAGCAACCCATTTATCGAAGTCTTCTTGTGTCATAGATTGTGCTTCAAATTCCATTTCTGCAAAGCCACGTCCATTAAAGTTGGAGTTACGTCCCATAAATGAACCAACTTCATCTGCTGCAAGGTGAATTGTTGTTAACATATCACTCATAGCATATTTTTGACCTGCTAATTGAGGAATCCAGAAACTTGTAATTGGACCAAATGAGTAAAGCTTAAATTCGATTGGACGATCCACCGGAATGTTTACATAGTTAACTGTTTCAACACCTTCTTCTGGATAACTAAAATGCCATTTCCAGTTTGATGATGATGCATAAATCACTAAAGGCTCCTTATCGTCATAACCTGCTGGTTGAGCTTCTACTGTAGATGTTGTTCTTACTGTTACAACAGCTAAAAATGCTACGATAATAATTGGAATTACTGTCCATGTAATTTCAAGCAGATGGCTTCCTTCTTCATGAGGAGGCTCATAATCTGCAGCAGCTTTTGATGCACGATATTTTGTAAGCATAAAAGCCAAAAGCACATACACGACTAGCAATATAAAGGCCATTGTAATAATGGATAAGATAATTGTGTTTGATAATGTTTCAGCATTAGGTCCTTTTGGATTGAACACTGTTAATGGTTCACATCCAGCAAGAAGAGCAATCGCACTCAATGCTACTAACATTAAACTTAATTTTTTCTTCATGTTTGACTCCTTTCTATAGAACGGCTATTCATAAAATTCATGTGTTTTTTGTCAGTGTCACATTTACAAATAGTTGATACTGAGGTCACCTCTTTTATCTTGGCGTATCAATCAACAACATAAGAAATTACAATGGCATGGTTCAATATGAAACATAATATCTAGTGTTGATTGATCTGATGCAAGCGTTAGCAAAATCAATGATGTGCACAATCGTTTAAATACGTACTTGGTTAACTACGATTGCCACATTCTCTCGTTGTTTGCACATTGGATTATACGCCCTGTTTTTAAGAAAAAACATAATTTTGTTATGAAAATGATAGTATAGCGGTATTGAATTTGAACATTTTTTGAACAAAAATCGTTATTTTAGTATTGGTATTTATAGGTTTTATTTATTAAACACTGTGGAAACGTTGAAAATACTGCATTCCTGATGTTTACCTAAGTAAATAATTTAAAATGTGAAAAATGGTATTTCACATTTTAGACGCTGTTTTGTAATAAAATCATTGTCATACCAGTCCTATTGGGATTTTTTATTTGCCTTTTATCCAAAAAAGGAGTAGATGCAATGACGTTTTATGGAAACAATAGGTTGAATTTTCAATGAAAGGAATGAGTAAGGAGGGAATAAATGGAGTGAAATATTAATTATGTTAATATAATAACTGTTTTTCTTTAATATCCATATTTTTACTTCATTTGTTTTATCTGAAAAGTAAAAAGCAAACTAAGACCGTTCTTAGTTTGCTAGTATTTTAGAAAAAAATTATGTTATCAAGAATTAAGCGGTGTAATTCAGCATTTTTAAAATTACCTGTCAATCACCAAGCTTCAGCCATTTGGCTACTTGTCCATAAATCGTATTTTGAAGCTGTGGAGCTTTATTATTCATTTTCAAAGAAAAATACAGTGTTTTCATAAAGTTTAAGGTACAAGTTCTGCCACTAAAGAAGAGCTCATTATAACCTTGTGTCATTAAATGCATTTCGAATTTATCAAAAGCCTGCT
The DNA here is from genome assembly GCF_019731275.1 of Lysinibacillus sp. K60. Taxonomy (NCBI): domain Bacteria; kingdom Bacillati; phylum Bacillota; class Bacilli; order Caryophanales; family Bacillaceae; genus Lysinibacillus; species Lysinibacillus sp. K60. Next base: position 33,288 of record NZ_JAASJR010000004.1, on the reverse strand, counting down.
CAACAAATTCGATCAGTGCTTCCTCTGAGTAATTCCGAAGTAATAACGCATCCACTATATTAATTAAACGTTCCTCTTCATCGTTAACAAAGACTGTTTCTTTCCAAGTGACAAGTTTTAATGCATGTAAAATGGATGGTGCATACTGTAAATCGAATTTTGGATGTTTTATTGTTGTTGTAGCTAAATCTGCACCATGTGCAATACTGTGTGCCCAACCTTTTTCCTGAACATATCCTCTCGTATCCTGTTCTAATAACAAATAACGGCCAATTTTTTTGAAGAACACTTCTAGGTCTTCCTCTCTTAAAACGAGTAATTCAGCGTCCTTTGCAAGAAGACCTGCAACTAGTAAAGCGGAAAACGAACGAGTAAAGACACTATCCTCTGTTTTATCTCCGATATGTAAATATAAAAAATCCTCACCTGTAACTGTATCAAACAAATATTGAAGTTGTTGAGAACTCAATAAATTATCACTTAGTAAATCAACAAAGGTGCGATAAATGAGGTGGTCTCGTAATTCGGCATCAACTGAGCCAATATGGGTTAACATCTCCTGTAATAGCCAATCACTATGCTGGAACATAAATGTCTGACGCTCAGACAGTGTCATTGTTGAAAAAGACTGTAATGTTTCTTTAATATCCATGTTAAAAAAGCCCCCAACTTATTTTTGTACTATATATTATAGCGCCATTTCATTTCGAAGGGATAAATTTGAAACCTTCATTTTAAATAAGCACAGTTAGAATGTCCTCTTTAAAACATAATTTTTACAATATTATTTCCAGAAACTATAGAAAGTTGTTATGATAGAAACGCAATTAAATGGTAAAACTAAAATGTGAACAATAAAAAAGACATACCTATTTAAGTATGTCTTTGTCTAGCTAAATAATGACTGCTGATTTAATGCCAATTGGCCATTCAGTGAGCGTGTGTTGATTTGTCTTTAACTCGACAAGAATATTGGCATTTTTGATTGCATCAATGAGCCATTCACTATAGTGACGATTTGGTTCAGGATGCTGTAAAATCTGCTGCATATCTTTTTTATCAACATGTAACAGCTTGTAGTTACATTCAATGTTTACTTTTTGAGGAATAATGGAAAGAGACTCATTTTGATGACCAAGTGCAATAGATCCAGGAATACACCCTTGGATTTTTAAAATATAGGTGCTGGCTTCTTGTGTGAAGACATCAATTTTGGTGCGTGTTAAAAGTTCAAATTCTATCGGCTTATCTTGAAAAGGGCCGTCCGTTGTAGAAATTGAAATGACTTTAATCGATAATGCCTCGAATGTAGATGAGATACAATGATCAAACTCTGTAATTGTATCAAGTAATTGCATGGATTCCACTCCTTGTGTAAGAACTTGATTTTCTTGATGCAGACAACAAAGGGGGAGTGTCTGCGAATTGTGATAAATTTTAGACTATTCTAATTATAATACAATTTATTACAAAATATGAATGCAAAAGCAATAATTTTTTGTTAAAAACAAGAAACTTGTGGATTTTTTAGTAAATAGCAGAAATGAAAAATTAGAACAAAGAGGTGAGAAAAATGACAAAAAGAAAGCGTCATGTCATTAAACATGACAATGTTGTTGTTTTTCCGGGCGCTGTCCAAACTTTAATACGTGAAGGACATATGTTTGCTGAAAATTTTCAGTATGAAAAAGCGGTGGCGAGTTTTGAAAAGGCATTTGTGTACGAAGCTGGAGATGAACTTGCTCTTAGTGCCTATGCTTTTGCCTTGTATGAATTAAAGGACTATAGCAAGACTAAGAATGTTTGTGAGCAATTATTTTCAATGGGTACGTCATTTTATGTAGAAATCATGGAATTGTACATTACCGTATGCATGCAGTTAAAAGAATACCATCAAGTAGAGTCATTAATTACAACCCTACTTGAAGAAAATGTTTTGCCTCAGGATCAAATTGAAAAATTTGAACGTTTAAAAAATTTGAATAGTGAAGTGTCTAAGAATCTAGAAAAAAAAGAAAATGCACAACGGTTAATAGAAGAACAGGAATATGGCCTTGAGAAATTTGGGGCACTTAGTCCAAATGAGCAATCCATTCGCTTACATCGACTGATGGATACAAATGTAAGACAACTAAAAGAGCCATTGAAAGAGATTATTGAATGTTCCACGATCCATCCGTTTGTCCAAAGTCTAGCACTCATATTATTAGTAGAACAAGAAGTAGCTATCAATGTTACAGTGGCCAAATTTAATCAAACCAAAATTGTTAATCCTACTGAATTAGTATTGCCTAACCAGCTACCGCAGTATGGAGAAATAAAAAATATACTAGAATTGAAGCTAGAACAAGACCCATCAACGTTAGAAATGGTACAATATTTAATGGCAAAGCATGCGATTGTAACGTATCCATTTGAATGGCACCCGTTCGAAGCAGATGATGTTGCCTATAGTTATATTGATTTTGTCTTAGCGATGCTTGGAAATGTACAAGAAATGGACTATGAAATCATTGACTTTTTACAAATGTTAGAAAAGTTAACAGAACTACATTAGGTATGAAATAAGTTGAAACTATACACATCTATGTTATACTAAAATGGTTGTCAAAATCGTAGTTACGAATGAATTGTCTAACATCTAAACTTGATTATTTATTTGGAGGTATTTATACATGTCAGCAAAATGGGAAAAACAAGAAGGTAATATCGGTACTCTTACAATCGAAGTACCTGCTGCAGAAATCGACGCAGCAATGGACCAAGCGTTCAAAAAAGTTGTAAAACAAATTAACGTACCAGGTTTCCGTAAAGGTAAAATGCCTCGTAAAATGTTTGAACAACGTTTTGGTATTGAATCTCTATACCAAGATGCATTAGAAATCATCGTTCCTGAATCTTATGCAAAAGCAATTGATGAAGCTGGAATTATGCCAGTTGATTACCCAGAAATCGCTGGTACAGAAAACTTTGTACACGGCCAAGATTTCACATTCACTGCACAAGTAACAGTGAAACCGGAACCAAAGCTAGGAGACTATAAAGGTCTAGAAGTATCTAAACTTCCAGTAGAAGTAACGGATGAAGAAGTAGATGCACAAATTCAAGATCAATTAGCTCGTAAAGCAGAGCTTGAAATCAAAGAAGACGAAGCAATCGTAGAAGGTGATACAGCTGTGATCGACTTCGAAGGTTTCGTTGGTGAAGAAGCTTTTGAAGGTGGTAAAGGTGAAGACTATCCACTAGAAATCGGTTCAGGTTCATTTATTCCAGGTTTTGAAGAGCAACTAGTTGGTGTTAAAGCTGGCGAATCTAAAGATGTTGTTGTTACATTCCCAGAAGAATATCATGCAGCTGAATTAGCTGGTAAAGAAGCTACTTTCAAAGTAACAGTGAAAGAAGTTAAAACAAAAGTTCTTCCTGAGTTAAATGATGAATTTGCAAAAGAATTAGATCCAGAAGTTGAAAGCGTTGAAGCTTTACGCGCTAAAATTAAAGAACAAACTGCAGCTCAAAAGGAAACAGAATCAGATGCAGCTCTTCGTGATGAGCTTGTAGAAAAAGCAGCTGAAAATGCTGATTTTGAAGTACCAGCAGGTATGATCAACTCTGAAACTGATCGTATGTTACAAGAATTTGGTCAACGTTTACAAATGCAAGGTATGAACCTAGACCTTTACTACCAATTCTCTGGTCAATCAGAAGAAGACTTACGTGGCCAAATGAAAGAAGAAGCTGAAAGCCGTGTGCGTGTATCATTAACACTTGAAGCAATTGCTGAAGCAGAAAAAATTGAAGCATCTGAAGCTGATATTGAAGCAGAATTAGAAAAAATGGCTGCTCAATTTAACATGACTAAAGATCAAATCACAAGTGCTTTAGGTGGAACAGCAGTACTTGAAAACGACATCAAAATCCAAAAAACAGTTGAATTTTTAGTAGAAAACGCTAAAATTACTGAATAAGATTTTGTGTAATTAGATAGCCCAAAAAAACAAGGTACGGCATTCATCCGTGCCTTGTTTTATCACATAAACTCTTAGAAATCAGTCCCCTTAACATTAATTCACTTTATACTTCACTTATACATAGTATTGTTTTAGTTTTTATCTTCATTCAGCAGATGTTTTTGTATCCAAAGTATAATGTCAGGTACAAAAAACTCCCATCTCACATAGATGGCGAGCTGTAAACCTTTTAACCTTTTAGTGTGTGTTTAAACCACGACTGGATGAAGATAGTGCCTGCTGGCAGGCGTCAAGGATTTTGATTGAAGTCCTAGCGCTATTAGAGTCAAGGCGAAATTGATTCGATGCTAAACTTAACTTCATTCAGAAAGGTTCTAACTAAATAAAATTTATTTTTTGAGTGATATACCCTTGGTTGATGAATGTAGTAGATTTATAAATAGAGATTCAGTAGTTTGTAGTGTGTCGGAAGTGAATAAATGTAACTTTATAGCAGTATAAGGTGGCGAAGTAAGTAGGTTCCTATAGCATGCTTCGAAAGACAATTGAAGTAAAGTACATGTCGATGCGTTATAATCTACACATGCATAATTACTGAGGCGTAAATGATGCAGACAATTTATTTGATAAAGGTTCAATAATCTTGTAAGATTGTTGCTTGAATAGGGGTGAAACATATTGTTCAAATTTAATGATGAAAAAGGCAATTTAAAATGCTCATTTTGTGGAAAACCACAAGAACAAGTGCGTAAATTAGTTGCAGGTCCAGGTGTTTATATTTGTGATGAATGTATCGAGCTTTGTTCAGAGATCGTTGTAGAGGAACTAGGTGTAGAAGAGGAAATTGAATTCCAAGATATTCCAAAACCAAAAGAAATCTTAACGATTTTAGATGAGTATGTAATTGGACAAGAGCGTGCTAAAAAAGCATTGGCAGTCGCAGTTTACAATCACTATAAACGTATCAATACGAATAGTAAAATTGATGATATTGAATTAGCAAAATCGAACATTGTGTTAATCGGCCCAACTGGTAGCGGTAAAACTTTATTAGCTCAAACGTTAGCACGTATTTTAAATGTTCCATTCGCAATTGCGGATGCTACCTCTTTAACTGAAGCAGGTTATGTTGGTGAGGACGTTGAAAATATTTTATTAAAGTTAATCCAATCAGCTGATTATGATATCGAACGCGCTGAAAAAGGGATTATCTATATTGATGAAATTGACAAGGTTGCACGTAAGTCGGAAAATCCATCTATTACACGAGATGTTTCCGGCGAAGGTGTTCAGCAGGCACTCCTGAAAATTCTTGAAGGAACAGTTGCAAGTGTTCCACCACAAGGAGGACGAAAACATCCTCATCAAGAATTTTTACAGATCGATACAACCAATATTCTTTTCATTGTTGGCGGTGCATTTGATGGTATTGAAACCATTATTAAACGACGTCAGGGTGAAAAAGTAATAGGATTCGGTTCAGATCCTAATAAAGTAGATGTAGATGAAGGTTCTATCATGTCCAAGCTGATTCCGGAGGATTTATTGAAATTTGGTTTAATACCAGAGTTCATTGGTCGATTACCTGTACTTGCGAGTCTGGAGCAATTAAATGAAGCAGCACTAGTACAAATTTTAACAGAGCCGAAAAATGCACTAGCCAAGCAATATCAAAAAATGCTTGAATTAGATGGCGTTGAGCTTGAATTTGATGAAGATGCTCTTGTGGCAATTGCTAAGGAAGCAATTGAACGTAAAACAGGTGCGCGTGGTCTTCGTTCAATTATTGAGTCAACAATGCTTGATGTAATGTACGAATTACCTTCACGTGAAGACGTAAAAAAATGTATCATTACAGCAAAAACAATTACGGATAAAGAAAAACCGAAATTGCTTCTTGAAGATGGCACTGAACTCGATGAAGGTAGCGACACTAAAACTTCAGCATAATGAATAGACGTGGCTGTCTACCGTTGTGAGATAGAGAGTAATTAGCTGACTTCGATTGTGCAATATTCGCACATATCGACAGTCAGCTTTTTATTCATTCCTACATAAAGCAGCTGTAACTTGAAGAAATTTTTGGCTCGCTTCAATATCTAGTGTGAATCAACTTTTTAAACACATACTAGTAGCGCGGGATGTTAACATGAAAATTTTGACGGAGGTGAATGCCCGCATGGTGACAATACAAAAAACAACAAATGTACCATTATTGCCTTTGCGTGGACTTTTAGTATTCCCATCGATGGTGTTACATATTGATGTGGGTAGAAATCGTTCTGTAGCGGCACTTGAGCAGGCAATGTTAGAGGACCAAATGATTTTATTGGTAACACAAAAAGAAATGCACGATGAACAACCTGAAGAGCAAGATTTGTATTCAGTTGGTACAATTGCCTATGTCAAACAAATGCTTAAATTACCAAATGGCACATTACGTATCCTTGTAGAAGGAGTTGCTCGTGCAACGTGGAAAAACTATCGTGCGTTGGAGAAGTATACGGTTGTCGATATTGAGATTAAAGAGGAGTCAACAGAAAAAGATGTAGAAACACAAGCGTTGATGCGGACATTGTTGACGTATTTTGAAAAATATGCAAAATCTTCCAATAAAATCACGACAGAGACGATCAATACTGTAACGGATATTGAAGAACCTGGTCGTTTAGCAGATATTATTGCTTCTCATTTGCCGTTTAAAATTGCCGACAAGCAAGAAGTATTGGAAATGCTAAGCGTTAAAAAACGACTAGATCATTTAATTATTCGCTTGCATGATGAACAGGAAGTATTGGATCTAGAAAAGAAGATTAATTCCAAAGTAAAGCAGTCAATGGAGCGTACGCAAAAGGAATATTATTTACGTGAGCAAATGAAAGCTATCCAAACGGAGCTGGGAGATCGCGAAGGGAAGACTGGAGAGGTTGCAGAATTACGGAAGCGTATCGACGAAGCTGGTATGCCAGAAACAACAAAGGAAGCAGTACTGAAAGAATTAGATCGCTATGAAAAAATACCTGGAGCTAGTGCAGAGAGCGGTGTTATTCGCAATTATATTGATTGGCTTATTTCATTGCCGTGGACAAATGCTACAGAGGATCGCATGAATATTGCCCATGCTGAAAATATTTTAAACCGAGATCATGATGGATTAGAAAAAGTCAAAGAACGTGTTCTAGAATATTTAGCAGTACGTCAGCTGAAAAATTCACTGCGAGGACCTATTTTATGCTTAGCAGGGCCTCCAGGTGTTGGTAAAACATCATTAGCTCGCTCCATTGCCGAAAGTTTAGATCGTAAGTTTATTCGTATTTCTTTAGGTGGTGTTCGAGATGAATCGGAAATTCGCGGACATCGACGTACGTATGTTGGTGCAATGCCAGGACGTATTATTCAAGGAATGAAAAAAGCAGGTACCATTAATCCAGTATTTTTATTAGATGAAATCGATAAAATGTCGAATGATTTTAGAGGTGACCCTGCAGCAGCCATGCTTGAAGTTTTAGACCCTGCACAAAATAATACATTTAGTGATCATTATATTGAGGAACCATATGATCTATCTAATGTGTTATTTATTGCAACTGCCAATGATTTAAGTAGCATCCCAGGACCATTATTAGATCGTATGGAAGTAATTTCTATTGCGGGCTATACTGAAATCGAGAAAGCTCAAATTACAAAAAATCATCTTATACCAAAGCAGCTTAAAGAGCATGGTTTGAAAAAAACGCAAGTGGTAATCAAAGATGAAGCAGTCACTGATATTATACGTTATTATACTCGGGAAGCAGGAGTTCGCGGTTTAGAACGACAAATCGCTACGCTTTGCCGTAAAATTGCCAAAGTAATTGTATCTGGTGAGAAAAAACGCGTAACGGTTAGCTCAAAATCATTACAAGATTTACTTGGTAAACATCGTTTCCGCTATGGACAGGCTGAACAGGAGAATCAAGTGGGTGTCGCAACTGGACTTGCTTATACAACAGTTGGTGGAGATACATTACAAATTGAAGTTTCTTTAACACCAGGTAAAGGGAAGTTACAACTAACTGGTAAGCTTGGTGAAGTAATGAAGGAATCGGCTCAAACAGCCTTATCCTATGTTCGTACGAAGGTAGAACACCTTAATGTGGATGCAGAATTTTTTGAAACTCATGATATTCATATCCATGTACCAGAGGGCGCTGTACCTAAAGATGGACCATCAGCTGGTATTACAATGGCAACAGCTATCGTTTCGGCTATTCTACATCGCCCGATTCGCCGCGAGGTAGGTATGACAGGTGAGATTACCTTGCGTGGCCGTGTATTGCCAATCGGCGGCTTAAAAGAAAAAACATTAAGCGCTCACCGTGCAGGATTAACGACAATCATTTGTCCTAAGGATAATGAACGTGATATAGAGGATATTCCTGATAGTGTACGTGAGCAACTAACATTTAAACTAGTGACATCGGCTGATGAAGTTTTAGCCTATGCGCTGGACGGAGGTTTTTAAAAAAATGAAAGTCCATAATGTCGAAATGGTCATTAGTGCGGTACGACCAGACCAATATCCAGAAGATGGACTGCCAGAATTTGCATTAGCAGGTCGTTCGAATGTAGGAAAGTCTTCCTTCATAAATCGAATGATCGGACGTAAAGCTTTAGCACGTATTTCATCAAAGCCTGGTAAAACACAAACCCTTAACTTTTATAAGATTGAAGAGCAGCTATTTTTTGTAGATGTTCCAGGGTATGGTTATGCAAAGGTTTCTAAAACAGAGCGTGAGGCATGGGGAAAAATGATTGAGCGCTATTTTACAGGACGCCAGGAGTTAAAAGCAGTCGTACAAATTATAGATTTGCGACATCCTCCGACAGCTGATGATCGTATGATGTATGATTTTTTAAAGCATTACAATATTCCTTGCATTGTCATTGCAACGAAGGCAGATAAAATTCCAAAAGGTAAATGGGATAAACATAAGAAAATTGTCAAAGAGACACTGGAGATGGAAAAAAGTGATCCACTTATTGTCTTCTCATCAGAAACGGGTCTTGGCTTTGAGGAAGCTTGGAAAACAATCGAAAAGAAAATGTAATAAAAAACATCTATTGTATCTAAACCGTTAGGACAATAGATGTTTTTGTATTTTCAATCGAGTGGTGTAGAAAATTAGGGAAAATACTTGATGATGAAACTATTTGTCCGATAAATTAGATAGGAGGTGGACTAGATGGATATCGCAGCTTTATCGATGGCAATGAACCAAACAACACTTATGCAAAATGTATCTTTAGCTGTTACGAAACAGGCAATGGAAATGCAACAGCAAAATACAGAACAGTTAGTTGAAATGTTAGATGCTCCACATCCAACAGCCGGACATACAATTGATATTCAGGTATGAAGTAGGCAAGGTAGCTTGAAGTTAAAAGCTACCTCAACTTTTGTTTTTAGAAATAAATTCAAGAAGGCCTAAAATGTAACTTTTCTAATAAGAAAAACTACCAATAATACGATATACTAATAATTAGTAAGGAGGCAGGTTTTTTGAAAAAATATTTATACATACTGATGATTACGTTACTGATGATAGTTGGTTTTTCCTTTAATCAATCTGCTAAAGCAGCCCAACTAGTGACAGGGACATTTGTTGATGTAACGTTTTCAGAATATACGAAGCCAGATGGTACGATAGAAAAGCAACTTAGTAAAATTACATTGGAAAATGATCGTGGACGAACAGTAACGTTTAATATTAATAAAAATACTAGATTATATATTAATAATACGTCTACAACGATTGAGGGTTTTAAGATGGGGATGGAAGTCGAGGCTGAAATTTCTCTCAGAAGTGTTGTTGAACTTCGCGGTACCTCTCATACACCAACAGAAACAAATGTACCATCAACAGGAAGCAGTAACGGTAAAACAACTGCTGGTGTCGTCACTAGTATTGATCCAAATGGTTTATTTATCATGGTAAAACCAGATGTTGGCGCAGAAACGACATACTATTTAAACAAAGAAACCAATTATCAAAAAGGTTCTTCTGCAACAGATATTAGTGCATTATACGTTGGGGATCGAGTTAAATTGAGTTTCAAAAATAAAACTTCCTCAATCATATCAAAGGTAGCTATCAGTGAAACAGGTACGCTCGTTGAAAACTTATATAAAGGCGAGATACAAGCGGTCAATCCTAATGCCAACAAGCTTACCGTGAAAAATCAACATGCCTTTGTTAACTGGCAATTTGGCTCTCAAACAACAAATGATCTTTCAACTATGCCTTTTACATCCAAAGTACCAATCTATGTTGGGAATACGAAAGTCGAGAAAGGTCAGCTGAAAAATTATATAGGTAGCGAAGCATACTATGCGACCGTTAAACAATTTGGTAAGGAAGTAATCGAGAAAATTGTCGTATTAAAAAATAATGAAAGAACATATTACGAACCAATGCTGTCTGTTGATACAGATTACCAACTACTGAAACTGAAAACAGCAGGAACAATGTATTTCCATAATGGAACTATTTTAATTCGAAATGGACGATTAATTGAACCTACTGGTCTTATGGCATATGGTACTGCTTTTGTCGTGGCTGATGGTGCTACTCGTGATCACTATGCCCAAGTAATACAAGTTACAAGTGATAGCTTCATGTCACCTAATCTTGCAGGTCATGAATTATATTATGGACGCTTATCTCAAGCAGATGGATATGTAATTGAAATTGACGATGCGATGAAGATTGAATCAAATGTTTTCAAGAAAGCAGATCGTACTGTACTGTCAGTTAGTAATACAACGAAAGCTATGGTAGATGACGGCAATAAAACATATAGTGTCATGCCAGATATTGAACTTTACTTATCTGAGGGTGACTATGGTTATTTCTATGTGAAGGAAGGCCATGTACAAGCTCTTCATATTTTAGACAAGGCTAAACCTGTTGCCCCTCTAATGCTTGCAGGGAAACTACAGTCTGTGAAATCTACGTATCCTGCAGTCATTAATGTCAAGAGTGTTAGTCAATGGCAAAATGGTCGTTGGTATGAAGCGGGTGAAATGGTTAATATGAATATTGACCAAGCGACACTGATTAAAGCAGGTAAGGTGATTCAAGCTTCTGACTTACAGCCATCTGATCGTTTAGTTGTATTATCAGATCGATTTGTTAAAGCTCATTTTATTTTGGTAGATTAGCATGAATATTAAACTAAAAAATCTGTGAGTCTTATGCGAATATGTTTCATAATCTAAAGATGAGGAAGTTACTTCGAATAGGCTAAATTCATTCGCAAGACAAGCAGATTTTTTTAGTGGTATTAGAAACAAGCTTCATTATGCACGCAAATGCACAGTGAGAGAGAGGAAAAGCGAATGCAAAAAAAATTATCTAAAATAATGTTTCTAGTCCTTGCTGTTTTTTTGATTGGAACAACTATTCCATTCAATGCATCAGCCGCTTCATTAGAAACAACAGGTGCTGTAAAAAACGAATATACATATGAAGAAGCTGTGTTCCTTTCAGGGACACCTGTTATTTTTAAAGGGACAAGCAAAGATATTAAAATTGCACAAAAAGAATCCAAAGGTAAATTAACTGAAACGTATAGCATGAAGTTAACAGCAAGCAATGGCGCTACATTGACAAGAAATATTGCCTATGAATCAGATGTAGTGGATTATGCTGTTCTTGGTCAAAAAACATCCAATGGTGAAGTGAAGAAATACACTGAAAAAATTACAATTGGCGCCATTACTTATTCCTTAGTCGATTATCAATTTTCACAAGGAACAGTTACTGATAATCGTGCAGCCTCTGATTATTACTCAGGAAATATTATTTCTAGAAAAACCTATGCTTTTGAAACAGGAAAAGGAAAAAATGCTGTTCAAAACACAGTAACAATTGAAACAGATAGTCGACATGCAGGCTATGAGAACTTCTGGGGTGCGACAGAAACTCAAATCACGGAGTCTGTTTATTCCTATAGTGATGGTAAAACAAGCCATGTGAAAAATCGTCTATCTACAAGTAAATCACGTGTTTTAAATTATGAGGAAAATCTCGGTAGCTTAGGGAGTTTTGAAGGTGGATATGCAGTCGTAAGTGAAAAGGATGTTATTTCTGAATATACATACGACCTATCTTCAGGACAAAAAGGTACACTTGATTTAGATACAGAGTACATGCCGACAATTGAACGTCTTATCATTCCTAAATTCAGAGATTTAACAACCCATTACGCGAAAGAAGCAATTGAAAAACTTTATTCTCTAGGTATTTACTCAGATTCAAGTAACTTCTTTTCTCCTAATACACCAATGAAACGTATTGATTTTACGACGGCTATTGGTAAAGCGGTTGATTTACGTGTGTTTGAAGAAAAGAAATCAAAAAAGACACCTACTACAAGTGTTTTTAAAGACTTGAAGCGTTCTATCAAAGATTACGGTTATATTGAATCAGCGTTAAATAAAGGGATAATTAAAGGTGTATCAGCTGACTACTTTAAGCCAGATAATGCGATTAATCGAGCACAGGCTGCAACTATCTTTGTCCGTGCCTTAGGACTTGAAAATAGAGCACCTGATCCTGGTTACTTAACTAAATTTACAGATGACAAACAGATTCCAAATTATGCGAGAGATGGCATCTATATAGCGAATGAACTTGGCTTAATGATTGGTGATTCTGCTGGTCGTTTTAATCCAAATAAACCGCTAACGCGTGCAGAGGCGTCAGTTGTTCTAGAACGATTCTTGAAATATTTAGAGGATGACTTAAAACAAAACTATCGTGATGACATATTGTTCTTTAACTAAAGAAAGGATGGAACAAAAATGACCTATGTAAAAAAAGCATTGCTTGCTATGCTTTGCTTCATGCTTCTACTGATGACAGCTACACCTGCTGTTACGCAAGCAGCTACAACAATTAGAGATGTTCCAACAAATAGCAATAATTATAAAGCTATTTCATGGGCGGTCGATAACGATCTGATGTCCTTAAATAGTGCAAGTAACTTTTTACCAAATGATCAAGTGACAGATCGCGATCTTGTTCTGATGTTTGCCAAACTAGATCGTAACTATGCTTTATCTTATATTGATAGTGTTGCTTATAATTTCTATAGTGATTTTTATTTACCATTTAACGGTACACATGTAAATACGAATCGAACAAAAGCTGTAACACGTGGCCAATTTGCCCAAATTTACGCGGCTTTTAAAGGCTTAGATTTAGATGAGCCACAGGCAGTTCAATATTTATATTCAAATGATTTATCTACAAGTTCTACAGGTAAAAACACATTCGCAAGCTTTAATCCATCCACAAAATTAACACGGGGTGATGTTGCTGTATTTTTCTATCGTGCTGTTCAAAATAGCACTTTCGCAGTACAAGGATTAAAACGTAGTCCAGCTGGTCGTGACAATGATAGCATTACGTTACCTCCTGGTTTTATGGGATCTAGTAGTGCTGATTTTGAAGAGCCAAAGGATAATTCAAATGATTTTACTGGACCAAATAATGTTAATAATGCATTGCAGAGTATCGTGGTGGAAAAGCCTGATTTAATTGCAAATAATGTGGATACAACACTAGTTACGGTGTCTTTAAAGGCTTGTAATGGTGATCCTATCGCTGATGATAAATCCTATTCATTCCGCGTGAAGGCATCCTACGGAAATATTGTTGATACTTCAGGTGAAGCAGTTGACATTGTCCAATCAGATGGTTCAACTGTATCTGCTATAGTGGTAGCACCAAAACTAACTAAATCAGTACGTGATACAATAACTTTTGAACTGATTAATAATACGGACCCAGCAATGAAGTGTCTTGTTGGAGAGAAACTAAACGCAGAAGTGCGTTATGCACCACAGCCTGAATTACGTATTGATTACCAAGTATACGACCCAGCAAATACAGATGATAATGGTAGCGTGATTCCTGAATTTCCTAAAAGTGAAGATATTCCAGAGTTCTTTACGCAAAACTTAATTGATGTTTATAGCCCAGTTCCTCTCAATGCTAATTCAGATAAAAAATTATTTAGTATTGGGCAGCAAACAAATGTGACAGACGTTTTAGGAAATGTGCAAAACATCTATTTGCGTTACGGTGGATCTGATCCTAAATATCCGGCATTAGGTTATGAAAATGCTATTCTTCAATTTGAAAACTATAATATTTCTGTATACTTATTTGAGGAACTTTTAAAGACACGTTTTGAAAACTCTGTTACGACGCCAGCTAAAACGGAAATAATGTATTTAATTGCTGACGATGGTCGTCCTATTTATCGCATTCAGGGCATTGACGATGATATTGCCTCACAGGTAGAGAACATTAATCCAGTCGGCGCCATTATTCAGCTTATGAAAGAAATGCCAGACGAAAAAGATTTAACATTAGAACATTATGATAGTGTTATGAAGATTTATTCGATCTTCACAAACTTAAGTAACTATGACCGTACGGTATTATTAAAATACCAAGGCGGTAAATTACTTGGACAAGTAGAGGCCTTTAAAAAACGAGTAGAGGCACTAAAGGAAAGTGCGGATGCGGCATCAAGACCATCAGGAAAAGATCGTTATACAAAAGTGATGGTGACTTTAGTGCGTCCTGGTGGAGAGCCTATTACAGATTATCAAGGGACAGTTAAAATTAAGTATGACGGAGTAGAAAAAACAGCTTCATTCATTACGAACACTTCTGATCCATTAAATAATACAGGAAATCCAGGTACTGCTGTAGCCTACTTTGATTCAGTTATATATGGGAAATCTAAAGTAGAAGCAAGACTTGTCAATCCAATAGACCCTCGCTATGCAACGTCCTTGAAGGGTTTAAAAGATAAAACAGTAACGAAAGATATTTTCACGAATCCATACTTCAGTAAAAATTCTTGTTCTTTAGCAACAGAAATTGCCTATGTAGTGGATTATTCTTCTTCCATGAAAGCTGTTGATCCAACAAATTATCGTGGGAAGAAAATGATTGAACTAATCAATCAATTAAAGGCTAAAAATAACATAGTCATTGAAACCAATACAAAAGCAACAGTACTTGGAGAAGGCACAACAGAAAATGTGTTGAAAAAAGATCTTTATAAAGCATCGAAAGAAAAGGGTGCAACCGATATTTTTGCAGGCATCGATATTGCTTTAACAAAATTCTCGAATGATTCGAAAACATCCAAAGCGATTGTTGTTGTCTCTGATGGTAAAACAAGTAAATCAAAAATGACAAAAGTTATAAATGAAGCGAAAAAGCAAGGTGTCAAAGTATACACAGTAAGTATGGGCAAAAAATCACAAGTAAATGACGCCACTTTAATGCAATTATCTTCAGAAACGGGCGGAACGTACTTCCATGCAATTGATAATATGCAATTGCATCAAGTCTTCCAGAAGTTAATTGATACAATTTTATGTAAAACGCAAGCTTCGAGCTGTATCAATCCAGAAGATTTATTTGAAGAGACAAGTGTTTCGCTACGAAAAGGTTATATTACAATGAGTGCTCGAGTTGATGGTAACTGTCAAAACGTTGCGAAGATGAATGTACGTTTTAATTCAATCAGTGGAGATGTCCAATTTGATTTGCAAAAGCGTAGTGATCAAGTTTATATGTTAACAAAAACTGTTCAAACGATGCAGGACTTTAAAGTCAATGATGAGATTGAGTTTATAGCATACGATAAAGATGGAAATATGATTGCAATAAAGACTGTTACAATAACAAATTAATGAGAAAACTGCCTCCGATGAAGGGGGCAGTTTTTTAATTTGAAACAACACGTATAATTTGTTACACTTAGTTTATAATAATTCTAATGTAGATGACGAATTGCAGTTCTTCATGACATGTTCACAAATTATTGATGAACTCTTGTCGAACTGTGCTATAATGAGATTTGTGAATTAGAACGTGTGAGGTGTTATTCATGCATACCATCGTAGTAGGCTTGAATTATAAAACAGCGCCTGTTGAAATACGTGAGAAGTTATCATTCATTGAGAGTGAACTGCCACAAGCAATGGAAGCGCTGCAAAAGCAAAAAAGTATATTAGAGAACGTAATTGTTTCGACATGTAATCGTACAGAAATATATGCTGTTGTGGATCAATTGCATACTGGACGTCATTTTGTGAAACAATTTTTAGCAAACTGGTTTGATTTACCTGTGGAGACATTTTCTTCGTATTTAACGATTCGTGAAGAAGATGAGGCAATCGAACATTTATTTAAAGTGACAGCTGGAATTGATTCAATGGTTCTAGGTGAAACACAAATTTTAGGGCAAGTAAAAAAAAGCTTTTTAAGTGGACAAGAGATTGGCACAACAGGAACGGTATACAATCAGCTATTTAAACAAGCAGTAACATTTGCAAAGCGTGCTCATAATGAAACAGCGATTGGTGAGAATGCGGTATCCGTTTCCTATGCTGCTGTAGAATTAGCAAAGAAAATTTTTGGCTCATTACAACGCAAGCATGTAGCTATTTTAGGTGCAGGTAAAATGGGGGAACTTGCAATTGAGAACCTTTACGGTAGTGGTGTAGGGAAAGTTACTGTCATTAACCGTACATTTGAAAAAGCAGAAAGCTTAGCAGCTAAATTCCATGGTGAAGCTAAATCAATGAAGGAATTACAATGTTCTTTGTTAGAAGCGGATATTTTAATTACTTCAACAGGTGCTACTGATTATGTTATTGATTACGAGCTAATGCAATTCGTGGAACGTTTACGTAAAGGAAAACCATTATTCATGGTAGATATAGCGGTTCCTCGTGATATTGACCCACGAGTTGGCGACCTACCAAATGTATTCCTATATGATATTGATGATTTACAAGGTATTGTCGAAGCGAACTTAGCAGAGCGTGAACGTGCTGCTGCTGATATTACTAATATGATTGGCGACGAAGTTGTGCAATTTAAAGACTGGGTAGCAACGCTTGGGGTAGTGCCAGTCATCTCAGCATTACGTAAAAAGGCAAATCGTATTCAACAAGAGACTATGACAAGTATCGAAAATAAAATGCCAGATTTAACGGAACGTGAACGTAAAATTTTAAGCAAACATACAAAATCTATTATCAATCAATTGTTAAAAGAGCCAATCTTGCAAGCTAAAGAAATGGCTAATTCTCCAAAAGCAAATGAACAGTTACGTTTATTCCAACAAATTTTTGGTATAGAGGATGCTGTGGAAGCTGAAGTTCATGAGATGACAAAGCAAGAGCTTGAGCGCAAAGAACGCGCACAGGTATCTCAGACTTCTACTGAACCAAAGTACTCTTTCTAAATTATCTATTGCGCTCACGTAGAAAGCTGTGATTGTATATGGGTGTTACGCGCAATTGGATTTTCTACTGATATTACATGAGGCGTTTTCGTATCTGTATGGTAAACTAAGGATACGAAAACGTTTTTTTGTTTTCTATGCTAGAATAGTTTATTAATTTCACGACAAAGAAGGGATGTCTATTGGCTGATTTGACCATGACGAGGCTGTATGAAGTGATGATCGTCTTGTATGCGATCAGTCTAGTTTTTTACTTTACTGATTATTTTTATAAGCAAGTACGTGCAAGACGCATTGCTTTTTGGCTTGTTTCATTTGTATGGATGATTCAAAGTGCCATTATCATATTAACGTTTGTGGAAACGAAGCGTTTTCCGATTTTATCCTTGTCTGAGGGAATACTTTTTTATTCCTGGTTACTCGTGACGTTATCCATTATCCTTCATTGCATAGCAAGGGTGGATTTACCTGTGTTTATTATTAATATACTAGGATTCTTATTCGCTAGTATATTTACTTTTATGCCGAAACGTCCTATAGGAGCTGTCGGGGATACTTTAATTTCGGAGATGCTTTTTATTCATATATCATTTGCAATATTGTCTTATGCAGCGTTTACATTAACATTTGTGTTTGCCATTTTGTATCTCGTTCTATATCGATTGCTGAAAAAGAAAAAGTGGTCGCATTTATGGACTAGATTGCCTTCCTTGCAGCAGACAAGCAGCTGGATGAATATTTCATTTTTTATTGGAATTCCGATGTTATTTATAAGTTTAATATTAGGGTTTGAATGGGCACTATTAACATTAGAGAGTCTTTCGATTTTCGATGCGAAAATCATAGGGTCCTTCATTATTTTAATTTTGTATTGTTTTATCCTATATGTGAATCGCAAAAGCAAGCTGACAGGTACAACTTATGCATGGGTACATATTTATGCCTATCTATTAGTTGTTGTAAACTTCTTCTTAGGGAGTAGTTTATCGAGATTCCATTTATGGTATTAGAAGAAAGGTTGGAGAGAGTTGAGAAAAATTATTGTAGGTTCTAGGAGAAGTAAACTAGCGCTAACGCAAACAAATTGGTTCATTAATGAATTAAAAGCGGCAGGTGCACCATTCGAATTTGAAGTAAAAGAGATTGTAACAAAAGGTGACCAAATTTTAGATGTACAGCTTTCAAAAGTAGGCGGGAAAGGGTTGTTTGTAAAAGAAATTGAACAAGCCCTTTACGATAAAGAAATTGACTTTGCTGTTCATTCTATGAAAGATATGCCTGCTGTATTGCCAGAAGGGCTAGTGATTGGTTGTATTCCACCACGTGAAGATGCTCGTGATGCATTTATTTCGAAAGGGCATGTTAAATTTGCTGACCTTCCTGCGGGAGCAGTCGTTGGGACAAGTTCTTTACGTCGTAGTGCACAGCTTTTAACAGTACGTCCTGATATCGAAATTAAATGGATTCGTGGAAATGTTGATACACGTTTAGCTAAGCTTGAAACAGAAGAATATGATGCCATTATTTTAGCAGCGGCTGGTTTGAAACGCCTTGGTTGGAGTGATGATGTAGTCACTGAGTTTTTACCTGTAGAACAATGTCTACCAGCTGTAGCGCAAGGCTCTCTAGGCATTGAATGTCGTGCCGATGATGCGGAGCTTTTAGCCGAATTAGGTAAACTGACTGATTCATTTACATGGCAAGAAGCACATGCAGAACGTGCATTTTTGGCTGCAATGGATGGTGGTTGTCAAGTACCGATTGCTGGGTATGCCACTTCAAATGGGGAAGAAATTACATTAACAGGCCTTGTTGCTGCTCCAGACGCATCTGTTGTCTATAAAGAAACAGTAGTCGGTACAGATGCACAAAAAATTGGAGAAGAGCTAGCTGCTATTTTAACAGAACAAGGTGCTTTCGATTTAATTCAGCGTGTAAAGGCAGAGCAAGATGCCGAGTAATTTACCTCTCAAGGGTAAAACCATACTTTTAACAGGCACATCTAAGACAACAACCATTGTCGAAAATATAATAGCTTTAGGTGGACAGGCCATCGTAGCCCCATTAATTGAAACTTGTGAACGATTAGATAGCAAGGATTCTGAACTATTGAATCGCGTTAAGCAATATGATTGGTTGATTTTTACTAGTCAAAATGCTGTAGAAGCTTTTGCTAGTAAAATGCTTCGACATCAATTTAATGCGAGTCACTTCCAAGGAAAAATAGCTTCTATTGGAGCTAAAACAACAACAGCACTGGAAAATTTAGGATTTCAAGTGAGCTTTATGCCTTCCATATTTAGTGCTGATATCTTCGTTAAAGAATTTCCGAGTGTAGCGGGTAATCATCCGAGATGTCTGTTTATTCGAGGAGAAAAGGCGA
The DNA here is from genome assembly GCF_019731275.1 of Lysinibacillus sp. K60. Lineage (NCBI taxonomy): Bacteria > Bacillati > Bacillota > Bacilli > Caryophanales > Bacillaceae > Lysinibacillus > Lysinibacillus sp. K60. The sequence continues at coordinate 13,608 of NZ_JAASJR010000004.1, read as the reverse complement.
AAAGTACGTTGAAGGATGGATTGCCTTTTGAATTAAAAGAATGGACAGTCTATGAAACGATAGAACGACATGATCAAACATCTGTTATTGTCAATTGCATCCAGCAACATCAAGATGTTACAGTGATTTTTGCTAGTCCTTCAGCAGTTGACGTTTATGCAATGGAGGTTGTGCCACATATTGGCTGGGAAGCAGCTCACATTGCAGCCATTGGCCATATTACGGAAGCAGCTCTTGAACAATACGGCGCTACTGTGGATATTATGCCAAGTGTTTATACAATGCAAGCAGTCATCGAAGAAATTATGAAAGTAGGGGACAAATCATGACAAAACTACAATTTCAAAGACACCGTCGTTTGCGTACCAATGCAACGATGCGATCAATGGTAAAAGAAACATACTTACATAAAGAGGACCTGATCTATCCTATTTTTGTAATAGAAGGCGAAAATATTAAAAATGAAGTACATTCAATGCCTGGCGTTTTTCAATTTTCATTGGATAAATTAGAGGCAGAGGTGGATGAGGTTGTAGCATTAGGTATTCCTGCGGTTATTTTATTTGGCTTGCCAGCTGAAAAGGATGCGGTTGGAACGGGTGCATTTCATGATCATGGCATTGTGCAGGAAGCGACTCGACTCATTAAAACACGTCATCCTGAGTTATTAGTCATCGCGGATACATGCTTATGTGAATTTACAGATCATGGACATTGTGGCTTAATTGAGGGTGATCAAATTTTGAATGATCCTTCATTAGATGTTTTAGCCCGCACGGCGATATCCCAAGCAAAAGCTGGCGCTGATATCATTGCTCCATCTAATATGATGGATGGCTTTGTAACGGCAATTCGCGCTGGTCTGGACGAAGCTGGTTTTGAACATATTCCGATTATGTCCTATGCAGTCAAATATGCATCCAGTTACTATGGACCTTTCCGTGATGCTGCAGATGGTGCTCCGCAATTTGGTGATCGTAAATCCTACCAAATGGATCCATCAAATCGTCTAGAGGCATTCCGTGAGGCAGAGTCAGATATCGAAGAGGGCGCAGATTTCCTAATTGTCAAGCCTGCCCTTAGCTATTTAGATATTATTCGAGACATGAAAAATAACTATCCATTACCGCTTGTTGCGTATAATGTTTCAGGTGAATATGCAATGATTAAAGCGGCTGCTATAAATGGTTGGATTGAAGAGAAAAAAGTTGTGCTTGAAACATTATTAGGCATGAAACGTGCAGGCTCTGATTTAATCATTACGTATCATGCAAAAGATGTTGCACGTTGGTTGGAGGAGAAATAAATGACACGTTCTTACGAAAAATCAAAACAAGCCTATGCTGAAGCTGTTCAATTAATGCCGGGTGGTGTAAGTAGCCCAGTACGTGCATTCAAATCAGTAAATATGGACCCGATTTTCATGGAATCTGGCCATGGGGCAATCATTAAAGACATTGATGGCAATGAATATATTGATTATGTATTGTCTTGGGGTCCGCTAATTTTAGGACATACACATCCCGAGGTAGTGAAAGCAATTGCAGATACAGCTGCGAAGGGTTCTTCCTTCGGTGCTCCAAGCTATACTGAAAATCGCTTAGCTCAATTAGTACTAGACCGTCTACCAGGAATGGAAATGATTCGCTTTGTTTCTTCAGGAACAGAGGCTACTATGTCTGCATTACGTGTAGCGCGTGGTGTTACAGGTCGTGATAAGATCTTAAAGTTTGAAGGGTCTTATCATGGTCACGGTGACTCCTTATTGATTAAAGCTGGTTCTGGTGTTGCCACATTAGGCCTACCTGATAGCCCTGGCGTACCTGCAGATATCGCCCGCAATACGTTGACAGTTGCCTATAATGATTTAGAAGGGGCAAAAGTAATTTTCGAAAAATTTGGCGCAGAGTTAGCTGCAGTAATTGTGGAGCCAGTCGCAGGAAATATGGGTGTTGTACCTCCACAACCAGGTTTCCTAGAAGGTTTGCGTGCGCTTACTTCAGAGCACGGTGCATTATTAATCTTTGACGAAGTCATGACAGGTTTCCGCGTAGATTATGGCTGTGCACAAGGGTATTTTGGGGTAACGCCTGATATGACTACTTTAGGTAAAGTAATCGGAGGTGGCCTCCCTGTAGGTGCATTCGCTGGGAAAAAAGAAATTATGGAGCAAGTAGCACCAGCTGGACCAATTTATCAAGCAGGAACATTATCGGGGAATCCGTTAGCGATGACAGCCGGTTATGAAACGTTATCACGTTTAGATCATGGTACGTATGATTACTTTAAAAAATTAGGAGATCAGCTTGAGGCTGGTTTCCGTGAAGCAGCAACTAAATATAATATCCCGCACACTGTTAATCGTGCAGGCTCTATGATTGGCTTCTTCTTCACGAATGAAGATGTCATTGATTTTGCTTCTGCTAAAACATCAGATTTACAATTATTCGCTGAGTATTTCCGTCTAATGGCAGAGGAAGGTATTTTCTTACCTCCTTCTCAATTCGAGGGACTATTCATCTCAACAGCTCATACGGAAGAGCACATTGCGACAACGGTGGCAGCATTCCATAAAGTATTTGCGCAATTAGCGCAATAAAATTAATTTGATAGAGCATGCTAGAATTATTTCTAGCATGCTCTTCTGCTGTTAAAAAACAAAACCATTACTAGAATTTTTGCGGGAAGTGAAAATGTTTTCCTCTGTAGGCTACTTGCTCTCCTGTGGCCTCACCTCTTTAGCTATCCCATGGGAGTCAAGCATCCTCCACTCCAACCCATAAAAATGTTTCTTTATAGCAAAGGTTTTCATAAAGTGAATGTGTTCACTATTCATTTTATGGAGAGGTGCAAGAACGCAGTGAGTGAAGCAGCTCCGCTGGTGGAACGAAAAACAACCCTCGCCTTGCAAAATTGCTTTTTCTACGTTGATATTACATTTTTTAATGGATTAAGCAGAAAGCATTATAGTGCTTGAGGAATACATGAGCAAAAAGGAATAATAGCATATATTTACTAGTAAGTAAGCTCAACTATACTGGATGAAGGACCTGCTTTTGTCAAAATTACATCTTTCAGCATAGCCAAATTGTGGGCGATATCGTTTATAATATAGCTATTCATAAAAGAAAGTAGTGAATTGATATGGCAACAGGCACACACACGGTCGAAGTACCCGTAGGGATTGAACATGTATGGGATTTCGTTAGTGATATGGAAAAATGGGCAAAGCTTGTCCCTGGTTATAATGCACATGAAATGATTGATGAGAAACACTCCACTTGGACTTTTAAAGGCAATGTTGGCGTTTTGAAAAAAACAGTTGAAGTAGAAATTACAATCTTAGAATGGTTAGCACCATCAAAAGTTACATTTGAATTAAAGGGGCTTTCTGATAACTTCACAGGAAATGGCTATTTCCTCGCAGAAAGTATCGACGCTGAAAATACTAAAATGACAGGATTCTTAGAAGTCGTTGCGGGCGGGTTAGCTGGCCCTGTTCTAAATCCAATTTTTAAACCGATCGTACCAAAGGCAACACAAATGCTAACAGATCGTGTGGCTAATAAAATTAAATTAGTAAATGTTTAATGATACCAACATCCATGGGAATGGCATGCTAGACTATTACTTCTAGCATGTCATTTTTTTAGTAGTATCTATTTTAGACTATGTTCAAATGGCAACATCCTCGCATACTATCCTTCAAATCGTCATATGATGCAAAGGGAGGGATTATTATCGAACACAAAACTTGGAATATGCGCGAAACATTTTGTTTTCCTGGATATGGCTGCCCAACTGAAATAGCAGCTGTTCAAATTAAGCCACAGTGGCAGGCGATGCAGTTAGAGGATTCTTTGCGACTTATGGGCATCTATCATATCACCGCACACGTTCGCTTTGATTTTCAAGATATGCAAGCATTTGCAGAAAATGAAGATTTAATTACAATTGATGCTCTTGATATTCAAGGAGATACTGGTTATTTTGAGTATGCCGTTCCTTTACATGTGGATTTACCAAAAGAATCCGATGTCAAAGATTTAATGGTCAAGGATATTCGCCCTAGTCTGACAAATCAGGTGTGTCAGCTTGAGTGGACAGTCACAAGTGCTTTCAATGAATATGAACCTGTTGTTGAAAAAGATGTGTTAGACAATCCGCACCTATCAACACATGCTTTCGAACAAGAGGAGACATTGGCTGTAATTGAAGAAAGTATTCAAGTGAAACAACCTGCCGCAGTAGCAGCAGCTTCACGCCAAGAGAATTCTACAACAGTTAACCAAAAAGCTATATTAAGAGAATCCTCAAGCCATATTGTTGTACGTGAATCCAGTACTTGGCATGAAGTGCCTTCTATGATTTGGGATCTAACAGAAGAATATACACCGCTTAAAGTTCGTGTTTCAAATGATGTCTTTCAAAAGTAAATAGCAGAGAAGTAGCAGGAGTAATAAGAAGACTAAATCACCTGATGTTGGCACAATAATGACACGGATAAACTGAAAAGCACAAATCGGCACGATAATGGTTCTGCAATAAAAACGAACTTGTCGTAGCCAGGGTGGTAAAAGCCAAGGGTTATACTTGCGTCGTCGCATTTGAATTGTCACTTCCTTTTCTCTTTACTTTTCTCTTACTAAAAGATGACTAAATCACTTGAAAAATGACACGATCCTGCGGTACAATAAGGAAAATCAAATACAGATGCTATGATAGGGAAGAGTAAATTTTGACTACATTTTCAGAGAGGAAACGGTAGCTGAGAAGTTTCTATTTGTACGGAATTGAAGGTAGCCCTTGAGCAGCTTTAGTGAACTAATAGTAGTTAAAGCCGGTTAAACACCGTTACCGAATTGAGAGCCAGTAGAATAGGCTGAGAAAATATGTCATTTAACATGTATCTTAACCCTGCTGGAATTAAAGGTGGTACCGCGAACTAAAACTCCTTCGTCCTTTTAGACGAGAGGAGTTTTTTTATTGGGTAAAAAAATAAATAGTATTTCTTTACCAACAGTTTTCAAACAATAGGAGGAGTCAATATGACAGAAAACATTTCAATGCCAACTAAATATGACCCACAGTCCATTGAAGCTGGTCGCTATGAATGGTGGTTACAAGGGAAGTTTTTCGAGGCACAGCCTGAAAGTGGGAAAAAACCCTATTCAATCGTTATTCCACCACCGAACGTAACAGGTAAATTACACCTAGGTCATGCTTGGGATACAACATTACAAGATATCCTCATTCGTATGAAACGCATGCAAGGCTATGATGCCCTATGGTTGCCAGGTATGGACCATGCGGGTATTGCAACACAGGCAAAAGTAGAAGCCAAGCTGCGTGAGGATAATATTACACGTTATGATTTAGGACGTGAAAAATTCCTTGAAAAAACATGGGAATGGAAAGAAGAGTATGCTGGACATATTCGTGATCAATGGGCAAAGCTTGGTCTTGGATTAGATTATACACGTGAACGTTTCACATTAGACAAAGGTCTTTCAGACGCGGTAAAAACAGTTTTTGTTCAGTTATATGAAAAAGGCTTAATTTATCGTGGTGAACGTATTATCAACTGGGACCCAGCAGCAAAAACAGCATTGTCTGATATTGAAGTAATTTATCAGGATGTGCAAGGTGCCTTCTATCATATGAAATATCCATTAGCTGATGGCTCAGGCTATGTAGAAGTTGCTACAACACGTCCCGAAACAATGCTTGGTGACTCTGGGGTAGCTGTTCACCCGAACGATGAGCGTTACCAGCACTTAATTGGTAAAAACGTTATTTTACCGATTGTAGGTCGCGAAATTCCAATTGTTGCTGACGAGTACGTTGATATGGAATTTGGTACTGGGGTTGTAAAAATGACACCAGCCCATGATCCGAACGACTTTGAAGTGGGTAATCGTCACAATCTGGAGCGCATTCTAGTAATGAATGAAGACGGTACTATGAATGATCTTGCGGGCAAATATAAAGGAATGGATCGCTTCGAATGCCGTAAGCAAATTGTTGCTGATTTACAAGAAGCAGGTGTGTTAATTCGCATTGAAGAGCATATGCATTCAGTAGGACACTCTGAGCGTTCTGGTGCTGTTGTTGAGCCATATCTTTCAGCACAATGGTTCGTTAAAATGCAACCACTTGCTGATGCTTCCCTAGAGCTACAAAAGGACGAAGAAGGGAAAGTAAACTTTGTTCCTGCTCGTTTTGAAAACACATATTCTCGCTGGATGGAGAATATTCGCGATTGGTGTATTTCTCGTCAATTATGGTGGGGCCATCAAATTCCAGCCTGGTACCATAATGAAACAGGTGAAATATACGTAGGTAAAGAAGCCCCAGCAGATGCAGAAAACTGGACGCAAGATGAAGATGTACTAGATACATGGTTCTCTTCAGCACTATGGCCGTTTTCTACTATGGGTTGGCCAGATGAAGCAAATGAAGAATATAAACGTTACTATCCAACAAATACATTAGTAACAGGCTATGATATTATTTTCTTCTGGGTTTCTCGAATGATTTTCCAGGGTCTTGAGTTTACAGATCAACGTCCATTTAAAGATGTGCTAATTCATGGTTTAGTACGTGACGGTGAAGGGCGTAAAATGAGTAAATCACTTGGCAATGGTGTTGATCCAATGGATGTCATTGAACAATACGGTGCAGATTCATTACGCTACTTCTTAGCTACTGGTTCATCACCTGGTCAAGATTTACGCTATACAACTGAAAAAGTAGAAGCAGTATGGAACTTTGCCAATAAGATTTGGAATGCATCACGTTTTGCGCTTATGAATATGGATGGAATGACATATGATGAGATCGATTTAACTGGTGAAAAATCAGTCGCTGATAAATGGATTTTAACGCGCTTAAATGAAACGATTGAACGCGTTACCTCTCTTGCAGAGCGTTATGAATTCGGTGAAGTTGGCCGTGAACTATACAATTTCATTTGGGATGATTTCTGTTCTTGGTATATTGAAATGGCAAAATTACCTCTTTACGGTGAGGATGAAGCAGCTAAAAAGACAACTCGCTCTATTTTAGCTTACGTACTAGATCAAACAATGCGTCTATTACATCCATTTATGCCTTTCATTACAGAAGAAATCTGGCAGCACTTACCACATGAAGGTGAATCTATTACAGTGGCAGCATGGCCAACAGTACGCACAGATCTTCATTTTGCTGATGAAGCAGATAATATGAAGCTCCTAATGGATATTATACGTTCAGTACGTAATATTCGTGCGGAAGTAAATACACCAATGAGCAAAAAAGTACCGTTGTTTATTTCAGCGAAAGATGCAGCAACAGCAGCTGTACTTGAAGAGAATCAAGCATATCTAGAAAAATTCTGTAATCCTGACACTTTAACAATTGGTGAAGGTTTAGAGGCTCCAGGACAATCAATGACGGCTGTTGTGACAGGAGCACAAGTTTTCCTACCTCTTGTTGGACTAATCAATCTAGAGGAAGAAATTGCCCGTCTTGAAAAAGAATTAGAGAAATGGGCGAAAGAAGTAAAGCTTGTTACAGGTAAATTATCGAATGAGAAGTTTGTATCGAAAGCACCGGAAGCGTTAGTCAACGCAGAACGTGAGAAATTAGCAGATTACGAAAGCAAGCATGCAGTTGTTTTAAAACGTTTAGAAGAATTAAAAAATATGTAAAGATGAAGCAATGGATGACGAAAAAGTCATCCATTGTTTTTTTATATAGAGCTAAAGATATGCATTGAATTAGGTAAAAATATATAGTATTATTTTAAATAAATTGGTCTAATAGATGATGTTCAGCACTGAACTTATAGGAAACAAAACCTAATTTCATTGTTATTTAGCCGTGAAAAACCAAATCTGAAATTGAGAATGGATGGTTTTTTAGATAGACAGTCTTTGTTAGTAAAGAAAATAAGAGCCTATGGAGGTGTTGAGAATGTCAGGAAATATTGCAACCATTATTACAAAAGTCAACAAAGCATGTGATGAATTAGACTTTGTAAGTGCGAGAGTATTGATCGAAACAAATCTCTTAAAATTATCCGAAGCAAAGTATTATCGTTTATTGAATACAAGTGGCCGTGTCCTGATTAAGCACATATTAGCAAATAGTAATCCTCAGCAGGATAGCATTAAATTATCAAGGACTGATTTATTAACAATCCAAAAAATTAATGAGTATTGCTCAGATTTTGATATATCGATGCTAAAAAGAACGTTAAAAAACGCTTTTGAATTAGTGCAACGCCCAGATGTTCATCCTTTATTAAATAGTGATGCAAAAACTATTTTAAATAATATGGGTGCTTTATTAGGTGCTCATAAAGTACACTAAAATAATATTAATACGAACACGCAGTTGCTAGCTGCGTGTTTTTTGTATTTTGTCATTTTGCTATGTTATTAAACGTTACTTGTACTAAAATAAAGATATTGCAGTAAGAAGGAGTGTTTCTTTTGTTTAACACAATGAACGAATGTACAAAATTTATTTTTACATTAAAAGCAGTTGATCATAAACGTGCGCCACTTGTCCTTATGCGAGAAGTACTAGGGCATTTAGATGAACCTCACAACAAGCTAAGAGTAATCCATGTAGCTGGTTCAAATGGTAAAGGTTCTACGGTGAACGCATTAAGAGAAATGCTTCAACATGCAGGCTACACTGTAGGGGCATTTACGTCTCCGCATTTAGAGCGAGTCAATGAACGTATGACCATTAACGGCCGCCAAATTTCGGATGAGCAATTTCTCTACTATTTCAATAAACTTGCGAAAATTATAGAAGAACACTACAATGGCGATTTTCCAAGCTTTTTTGAGGTAGTTACACTGATTATGTTTCAATATTTTGCACATGAAGGAGTAGATATTGCACTTATTGAGACAGGGCTTGGAGGACGTTTGGATGCGACAAACGTAGTAAGACCGCTTATATCTATTATTACAACGATTTCGCTAGAGCATACAGCCTTTTTAGGTGACACCTTCGCAAAGGTTGCCGCTGAAAAAGCTGGCATCATCAAAGAAGGCATACCAGCTGTTGTAGGTGTTCAAAATGAGGAGGCATTGGCTGTCATTAAAGCTACTGCAGAGGAACGACATGCATCATGCTTAGTTTTAGGGCAAGACTTCACGGTGACAAATAGTTGGCAAAGTGCTGACTATCAGCACTTTACATATGAAAAGGCCCCTGTCTTGATGAAGGATATACCATTAAAAATGGCTGGTCAACATCAAATAAATAATGCAAGTTTGGCAATCACAGCCATGCTAACATTACGTGAGCAGGGGGCAATTGGCATTGCTGATGATTCTATTTGTCAGGGTCTACAATGCGCGCAATGGGCAGGCCGCTTTGAGCAATGGCCAAATCAAATTGTGCTAGATGGTGCTCATAATTCCGAGGGGACAGCTGCTCTTATCCAAACACTAAAAAATGTCTATCCAAGAAACCATTATCACTTTATTTATGCGGCATTAGCAGACAAGGATCATGCCAACAGTATAGAACTAATGGATACTGTTGCCACCTCGATCACTTTTACACAAATAGACCTACCGAATGCAATGCCTGCTGAAAGCTTAGCGATGTTGTCGACACATGCAAATAAAACGGTTCATACAGAATGGCTAAAAAGCCTTCAAACAGTATTACAAGAACGCCAAAAAGAGGATATTGTTGTCATTACAGGCTCATTATACTTTATAGCACAAGCTCGACAGTGGCTACAGGAGGAAGGACAATGATCCCAAACTTTGATCATTATAAAGAGAAATGGCAAGTTAAAAGTGATGATGTAATTAAACCAGGTCTTACAGCGATTGAAGAGGCTTTATCATTAGTAGGTAATCCTGAACAAACTTTACGTGTCGTCCACTTAGCAGGCACAAATGGCAAAGGCTCTACGTTAACATTTCTAGAGGCAATTGCACAAGAACATGGCTTACGCGTGGGCAAATTTATGTCACCGTGTATCATTGATGTTCATGACCAAATTCAAATAGCTGGTCAACCTATTAAAGAAGCTGAAATGGATCGAGTTTTTCAACAGATGCATGAGGCTGGGCTGAGTGGCAAACTAACCGATTTTGAATTGCTGACGGTGGCGGCATTTTTACATTTTGTCAATGGGCAGGTGGATATTGCGCTGATTGAAGCGGGAATGGGTGGTTTATTGGATAGCACAAATGTGGTAATACCCATTGTCTCTATTATCCCAAGTATTGCTTTAGAACACACAAAGTTTTTAGGGGGTACACTTGAAAGCATTGCACACCATAAAGCAGGTATTATTAAACAACAACGTCCAGTTATTATTGGTGATTTGCCGGGTGAGGCGAAGCGAGTTGTGGAGGCAGTAGCCAATCAAAAAAAAGCCACTCTATTTGCATTAGGTCAGCATTTTTCCATTAAGCCGACAACTGATGGAGAAAGCTATATAAATGACGTACAGCAGTTCAAAATAGCGAACCTGAAACGTGCTATGAAGGGGGCACATCAGGGGAACAATATGGCTCTCGCCATTACAGCATTTTTTGAAGTGGCGTCAGTATTAGGCGTGTCTATTGATCAAACAGCTATTCGTCAAGCTGTGCAAAAGGCCTCTATTTTGGGACGCTTTGAAGAAATAATGCCTTTCGTTATATTGGATGGTGCACATAATCCTGCAAGTGCTCAAAAATTAGTAGAAACGATTCAGTGTGAATATCCAAATGAGCAGATAACCTTTGTCGTTGGCATACTAGCAGATAAAGATGTTCAGCAGATTCTCGGGCTTCTAGAGCAGGTGAGTGATGACTTTTACTTCGTTGATTTTGCTAATTCACGAGCAATGCCAGCCCATCAAATGGCCAAACTTTCTCATGCAACATCGAAAACAACCTTGGTTGACTATGCATCCTTTATACAGGCACAATCACATAGACAGCAGAGAACCATTGTAGCAGGATCGTTATATTTATTAACAGAGGTTCGTCATAGATTGAAACAATGCAATAACTAGGGCTCTTGATAGGGAGTCCTAGTTTTTTTATGGCTGCAAATTTAGGATTGCAATGAGTTCCGTATCAAAAAATAATAAATTCGCATTTACCCTTTGGAATGTACATATAATATCATATGATGTTGGCATAGATAGGTGGAAGGATGAGGTGATAGTTAAATGAAAATTGTAAGTCATGTGATGAAAAAACAAATATTTCGAGCAATGATTATAGGTGGATTTGTTGGTCTATTAGGTGTAGCAATTTTTCTGGGCGTTTTACAAGCCAGCACGCAATTACCTTTAAAGAAAAATGGTAGTGAAGTGGCAAATAATCAATCACAAACAGAAACAATTCCAACTGCCGGGGAGACAACCAATACATCTAATGCATCTATGTTTTATGCAAGCCAAGCTGGCGTGTATTCAAACTATGAGAGTGCAAGTTCATTTGTTGCTGAGTATCCTGCCTTAAAAGAGAGCGCGATTGTTCAAGTTGATGACAAGTTTTATGTGTGGACAAGCATGGTGACGGAGGAAAGTCAGCTAAAATTTTTACAGGACCCCGCTACCTTTAAAAAGGCATTTAGCGTCAGTGGTGAAAGCTGTAAAGAACCGACCTTGGCAGAACTACCAACTGCTTTAGCAGATAAAAATGCCGCAAAATTAAATTTTAAGGAAAATGGCAAGGACTCAACGCTACCTGAGGATTGGCAGTCCATTGGTGCAGCGGCCTCTACTATTTCCAACGATATCGACATCATTCGTCTGCATGTTTTTGCACATTACCAATCTAAAAATACGTGTCTTCAAGTGAAGTTTTAACAATAAATTATAATGAAATCTTCATTATCTTGTTTTTTTGAAAATTTTCAAATTGTGCATTCTTCTGTATCATAAGGATAAGGAGGAATGATCAGATAATGTTAAAAACAAATCATAAGCTTGTCCTTGCTTCTGCTTCCCCTAGGCGTAAGGAATTGCTTAACATGCTAGCACTCCCATTTGAAGTCTTGACAAGTGAAGTGGAAGAAACAAGTGTACAAGCTCATACAATGCAGGATTATGTAAAAGGAGTAGCTTTATTGAAGACGCGTGATGTAGCCAAAAAAGCAGCTAATGCCACGATTATTGGTGCAGATACGATCGTTGTTTACAATCAAGAGCTACTACATAAACCCAAAACGCGTGAGGAAGCTATTTCTCACTTATTACGTTTGTCAAATAACAAACATAGTGTGATGACTGCGGTCGCTATAATCGAACCGGATGGAAAGGAAACGACCTTTGTGGAAGAGACGACAGTTGTTTTCCACCGTCTATCGCAGGAATTAATTGAAGCTTATGTAGATACAGGAGATCCTTTCGATAAAGCGGGTGGTTATGGCATTCAAACGATTGGTACACTATTAGTTAAACGAATTGAAGGAGATTATAACAATGTTGTAGGTCTACCACTTGCAGCTTTGTTTTCGCAATTGGTGGATCTACAGATAGTCCAGTTTGCGAAGGAGTGAATATTTTTGCTAGAAGACGCTTTACCAACTTTGATGATACGTGATGTCAATATAGAGGATCGCCCTCGTGAACGGCTATTACGACAAGGGGCTGAAAGTTTATCGAATCAAGAGCTACTCGCTATTTTATTGAGGACAGGCACAAAGGAAGAATCTGTGCTTGTTCTTGCAAATAGGGTGTTAAATGTTTTTGAACGACTCCATCATTTGAAGCACGCAACCATCGAAGAAATGATGGCTATTAAAGGAATAGGTGAGGTGAAAGCCATTCAATTAATGGCTGCCATTGAACTGGGTAGAAGACTGGCTCAAAAACATAATGATGAGAAATTCACGATACGTTCTCCGCAAGATGCAGCAACTTACTTAATGCCTGATATGACGTCGCTTAATCAGGAGCATTTTGTAGTGCTTTTTTTAAATATAAAAAATCAAATTATTCATAAGCAGACGATTTTCATTGGCAGTTTAAATGCCTCTATCGTTCATCCTAGAGAAATATTTCGAGAAGCTGTCAAAAGGTCTGCCGCCTCTATTATATGTGCCCACAACCATCCAAGTGGGGTGCCAACACCGAGCTCGGAGGACATTGAAGTAACAAAGCGAATTGTTGAAGCAGGCTATATTATAGGGATAGAGTTAATAGATCACGTCATCATCGGCGACCATCAATATATTAGTTTAAAGGAAAAAGGATATTTTTAACTCTGCATACAATATGCAGAGTTCAGACTGTAGACAAACTCAATGAATTTTGAGTTTGCCTACAGTCTTTTTTCTTTTACAATAAAATAAAGTAAAGCCGTTGATTTCCACTACGGGCGGACGCTTTCCGCGGGCGGGGTCGAGCTGCTTCCCTCGCTTCGCTCAGTCCAGGATCTCGACTTTCCCGCTTTTCCCGCAGGAGTCGCCACCCTTCGTTCCAATCAACTTCTACATAAAGAATTCCTTATTCATCTATTGATAAAAAGTACACTTTCGAGGTGATTAACCATGATGACGAAACATCAAATCAATGAACGTGAACAATTAGAAATGTTAACGATTGATCAATTAGTTCCCCAAGATCATTTAGTACGAAAA